>DATJXW010000026.1:0-68506 GCA_035499895.1 Polyangiaceae bacterium | reverse complement strand
GTCGCTCTGCGTGACGCCGCGTTCGAGCACCTGAATCGCCTGCTCGGGGCGATGCAGAAACTCGCGGTAGACGCGCGCGAGCTCGAGAAACACCGCGGCGGGCGCACCCTCGCCCGCGCCTTCGAGGTGGCGCGACAGCGCGGCGGCGTAGACGTCCCAGCTGGGTGCGTCGGGTTTGCGCGGCACGGCGCTCACGAGCTCGACGAGCTCGTTCGCCGCGTCGCCGTCGAGGCCGGCGAGTGACACGGCCTCCGCGAAGGCTTGCCCGGCGGCGCCCAGTCGTCCGCGCGCCTTCTCGACGCGACCCTGGGCCGCGAGCGCCTCCACGCGATCCTCGGGTTCTTCCGAGACCTGCACCAGGCGCGACGCCGCTTCGCTCGCCGCGTCGAGCCGACCGCGCCGGAGCTCGAGCTGCACCAGGCGCCCGAGCGCGGCCGCGTGCTTCGGATTGGCGGCGAGCACCGCTTCGACGCTCGCTCGCGCGCGCTCCGCATCGCCCAGCCGCTCGTCGAGGATCGCCGCGAGCCGCGCGTGCGCGTCGAGACGCACCGCTTCGGGCGCGCTCGGCTGCGAGGTCACCTGCCGCAGGCGTTCCACGGCTTCGCTCCACTGGCCGTCACGCACGAAGAGCTCGGCGAGCTTCATGAGCACGCCGACGTGGCCCGGCAGAATGCCGAGCGCGCGGTGGAGTACGGCGAGCGCCGCCTGGAGCTCGCGCCGCCGCTCGGCGTGAAGCTCCGCGACGCGGATCCACAAGGCCGCGGCACGGTCGCGCGACGCCGCCTCGGTGGCGGCCTGGGAAAGCGCCTGGACGGCTCGATCCACCTCCCCTGCCGCGACGAGCAGCTCCTCGAGGCGCGCCGCCGCGAGCTCCTGTTCGGGGCTCACCTCGAGCGCCGCTTCGAGCAGCGACGCCGCGCCGTTGCGGTCGCCCGTCCCCGCTTGCACCTCGGCGGCGCGGAGCAACAGGCGGGCCGCGTACGGCCGATCGAGCGCGACGGCGACGATGCGCGACGCCGCTTCTTCGAGCAGCTTCGGATCGCCCAAGCGTTCGGCCATGCGCGCGAGCCCGCGCGCGGCGGCG
Organism: Polyangiaceae bacterium; assembly: GCA_035499895.1. Classification (GTDB taxonomy): domain Bacteria; phylum Myxococcota_A; class Polyangia; order Polyangiales; family Polyangiaceae; genus PMG-095. Next base: position 67,422 of record DATJXW010000026.1, on the reverse strand, counting down.
ACATTTTCGGCCTCGCGCGTGAGGGCCGCGCGATAGAGGCCGAGCGCGGACGCGTCGCCGCTCGCCTCGAGCAGCTCGGCGAGACGCGTCGTGTGCTCGGCGGCGACGGCCGGGTTCTCCGAGCTCGCGAGCTGCGCGTCCACCTGCCCGATGAGCGCCGGATCGGCGGCGCCGAGCGCGAGCCGCTCGAGCGCGGCGAGCGCCGTCGGATCGGAGGGCGCGAGTTGGAGCACCATCATTTCGGCGTCCCGCACGCGCGCCACGTCGTCGCCCGCGCGTCGTTCCTCGAGCCGCGCGAGCTCGCGCAGGACCGCGACGCGGGCGCCCGGATCGGACAGGACTCGCGCTTCGGTCACGTAGACGCGAGCGAGCGCGTCCCACGCCGCCTGCTCGGAGTAGAGCGGCTCGAGAGCGGCGAGCGCTTCGACGTGCGCCGGATCGCGCTCGAGGACGGCCTCGAAACACGCGATCGCGCGCGTCGGATCCGCGAGCGCGTCGCGATACACCTCGCCCTGCCGGAGCAGCGCCGACACCGCGAGCGCCGGATCTTCCTCGGCCTTCACCTGATGCTCGAGCTCCAGCACGACGCGCTTGAAGTCCTGCGCCAGCGTGAGCAGCCGGATCAGTCCCTCGCGGGCGGGGCGAAACTCGGGGACCGCGGCGAGCGCCTGTTCGTACGACGCGCGCGCCTTGTCCGGCTGCTTCAGGCGGTTCTCGTAAATCTCGCCCACGCGGAAGGCCGCGCGCGCCTTGTCGGACGCATCGGCCGCGCTCGCGACCTCGTTCTCGAGCAAGCGCGCGAGATCGTCGAAACGCCCGCGCTCCCCGAGCTTCCTCTCGAGCGCACGAATGGCGGGCCGATGCCGGGCGTCGGCGGTGAGCGCGCGCCGATAGGCGGCAATGGCCTCGTCCTCGCGACCGATGCGATGTTCGTAGAGCTCGCCGACCTTGTAATGGAGGGCGGCGCTGCCGGGCCCGGACGCCGTGTGCTCGAGCTCGGCGCGGTACGTCTCGAGCAACGCGTCCCAGCGGCCGGCCTTGTAATGCAGCCGGCCGAGTCCGGCGAGGGCCGGCAAGTAGCCGTGTTCGAGCTCGAAGGCTTTCCGATAAAACGCGAGCGCTTGGGCCTCGTCCGCGAGCTCGAGCTCGGCGACTTCACCCGCGCGGTGCAGGAGCTCGAGCCGGCGGCGCTTGTCCGTGACGCGCGCGACCTCGAGCTCGAGCGCGGCGACGAGATCCTTGAAACGGCCCGCGCGCTCGGCGGCTCGTTCGAGCGCGTGGATCGCCCCGAGGTGCTGCGGATCGACCTCGAGGATGCGGCGAAATGCCGTCATGGCGCGCGCCGGCTCGCCGAGCGCGTCTTCTTGCAACCGGCCGATCTTGAAGAGCCAGGTGATCTTGCCGTCGGCGTCCGGCGCGAGATCGACGCCGCGCTCGTAGAGCTCGACGAGCGCTTCGTGCTTGTGCGCTTGCACGAGCAGCCGCTCGAGCGCCTTGAAGGAGGGCGCGTAGCCCGGCACGAGCCCGAGCGCGCGGGCGTGATGCTCGGCGGCGGCGTCCGGGCGGTTCAGCCGGTGCTCGAGGATTTCGGCCATGCGCGCGTGCGCGGCCGCGCGGCGCGAGCTGTCGAGCCCCTGGTCGGCTTCGCCGCCGTGGACGGCGAGGAGCGCCGACCAGTTCTCGCGTCGCGAGTAAAGCTTCGAGAGCGCCTGAATGGCCGGCAGGTACAGCGGGTCCACGGCTCGAGCGCGCTCGAACCAAGCGATCGCGAGCTCCTCGTCGCCCAGGCGCTCCTCCGCGAGCTCACCGATCTGGTGCAGGAGCCCGACCCTTTCGGCCGGCGCGCTCGCGAGCTCGGCGAGGCGCTCGAGCACGGCGACGAGCTCCGGCCAGCGCTTGGCGAGCTCGTGGGCGCGCGCGAGCTCCTCGAGCACGACGCGATCGTTCGGAGCTTCGCGAGCGGCGCTTTCGAACGCCTCCGCCGCTTTGTCGAGCGCCCCGAGCCGGTCGGAGAGCACGCGCCCGGCACGGTAGAGGGAGAGCGAGCGCGCTTCGGGGCCGCTCACGAGCTCGGCTTCGTGCGCGAGCACCGTGACGAGATCGCCGAAACGTTCCTCGGCGTAGCAGAGGCGCTTGAGCGCGTGGATCGCGCCCGTGATGCGCGGGTCCGTCTCGAGCGCGAGCCGATACAGCTCGGTCGCGCCCCGCACGTCGCGTTTTCTGCCCTCCACCACGCGCGCGCGTTCGGCGATCAACGTCGCCTTGAGGCGCGCGTCCTGAGTGACGGCGTTCGCCGCCCGAGCATACGTCTTGTCGAGGCTGTCCCACGCCTTCGCGGCGATCTCCGCACGCTCGACCGCTTTCAGGAGCGACGGGTTCGTCGGATCGAGCTCGAGGCCCGTCTCGAACGCTTCGCGCGCCTGCTGCTTCTGGTTCAGCGCGTCCTCGAGCACGAGCCCCTTCTCGTAATAAACGACCGCCTTGCGCTGCGGATCGGCGGTCAGGCGGATCTCGGCGTCGAAGAACGGCAGCGCCTGCTGATGACGCTTGGCGGCGATGAGCGTGCGGCGCGCTCCGAGCACCGACGGCAGATGATCGAGCACGAGCGCGTGGGCTTTTTGGTAATGGTCCGCGGCGCGCAGCGTGTCGGCGAGCGGCCACTCGAAGAGCCGAGCGCACTCGTAGTGCAGGCGGCCGGAACGGTGCGCCTTAGGATGCGTGGCGAGCTCGCGCTCGAACGCGGCGAGCATCTCCTTCGCGATTTCCGCATGGGTGCCCGGCTGAGCGTGCTGCAGCGTCTCGGCCGCGTTCGCCGGGACCTCGAGCGGCGCCGGAGCAGAAGACGGTCGCGGCGTGCGCCGTTTTTCGGCGACGACCGGCGGCGCGCCGGGAGTCGGTTGCGGCGCCGGCACGTGCGAGCGTTGCGGGGGCGCCGGTGGTTTCGGCCGCTGGGAGCGCGAGTCCGGAGAGGCCGGCGGTGAGGGCACGGTGAAGTTCGGCGGCGCGGGGAGCTTCGCCGGCGCCACGGCTTCGACGCTCGCCTCCTTCGCGTCGCCGTTCGGCCCGGGCGGCCGTGAGGGTGGACGCGGCGGCACCGGGCGGCTGCGCTTGCTGCCCGCGGGCGGCGCCGACAGCGGTCGCTGTCGTACGGGCGGCGGAGGCGGGAGGCTTCGGACGGGCGCCGCCGCGTCCTCCGTCGCCGTGGGCGAGGACTTGGCGCCGGCGGAGGGCGACGCTGGAGCTTCCCTCGCGCGCGGCGGCGCCGACGGGGGCACGGAGGTGCGACCAGGCGTCGGGCGCGGCGGCGCGGGCTTCTTGGACTGTTTCCCGTCCTCGGCCATGGTCGTAGAGCTTACACCAAGCCTAAAAGACGCGAAGATCCCGTCGCTGAAGGCCCGGTTTCGATCGCGGGCCCAGGGTGGCGATGGGCATGCTATGCGGTGGCGCCCTATGAGCGCCCCGGCCGAGCTCCTGGTCCTCCGCGGGGCACGCGCCGTCGATCCGGCGCGTGACCTCGACGCGACGGTCGACGTCGTCATCGAACGCGGGAAGATCACGCGCCTCGGGCCCGACGCCGGCGCGGACGCGGCGCGCTCGGAGCGGGCGCAGGTGATCGACGGGCGCGGCCGCTGGGTCTTGCCCGCCTTCGTCGATCTGCACGCGCACCTGCGCGAGCCGGGGCAAGAGTACAAAGAGGACATCGCCTCGGGCCTGTCGGCGGCCGGCGCGGGCGGCTACGCCCACGTGTGCGCGATGCCGAACACGCAGCCCGTGAACGACACGCGCGCCGTGACCGAGATGATGCTCCACCGCGCCGCCGAGCACGGCGGGCCGACGCTGCACCCGATCGGAGCGATCACCAAGCGTCAAGAGGGCAAGGAGCTCACCGAGATGGCCGAGCTCCGCGCGGCGGGCGCCGTGGCGGTGAGCGACGACGGCGTGTGCGTGATGTCGAGCGCGGTGATGCGCCGCGCCCTCGAGTACGCGAAGAACTTCGACATGCCGGTGATTCAGCATGCCGAGGACCATCAATTGACGGCCGGCGCCGACATCCACGAAGGCGCGATTTCCGCGCGGCTCGGCCTGCGCGGCTGGCCCCGCATCGCCGAGGACGTGATCGTCGCGCGCGACCTCCTGCTCGCCGAGTACGTCGGGGCGCGTTACCACGTCGCCCACGTCTCGACGCGCGGTTCGGCGCGGCTCGTGCGCGAGGCCAAGGCACGCCACATCGACGTGACGTGCGAGGTGACGCCGCACCACCTCCTCCTCACGGACGCGGCGCTCCTCGGTTACGACACGGCCTGCAAGGTGAACCCGCCGCTCCGCGAGGCGGAAGACGTGGCGGCGCTCGTCGAGGCGCTCGCCGACGGCACCATCGACGCCATCGCGACCGATCACGCCCCCCACACCCCACTCGAGAAGGACTGCGAGCTCAGCCAGGCCAAACCCGGCCTGATGGGCCTCGAGCTCTGTTTCGGCCTCCTGCTCGGCCTCGTCGGCACTTCGGGGCTCACCCTCGCGCGTCTCGTCGATGCGCTTTCGACGCGCCCGGCTCGCATCGCGGGCATCGACGCGCCACGCTTGCGGGAAGGCGCGGTCGCGGAGCTCACGCTGGTCGACCCGGCCGCGCGCTGGAAACCGGAGAGCGTGCGCTTGCGTTCCAAGAGTAGGAACACACCTTTCATGTCGAGAGAGCTCATGGGCAAGGTACTTCTCACGCTCGCACGCGGCGTCGTCGTCCACGACGCAGACGGAGGCACATGAACGGTCGTCCCGCACATCTGGCCCTCGCCGACGGCACGCTCTTCCCCGGTCGCGCCTTCGGCGCCGACGCGAGCGTCGTCGGAGAAGTCGTGTTCACGACCGGCATGACCGGCTACCAGGAAGTCCTCACCGATCCCTCGTACTGCGGGCAGATCGTCACGATGACCTCGCCGCAGATCGGCAACACGGGCATCAACGAGGAGGACGCCGAGAGCGTGAGCGGCAATCCGCACGTCGCCGGTTTCGTCATCCGCGACCGCAGCATCACGGTCTCGAACTGGCGCTCCGACGAGTCGCTCGACCACTACTTGAGCCGTCACGGCATCGCCGCCATCGCCGACATCGACACGCGCCGGCTCACGCGCCACCTGCGCGATCACGGCGCGCAAAACGGCGCCATCGGCAGCGAGCCGCCGCACGTCCTCGTCGAGCGCGCGCGCGCGGCACCGAACATGGAGGGGCTCGATCTCGTCGAGCGCGTGACGCCGAGCGCCCCCTACGAGTTCGGGGAAAAACGCGGTGAATGGAGCGCCCCGTTCGGGGACGCCCCGCAAGCCGTGACGCGGCCGCTCTCCGTCGTCGCGATCGACTTCGGTGCGAAGCGCAACATCCTGCGCTGCTTGGTCGACGCGGGTTGCAACGTGACGGCCGTCCCCGCGCGCACTTCGGCGAGCGACATCCTCGCGCGGAACCCCGACGGCATCTTCCTCTCGAACGGGCCCGGCGACCCCGCCGCGGTGACGTACGCCATCACCACCATCCGCGAGCTTCTCGGCAAAAAGCCGATGTTCGGCATCTGCCTCGGCCATCAGCTGCTCGCCCTCGCGCTCGGGGCGAAGACGTTCAAGCTCAAATTCGGCCACCGCGGCCTGAACCAACCGGTGCAGGATCTCGCCACCGGCCGCGTCGAGATCACGACCCAAAATCACGGCTTCGCGGTCGACGTGCCGTCGATTGCCGGCATCGCGACCTCGACGCATCTGCACCTGAACGACGGCACGAGCGAGGGACTCGCCGCGCCCGACGCGCGCGCCTTCAGCGTGCAGTATCACCCCGAAGCCGCGGCCGGACCGCACGACGCGCTCTACCTCTTCGATCGCTTCGTGCGCTCGATGCAGGCCTGATCTCCCCTTGCGCCGCACGATCCATTTCGTCAGCCTCGGTTGCCCGAAGAACCGCGTGGACAGCGAGGTGATGCTCGGCGTCGCCGAGCGCGCGGGGTTCCGGCACGTGACGGAGCCCGGCGACGCGAGCGTCATCGTCGTCAACACGTGCGGCTTCATCGACGCCGCCAAAGAAGAGTCGATCAACACGATCCTCGATCTTTCGCGGCAAAAGTCCGAGGGGCGCTGCGAAAAGCTGGTCGTCACCGGCTGCTTGAGCCAGCGGCACCCGGACGAGCTCGCGCGCGAGATCCCCGAAATCGACCACCTGCTCGGCTCGAGCGACATGCTGAAGCTCGAGCGCGTGCTCGAGGGCGGCGCGGAGCGCATTCTGGTCGGCGACCCGGCGAGCTGGCTCGTGCAAGCGACCGATCCGCGGCGTGTCTCGACGCGCGGCCGGAGCGCCTTTTTGAAGCTCGCCGAAGGCTGCAATCGAAGCTGCTCGTTTTGCGTGATCCCGTCCCTCCGCGGCAAGCAGCGCTCGCGCCCCGCGGACGACATCGTGCGTGAAGCCGAAACGCTCGCAGCCGCCGGCGTCGTCGAGCTGAACCTCGTGTCGCAGGACACGGTCGCGTGGGGTCGGGACACGCCGGGCGCGCCGTCCCTCGCCGCGCTCGTCGAGCGCATCGCCGAGGTCCCCGGGTTGCGCTGGGTCAGGCTTTTTTACCTGTATCCGGAGAAGCTCGGGGACGATCTCGTCACGCTCATCGCCGAGCATCCGCGCGTCGTGCCTTACGTCGATATGCCGCTCCAGCACGCGGCGGACGGCATGCTCCGGCGCATGCGGCGCGGCCACGGCGGCAAGCGCCTCTACGAGCTCGTCGAGCGACTGCGCAAGCGCATCCCGGGCCTCACGTTCCGCACGGCGTTCATCGTCGGGCACCCGGGCGAGACGGACGCCGAGTTCGAGGAGCTCCTTGCGTTCGTGCGCTTCGCCGAGTTCGAGCGCGTCGGCGTGTTCCGTTACTCGGACGAGGAGTCCGCACGCTCGTTCGCGCTCGAAGGCAAGGTGCCGAAGGGCGTGGCCGGCGCGCGCGCGCGGCGCTTGATGAGCCTGCAGCGCGGCATCAGCCGCCGCAAGAATCGCGCGCTCGTCGGCACCGAGCTCGAGGTGCTCGTCGAGGGGCCGAGCGAAGAGAGCGAGCTCGTCATGGCCGGACGCCACGCGGGCCAAGCTCCGGAAATCGACGGCTCCGTGTATCTCTCGGGCGGTCCGGTGCAACCGGGCGACCTTTGCCGCGCGCGCGTCACGAGCGCTTCGGACTACGACCTCGTCGCCGAGGTGCTCGAAAACGAGCGGCTCCCGCTCGGGCGACGCACGCGTGCGACGCCCGCGTTGCTCCACCGCGCGAGCGACGGCCGCCGCGTCCTCCGCACGGTGGGCTGAGCACCCGGCTCAGCCGCCCGAGCCGGACATTCCGCCCGAGCCGCTCGTACCCGCGCCGCCCGAGCCGCCGGTCGCTGCCGTGCCCGCGGCGCCGCCGCTCGAGCCGCTCGGGTTCACGGTGGGCAGGTCGAACACCATCGGCGGACTCAGATCGGTGCCCGACTCGTACCAAAGCGTGATGGTGTCGCCGGCTTGCGCGGCGTGCAGCACGATCGTGTAGAGACCGACGCCGTCCGACACCTGGCCGTCGATGAGCTGCGTTCGCGCGTCGAGCGCGAAGACCGGGGAGTTTGGCAGCACCCCGCCGGTGAGCTCGTAGTCACCGGTACTCGTGAGGCTCACGTCGGGTTTGACGGGCGGCGGCAGCGGCAATGTCGGCGAATAGCAGCCGACGCCGAGGAGCGCCCCGGCGAAGAGCGTGCGCCGCGCGAACCGAAAACCCATGGGACCCCCGAAAGCGTAGCACGCCGCATGCCGCGCCTCCTGATGCTAAAACCCCATGGATATTCAATTGATAGACCGATGGTCGCCGGCTCGGAGCCAATGAGGTTGTCAGAGTCGGGTCAACCAAGTTGTCACCTCTCCTCAAAATGGGCCAAGCACCGACACCAGTGTTAGGCGAAGGGTCGGGAGAGTCCATGTCGAGCTCCGAAGTCCGCTCGAAGCCGGTGCGCACGCCGCTCGAGCGTCTCGGACGGCAGCTTTGGACACTCGCGCGGCCGTTGCCGCTGTTCGCCCTGCTCGCGGTGTGGCTCCACGAGTACGACACCGCGCCGGAAGCCGCTCGGCGCGAAACCGACGTCGCGCGCTCGTTGAGCCTCGGACTCGCCAAGCTCGGGCTCAGCGCCGATCCGACGCAGGTCATGCTCCTGCCCGACCACACGCCGCGCGGCGCGGTGACGCGTCACGAACGCGCGCTCGTGCTCGCGCGCCGGCCCGGCGAGCTCGCCGACGTGTACCTCGTCCGCGCTCGGCGTTCGCCCGAAGGGAACCTGCTCGAGATCTCGAGCACCTTCAATCTGACGGACACGTCGGCCGCGGACGAACAAGGGCTCGTCGTGAACGGCGAGCACGCCGCGTGGGCGGTCACGCAGGACGGCAAAGTGCACGCCGTGCAGCTCGCCGATCTCACGGGCGAGCCGCGCCTCTCCGGTCGCGAATGGACGCTGCCGCGCCGAGCTCAAAACGCGATCACGAACCTGCAGGAGACAGGGCAATTCTCCGGCGTCGGACGGCGCGCTTTCAAGCTCGAGCCGCCCGCCTCACGCGTCGCGCTCGGTCTCACGACCGACGAGCTCTTGATGGACGTCGACGCGCATCGCGTGCGGGTTCCGATCGCGGGCGGCCCCGTCACCGACGATCCGCGCGCGGCCGAGCAAACGCCGCGCAAGGCGCGCCCGGGCAACTTCGTCACGTGGGCCGTCGATCGCGTGCGGGCGCTGCCGTGGTTCGGCGACCGCAACATGCAGCTCCTGAAAGCCGTCGCGTTCGAGGCGAGCGACCAGCTCGACCAGATCGTGAGCGAGGTTTCGAACGAAGACGCGAGTCACGCCGTCGCCGAAGAGCTCGGAGATCTCTATGCGGCGCCGACGAGCGACGCGACCGACCCGGTGACGGGCTGGCCGCCGGCGCCGATGCAGCCGATGCTCTCGCCGCCGCTCAAAGGCGAAGGCAAGTGGGTGCGCCTCGACAAGGATCCGTTCGTCGCGCGTAACCCCGGCGCGCCGGCGCCGTTCGTCTTCTCGTTCATTCGCACCGATCGGAAGCGCATCTACTCGCAGATCTTCGTCACGCTGTGGGATCCGCGACAACTCGAGCTGCACCCGGTGAGCGGAACCGTCGAACCGAAGAGCGCGACCGGTGAAACCGGCACCGGGGAAATCCCGCGCCGGCCGGAGACGATGAGCCGCTTCGCCGCCGCACTGAACGGCGGCTTTCAAGCGATGCACGGCGACTTCGGCATGATGGCCGATCACGTCATGTACCTGCCACCGAAGCCGTACGCCGCGACCGTCGCGCTGATGGACGACGGCTCGACCGGTTTCGGAACCTGGCCGGAGGTCTCCCCGGTGCCGGAGGACATGGTCTCCTTTCGGCAGAACCTGACGCCCCTCGTCGTCGACGAGACGCCGAATCCGTACAAGCGCTACTGGTGGGGTGGCGTGCCTCCCGGCTGGACGCAGGAGTCGCGCACGGTGCGGAGCGCGATCTGCATGACGCGTGACGGCTTCATCGGATATTTCTATGGTGCCAGCGTCGACCCCGACGTGCTCGCGCTCGCGATGGTCCGAGCTCGTTGCGTGTACGGCATCCATCTCGACATGAACGCCGGCCACACCGGCCTCGAGCTCTACCGCGCCGCGCCGAAAGGTCAGATCCCACCGATCGGTCATCCGCTCGACGACATGTGGGAAGCGCGCGGTCCGGTGCCCGGGATGGATGGTTGGGAGTTCGTCGGACGGCGCATGTTTCGTCTCATGGCCCTCATGAACTTCCCTCGCTATATCGGCACGGAGCAGCGCGATTTCTTCTACCTCACGCTGCGCCCGATCCTGCCCGGCAATCCGGTTCCGAGCGCCGTCTCGCCGGCTCAGCCCGGCGAAGGAAGCTGGCGCGTGCAGGGGCTCGAACAGCACGGCTGGCCGCCCGCCGTCGCCACGACGCGAGTGCGGCCTGACGCAGCGCGTCCCGACGTCGCAGTCGGTCTCATCAAGCTCGATCCGCATCTGGTTCGCGAGCCGGAGCCGGGCGACAGGAACCCGCCGCGCATCATCGAGTTTCGAACTCCCGCGACGGCGAAGGACATGTCGTTCTCGCTCTGGCACGGCGCGCGCACCGGCTTTCAGATCACGCGCGAGCCGCCCGAGCCGAACGCCACGCGCATCACGTTCGGCTACGCCGCTCACGAGAAACAGGCCGTGGCGGCGACGGCCGCGCTCGGCATCGACGGCCAGGGGATGCTGATTTACGCGCGCGTGACGGAAGGCGACCGCCCGGGCAGCGACGGCGAGATGCTCCGGCACCTGCTCACGTCGCTCGGGTGCGAAACGCAGCTCTTCGTACCGGCCGCGCTCGGCGCCGAGCTGGCGCCGCCCGGCACCGAGACACCCGCGCGCGCGCCCGGTTCGGGGGTCGTCCTGGTTCGCGCCGAAGGGCCGAGCGTGCGGCGGATCTTCACGGACACGCCCATCGTCGGACCGAAGCGCTGGGCTCCACTCCAAACGCGCCGAAACGCGCTCGGCGAACCGTGACTCTCGAACTTTCGCGCCGAAGAGTGCGCACCGGCGCGCGGCCGATCACGAATGATCCGGCGCAAATCTTGGGGGCATAACCTCTCGCCAAGCTTACGAAGCCGGGGTATGACATATGAGCAACGCGAGCACCTTCATGAGTGACAAGGGATCAGACCTCGACGTGTTCGACGGCCTAGCTGCCAAGAAGTCGTCACGCGGGGCATCGGCACCGCCTCCTCCCCCTCCTTCGTCTTCCGCCGTTCAGAAGAAGACGCTGCTTGGCTTGGCCGCTCCGCCCAGCATGCCGGGGCGATCATCGACACCGCCGCCGCCTCCTCCGCCGAACCGCATGTCGGGCCCGCCCCCGGTGCCGGGCTCCGGACCACCGCCGCCGCCGTTGCCGCCGCCGCGCTCGTCGATGGGTGCTCCGCCGCCTCCTCCTCCCCCGAGCGCGCTGCCCTCGCCGCCGCCTCCTCCGCCCGTGCGCGCCGACGCGGATTCGACTCCGCCCCCGCGCCTCGTATCGAAGGCGCCGCCGCCCCCGCCGAGCCCGGAAAAGCCGAAAACCGGCGCGGTCGACATCGACTGGGACGACGACGACGAAGCGACGACCGTCTTCGACAAAGCGCAGGACGATCCGGCGCACGCGCTGCTGCACAGCGCGCCTCCGCCCGGCGGGCTCACGTCGCCGCGTCCCGCTGCGGGCGCGCCGATCGGATCGCGCGTGCCTCCGCCGCCTCCGGTTCCGTCGAAGCCGCCGCCACCGCCGCCCGCCCCCGCTCCGACGCGTTCGCTCGCGCCGCCCGGCGCGTCGCGCGGCCCGCTGCCGCCGCCGCCCATGACGCAGCCGGTGACGAGCTCGCTGCCGCCGCCGTCGTTGCCGGACGCGTACCCCATGCAGGGGCCGAGCGGCAGCCGCAACATGCTCGTCGCGCTCGCGGTGCTCGTCATCGTCGGCGTCGGGCTCGGCGCGTATTTCCTGAGCCAGGGCAAGCGTGGCTCGCTCGTCGTCACGGTTGCCGGTCCCGGCAACAAGCCCGTCGACGGCGTCGAAATCTACGTCGACGGCGCCAAGCAGAATCAGTGCAACGGCTCGCCGTGCCGCGTCTCGGAGCTCAAGCCCGGCACGCACCTTCTCAAGGTGAGCGCCGCGGGCTACCCGCCCACGGCCGACGTCGGCGTGCGTGTTCCGGCCGGCGAAGAGGCCGTGCAGAACGTCGAGCTCGCGCGACCGAGCGACGGTACGGGCTTGAAGGTCACGGCCGAAGGCCGCGGTCTCAAGCTGTTCATCGACGACAAGGAAATCGGGCCGCTGCCGCAAGAGCTCCGGGACATGACGCCCGGCGATCACAAGGTGCGGATCGACGGCGGTGACCGCTACGAGGCGTTCGAGAAGACGATCACCGTCCAGCCCGACAGCGTCACCGACCTCGAGCCGAAGCTCAAAGTGAAGAAGGGGCTTGCGACGATCAAGCTCGGCGACAACGCGGACGGCGCGAAGGTGATGCTCGTGAACGGCGACGAGCGCCGGCCGATCCCGCGCTTCCCGCTGGCGGTCGATCTCGAAGCGGACAAGAGCTACTCGATCGTCGCCGAAAAGCGCGGCTTCGCCCGCTACGAGAAGCGCATCGATTTCGACGACGGACAGGCCGAAAAGACGTTCGTCATCGACATGACGCCCGCGTCGGGCGGAGGCGAAGCGCCGGCTCCCGCCGAGCGTCCCGTCGCCCGCGCCGCTGCGGCACCCGCCGCCGCGCCCGCCCGCGCCGCCGCGGCTCCCGTGGCCGCACCCGCGCCTGCCGCGGGCGCGAACGCCTCACTCACGTTCACTTCGACGCCGCCCTCGAACGTCATCTTCGACGGCAGGCCGCTCGGCAAGACGCCGAAGAGCGCGACGGTGCCGCCCGGCACGCACACGGTCGTCTTCGTCCACCCCGAGTTGGGGCGCAAGGCGAAGAGCATCAACGTGAACCCGGGTCAGAAGGCGACGCTCACCGTCAAGTTCCCGTAGCGCGAGGACGGTTCACGGATCGGGCTGTTCGGCGCGCTCACGGGCGCGCCAAGCGGCCCAGGTCGTGCTGCACGCGTCGCTCGGAGGGTCGAGCCCGGCGCACGCCGCGGGGTCGGTCGGCGGCCCGACGATGAGCTCCGTCGTCAGATCGACGAACGGCAGATCCGCCCGCCAGGCGTCGCGGAGGCGATTCGCGCTTTCGAGAAGCCGCTCTTCGGAACGTTCGCCGAGGGCGCGCTCGAGATACGCGATGGCGCGCTCGCGAATGGCTTCGTCGTCCGAGACGGCGAGGACGCGCTCGAGAAATTCGATGTTCGCTTCGCGTTCCCCCGCGCGGGTGAAGAGCCCGGCCGCGGTGATGCAGTCGTAAGGGATGTTCTCGTTCGAGCTCACGAGCTCGCACGCCCGAGCGAGCACGCGCGCCCCGGCGAGCTTCCACTCGGCTTTCTCTTTGGGATCGTCGAGCCACGGGGCCGCCACGTAAGCGATGAACTGCCCGGTGTTGAGCCAGAGCTCGGTGTCGGTCGGGCGTACGGCGAGGCCCTTCTCGAGCAGGCGACGGGCGCGAACGTAGTCCTCGTGACGCGGCTTCACCGGCTGCATCGCGATGAGCATGTCGCCGTAGTAATAGGTGTCGCGAAAGAGCGGATCGAGCGCGGCGATCGTGTCGAGATAGTCCGCGGCGAACTCGAGGCGACGCTTTTCCTCGAAGTGAATGCCGTGCCAGACGAGCACGTCGGCGAACAAGAGATCCGCGAGCGCCGAGCGATAGCCGAGGCTCAACACCACGACCTGTTCGGGGCTCGGCAGCTCGTAGACGTCGGTCGTGTCGCGCAGCGCCTCCGTGCGCGCGAGGAGCAGCGAGCGGAGCGTCCCGATGCCCGTCGCCGCGGCGAGGAGGAGCGCCAGAACGAGCACGCGCGGCCCGAGGCCGGCGCGCGCCTGGCTCGTCATTCGACCTCGCGGTGCATCGCCACGGCGCCGATGGACGGCGCGTCGTTCCGCGTGCTCTCGCCCGTGACGACGAACGTGCTCAGGTTGCCGTCGCCGTCGAGGTCGCCGTGCGCGAGCGCGCGAAAACTCGAACGGTCGGCGGCATTGTTGCTCTCGAAGGCGTAGCTGTACGCGTGGGGTTCCTCGAAGTGGAACCCGAGCAAGCGCCAGGTCGGGTGGTCCCACGTACCGGGCGGATCGGTCACGAGTTCCCCGCGGGGCACGACGCTCGGTGTGAGCGGCGCCGAGTCGGGATAAGCCGATTCGACGGGCCGGCCCGCGGCGAGCGCCGTGGCGCGTTCCGCCATGTAGCGGAGGCGCTCCATCGGCTCGACCATGCGCGACGCTCGGAGGTTCTTCAAAAAGGCGGGCGCCGCGCTGAAGACCACGCAGAGGAGCGCGGCACCGACGGCCACGTACTCGACCAGGGGGCGTCCGCCGATGCGCATGCGACCGCGATGGTATCACGGGGGCCGGGCGTGTTCGGCCCTTCCGTCCAGCGGGCGCGGGCAGTACCGTCGGCGCGTGCGCCCCGAAGTCGCAGTGATCGGAGCCGGGCCCGCGGGGCTCACCGCAGCCCATCTTTTGTGCAAGGGGGACGCGAGCGTCACCGTGCTCGAAGCCGACCCGACGAGCGTCGGGGGGATTTCGCGCACGGTCGTGCACCGCGGCTTCCGCTTCGACATCGGCGGGCATCGCTTCTTTTCGAAAGCGCGGGAGGTCGAAGACTTCTGGTCGGAAATCCTGCCGCACGACATGCTCGATCGCCCGCGCTCGAGCCGCATTTATTACGACGGCAAGTTCTTCTCCTACCCGCTCAAGCCGTTCGAAGCGCTCGCGAAGCTCGGCCCGGTCGAAGCGGGACGCTGCGTCACTTCGTACGCGCGCGCGCGGTTGAACCCGGTGCCGGAACCCAAAAACTTCGAGGATTGGGTCACCAATCAGTTCGGCGAGCGCCTCTACCGCATCTTCTTCAAGACCTACACCGAGAAGGTGTGGGGCATGAACTGCAACGAGATCTCGGCGGATTGGGCCGCGCAGCGCATCAAGGGGCTCTCGCTCAGCACCGCGGTGCTCTCCGCGCTCAAGCCCGTGCGCCCGACCAAGGATCGCTCGGGCGTGATCAAGACGCTGATCGACACGTTCCGTTACCCGCGGCTCGGCCCGGGCATGATGTGGGAAGCGTGCGCCGATCGCGTGCGCGCGAACGGCGGCCACGTGCTCATGGGCCGGCGCGTCGAGCGCATCAGTTACGACGCGGACACCGAGCGCTACGCGGTCGAGTACGTCGGACCCGACGGGGAACGCCAGCGGCTCGAGGTGGATCACGTCGTGAGCTCGGCGCCGCTCTCGGAGCTCGCGCGCTCGCTGTCACCGGCGCTCGGCGACGAGGCGCTCGCCGCGGCATCGTCGCTCCGTTACCGCGACTTTCTGATCGTGGTGTTGATGGCGAAGGACGAAGGCGCCTTCAGCGACAACTGGCTCTACATCCAGGATCCGAGCGTCTTGGTGGGGCGCATCCAAAACTTCAAATCGTGGTCGCCCGAAATGGTGCCCGACCAGGCGCTCGCGGCCTACGGCTGCGAATACTTCTGTCACGCGGGCGACGGCCTGTGGTCGAAGAGCGACGCCGAGCTCGCCGCGCTCGCTCGGCGCGAAATGGCCTCGATCGGGCTCATTCGCGAAGAGGCGGTGATCGACTGCGCCATCGTGCGGCAGCCGAAGGCCTATCCCGTCTACGACTCGAAGTACCAGCGGCACGTCGACGTGATTCGCCGCGAGCTCAAGGCGCGATTCCCGGGGCTCTACGCCGTCGGCCGCAACGGCATGCACAAGTACAACAACCAAGATCACTCGATGATGACCGCGATGCTCGCCGCGCGGAACATCCTCGCCGGACGCGAGCTCTTCGACCCCTGGCGCGTCAACCAGGACGCCGAGTACCACGAAGACGGCGATCGCGGCGCGGACGAGGCCGGACGCTTGATCCCGCGCCTGCTCCGGCGCTCCACCATCCCGCCGAAACCCTGAGCGAAGGCAGGTCGAGCGAGCCGTGAGCGACGCGACCCGCGTCTTGGTTTCACGCCGCGGCGCGCGCGCGGCGCTCGTCGCCGGGGTCCTCCTCACGCTCGGCTACTTCGCGTACGTCGCGAGCGTGCCTCGCGGTCCGTGGGAGTTCGGCTACGCGCCGTTTTCGCCGGAACCGCTGCCCTACTCGCCGATGCGCGGGTTCACCTACGAGCAGCTCTGGAACCACGTCGCGCGGCTCGGTTTGCTGGCGCCGGGCCTCGCCGGGTTGACGCTCGGTATCTACGGCCTGCGGCCGCCGCGCTTCCGTCCGAGCGCGACGCAGGTGATGTGGCTCGCCGTCGCGGCGGCGCTCGGACTCACGGCGTTCTTGATGTTCGGCGTGCTCAAGGGGCGCGTGATCTTCGACGACGAGCTCGTCTACCGCATGCAGGCCCGCTTCTACTCCGAGGGTCACCTCGCGAGTCGCGCTCTGCCCTTCGCGCCGAGCGACATGTTCACGATCCGCACGCGCATCGGCTACACGGGCAAGTACCTGCCGGGTGAAGGGCTCGTGCAGCTCGTCGGCGTGCTCACCGGCGTGCCGGCGTTGCTCCACTTGCCGCTCTTGGGCGTCACGCTCGCCGCCTGGCATCGCGCGGTCGCGCTGCGTGCGGGCGCCCGCTTCGCGGCGTTCGCGACCACGGCGCTCGCCCTCGCGCCCACCGTCGCGTTCACCTCCGCGACGGGCCTCAGTGAGCCGACGAGCCTGTGCGCGGTCGCGCTCGCGGGGCTCGGGCTCGAATGGGCGCGGAGCGAACGTCCCTTCGCGGGCAGCGTCGTGGCCGCGCTCGCGATTGGGTTCGGTCTGGCGACGCGTCCCCAGAGCCTATTTCCGGCCGCGGCCGTCCTCGCCCCGTGCCTCGCCTTCGAGCTCTGGCGGCGCCGGGCCTGGCTCCCCCTCGGCGTCTTCGTGCTGCTCCTCGGCGCGGCCCTCGCGGCGATCGGCGCCTACGACGCCGCGCTGTCCGGAACGCCCTTCAAGCTGCCTTGGAGTCTGCAATGCGCCATCGAGCACTACGGCTTCGGGCGCGTGTGGAAGTACGAAGCGTACGAGCACACGCCGCTGACGGCCCTCGAAAACCTGGGGGTCGTGCTCGTGCGCTTCAACGCGTGGTGGCTCGGGTTGCCGTGCTCGCTCGCCGTGCTCGTGGCCTGGGTCTGGTTTCGGTTGGCCGATCGGCGCTTCGTCGTCTGGTACGCGGTCGGCGTGGCGGTCGTCGCGTTCGAGTTTCTCTACTATTCGCCCGGCACGTCCGACACGGGCCCCATTTATCACTACGAGCTCCTGCTGCCGGGTTCGCTCATCGCGGCGAGCGTCGCGGACGCGTGGCTCGCGCGCGCGCCCGCGCTCGCGACGACGGCGTTCGCGCTTCACGCGGTGCTCGGCACGCTCGTCTTCGACACCGAACAGGCCGCACGCGTCGCGCGACTCGTGGACACGATTCATCGCGACAGCGACGCCGCGCTCGCCCAGATCCACCGGCCCGCGCTGCTCTTCCACGAGGTGCGCGGGAGCGAGCGTCGCCCGATCGGCTGGGTCTTCGACACGTTCCCCGAACGCAATCGCGGCCAGGCGGATCGGGTCGTCACCTTCCCGCTCGTGCCGGCGCCCTTCCGGGCGCTGATTCGCGCCGCTTATCCCGGGCGCGACTGCTACTACTACCGGCGCAACCCCGACAGCGAAAAGCCCGAGCTTCACCGCTGCGAGGACGCGACCGCACTCATGGATCGCCCCTTCGCGGAGGACGATCGCCGCGGACTCTGGATCGAGCCGACCGCGTACCGCGTCACCCCGTTCAATCCGTTCGAAGCGAACCGCCACCGGCGACTCTTCAACGAGACCGGCAAGGGCGTCATCACCTGCTGCGCGCTCCGCGAGCTCACGCAATACGGCGTGAAGATCCGGCCGGAAGCGGCCGCGCACTGCGTCCAAGACGGCCCGTAGCGGACTCAGCCGGAAAGGCCGAGGCGACCGCGCACGGCCCGCACCCGGTCGATCTCGTCGAGGCGCACCGAAACGACGCCCGCGAGCGTCGGATCGAGCGCGCCGAAGCGGGTGAGGTAACGCCGAGCGACCGCCGCGATGGCGTCGCGGTTGCCCGTGCGAACGAGATACGACAACGCCTCGCGCAGCGTGCCCTCGGAGGCGTTGGGCTCGGTCGCCGCTGCGAGCCAGGCCGGCACGGCGACGGTTTCGTCCCCGAGGAGGCCGGCGAGTCGGGCGCGACCGGCGACGTCGTTCGCCGGCAAGCGCGCGAGCTCCGTGAAGGCGCGCACGAGGTCCGGCACGCGTCGGAGGATCTCGCGCGCCTGCTGTTGACCCGCCCGCGCGAGCGGCTCGAGGCGCGCCCGGCCGGCGTCGAAGCGGCCGGACTCGAGCTCGACGATCGCGAGTTGCACGGCGACGTCCGCGTCGAGCGAGCTCCGGCCGATCGCGCGGAATTGCGCGAGCGCTTCCTCTTTGCGGCCGAGGCGCGCCAGGGCGAGCGCGCCGTTGAACCGCGCTTCGCGTTTACCGACCTCGTCCGAGGAGCGGAGCTCGCGTTGCGAGAGCTCGAGAGCGTCCGCGTTTTGCCCGGCGCGGAAGAAGACGCCGGCCAGATTCGTGGCGGCCGAACAGTTCGTCGGGGGTGTCTCGAGATACGTCTCTACCCAGAACTCGAGCTCGTCGGACCAGACGCCCACGCGCCGCGACGACGCGACCGCGAGCGCAACCACGACGCCGACGGCCGCGAGCCAAGCCGGGCGTCTCAGCCCGAGCAGCGAGTCGAGTCGCGGACCGAGCGCGAGAGCGAGCCCGGCCGTCGGCAGATACAGGAACCGGTCGGCCGCGATCACACGAAGGGGAACCGGCAAGACGTGGAGGACGGGAAAGAGCGCGGCGAACGCGAGCGCGAGCCCGACCGCGCTCGCCGGCCGAAAGCGGTTCCGCGAGCGGAACGCGAGGAGCGCGCAGGCGGCAGCAATCACGACGCCGGCGGCGACGGCCCACGGCTCCACCAAACCCAGTCGCCCGATGAGAGCGCGCGGCCGGAACGCGTCGACGAGCATCAGTGAATACGTCGTGACGGTGTCGAACACCGTGGCAATGCGCAGGCTCGCGCCGAGCGCGTCCTTGCTCGCGTGAAGCCCCACCGCGGAAGCGCGGAGCGCGACGTACGCCGCGAGCGCGACCGCTCCGGGCGACAGGCGAAGTGCCACCGCTTGCACGCGCGCGCGGATGGACTCGCCGCGAGTCTCGGTCCACTCGAGCACGGCGACCGCGCCGAGCACCGCCACCGCCGACTCCTTGGAGAGGAGACCCAGCAGCACGAGCACGCTCGCCGCCACGCGCCGGAGCCAGGAATCACCCCAGACGAAGAGCGCGCCGAGCACGCATGCGCTCGCGATCAGATCGGTTCGCCCCGAGACCCAGGCGGCCGCCTCGGCGAGTCGCGGCAGGAGCGCCCACGCCGCGGCCAGCAACGCGGCGACGAACGCCCGCACGCCGAAACGCCGGAGGAGCGCGAAGAGCAGGAGCGCGTTGAGCTCGTGGAAGAGCAGGTTCGTGAGGTGATACCCCGCGGGGTTATCACCGTGCAGGCGATGATCGAGCGCGAAGCTCAGCGTGACGAGCGGCCGGTAGTAGCTGTCCGATTGCGCGCCCGAAACTCCCACCCAAAACGGATGCCGCAGGTATTCACCGACCGAGCCCGTGCGCTCGACGAGCGGCACGCCCATGATGAGCAAGCGGTCGTCCCATAGAAATCCGCCGCCCAGGGCCTGCACGTAGACCACCGCGACCGCCACGATCACAATCAGCGCCGCCAATCGCCCGACTCTCGCCGGACTCGGGGCTAAGCGCTAGTCCCTCGCCGTCTCGCCTCCGACCGAGCCCCGACGTTCTCGAACGTCGGGGCCGGCCGAGGGTCATGGGCTCACTCGCCCGGGTTCGTCGACTCGTGGATGGTGGTCGCCAAGCGCATCTCACCGTTCAGGAGGCCGCCCTGGTACGTCCAGGGATCGCCCGGGGTGCCGTTGCCGTTGAGATCGCCCGTGGCGCTCGCCGTGAACGTCTGCGCGGTCGCGTCGGCCGTGTAGGCGTATTGATAGTAGAGGGGGCTATTGATCGAGAACTTGAGACAAGCCCAACCCGTGAGCGTGTCGCCGACCGCCCAGGCAGCCGGATCCGGCTGGATCTTGGTGCCCTGCGGCACGGTCGCGGGCACCGGCGCCGTCGCCGCGCCACAGACACGGTGCACGGCCGCCGTGGCCTGGCCCGCACCGGCGAGCGTCGCGTTCATCGTCTCGCGCTCGTAGGCGGACACCGCGTCCTTGCCGAGGCGACCGAGGTTCAATCGCGCCTCGCTCGTCTTCGCGTTCTCGAGGTACTTCCTCACGCCGTAGATGGCGAGCGCCGCCAGAATACCGATGATGGCGACGACGATCATGAGCTCCACCAGCGTGAAGCCGCGCGCTTTTCTGAGTTTCCGAATCATGATTGGTTTCCTTTGCTGTGGGTGGCCTGCTCGACGCGCGCAGGGCCACCCGACCCGTCGCTCGGTGCCGGCAACAGCTGCCGACCTGACGTTCGATTCATTCGGTGTCGTTCTCCCCGTAGATTTGATCGGTGAAGTTCGAACCGACGAAAGTTGCGAGAACGCCGTTGCCGTCGCGATCACTCGCGGCGCGCACGACGTACCAATCGGTCGCCGACACGGTCGTGTTGAGCGTGGTGTGGATGCCGAGCTGCGCGGCCGTCGGAATGCCGGTGCTCCCCTTGCCCGCGGAGCACGCGTAGCCGAACTGGACCACGGTGCTCGGATGCACGCCGAGCTGGTTGTAGAGCGCGAGCTCCGTCGCGCTCCCGCCGTCCCACGACATCTTCTTGTTCGTCGGCACCGTCGTGCCGAAGGGGAAATACGACGACATCGTCGACACTTGGAGATAGCCGAACGTCTCGTCCTTGTAGCTCTCCTCCGCGGCGCGAATGGAGTTGATGATCTCCATCGGCTCGGAGGTGGCCGCCGCGACGACGTAGCGGCGCACGCCGTAAACCGCGAGCGCCGACAGCACCGCGATGATGGCGACGACCACCATCAACTCGATGAGCGTGAAGCCGCGCTCTCGAGACTCGCGCTTGCGTAAGACCACACCGTCCCTAAGCAGGGTGTGTGCCAGCCCCGACATCGCTCTCCGCCTCTCTGGACCACGAACCATGGCCAGGCACGAACTCTTTCACGACTCGGCCTAACGACCCGAGGAAAAACCGTTCGAAACGAGGGCGAAGACCCTATTTCGCTCGTACCTTGTCGTACAGGTCCGCACCTCATCCACTGACGAGAAACGTCACCGCGCAGCGTCGCGCGAGCAAAAATGAGCCCGCCCGGCCGCGCGGAACGTCACTCGCCGTCGTTGACGGAGAAGACCTCGGGCGTCCAGCTCGCCGCCGCGACCATGCACGCGATGCCGTTCCCGTCGGCGTCGACGCGCGCCTGAATCAGGTACCAGGGCTCGACGATCGCCGGTAGCGGGATCGTCGCGAGCGCGTCCTCGTACTTCGGAGTGTCGGTCGGGAGTCCGGCATTCGCTTTGAACGCGAACGAGACGTTCTGCCGAATGTCGGGTGCGAGCGTGTGCCACTTCGCCGTGTCCGCGCTCGTGGTGGACCAGAAGCTCAGCTTCGCGTTTTTGGGGATGTCCTTTTGCGGGTACCAGCCCGCGTCGCCGGGACTCGAAACGTCGTAGTACAGCTGATTTTCCGCCCGATAATGCTCTTCGGCCGCGACGATGGCCTTCACGACGACCTTCGCGCTCGTCGCGTCCGAAGCCAAGGTGCGGTTACGCAGCGCCGCGATGCCGATCGTCGCGAGGATCCCCGTGATCGCGACGACCGCCATGAGCTCCGTCAGCGTGAACCCGCGCTCGTTGCCGCGGGCGCGCGGGCTCGCATGCGCGGCGCTCGGCTTCATGATCGAACAGCCTAGCATCACTCCTCGTCATCGTCTTCGCCCCCGGAGTCCGCTCCGGCGCTCTCGACGCCGAGCCCGTGTTTCTGGAGGCGATAGCGGAGTGACCGAAACGTGACGCCGAGCACCTTGGCGGCGGCCTTGCGAACGCCGCCCGTGCGTTCGAGCGCGGCGATGAGCAGGCGCCGTTCGGCTTCGTTCAGGACGGCGTCGAGATCGCAGCCGTCCGGACCGAGCGTGAGCAGGTGCTCCTCGGGCGCCCCGAGCCGGCCGCTCACTTCCTCCGGCAAATCACCCGTGCCGATGACGCGCGCGCCCGCGAGCGCCACGGCGCGCTCGATGACGTTCTCGAGCTCGCGGACGTTCCCCGGGTAGGAGTAGCGTTCGATGGCGCGGAGAGCGTCGGGCGTGAAGCCGGCGACGTCCTTGCCCATCTCGCGCGCGAAGCGGACCAGGAAGCGCTCGGCGAGCAGCGAAACGTCCTCGCGCCGGTCGCGGAGCGGCGGCAGGTTCAGGCGGATCACGTTGAGTCGATAGTAGAGATCCTGACGGAAGCGCCCGGTTGCGACGTCCGCCTCGACGTCGCGATTGGTCGCCGCGAGCACGCGCACGTCCACCGGCACCTCTTCACTCGCGCCGACCGGACGCACGCTCCGTTCCTGCAGCGTGCGCAAGAGCTTCACCTGCAAGCTCTGCGGCAGTTCGCCGATCTCGTCGAGCAGGACGGTGCCCCCGTGGGCGTCCCGAAACAGGCCTTGGCGCTTGTTCTGCGCGCCCGTGAACGCGCCCTTCTCGTGCCCGAAGAGCTCGCTCTCCATCAGGTTCTCGGGCAGCGCGCCGCAGTTCACGACCAAGAAGGGCAGGCTCGCGCGCTCGGAACGTTGATGAAGCGCGCGCGCCACGCGCTCCTTGCCGGTACCGCTCTCGCCCGTGATGAGCACGGTCGCGCGCGTGGCGGCGACGCGTTCGATGACGTCGAGGACGCGGCGCATGGCTTCGCTCTTGCCGAGGAGCTCACGCGCTTCTTCCTCGGCGTTGAAGCGCGCCTTCAAGCGCAAGTTCTCGCTGACGAGCGCGCTCTTCTCGAGCGCCTTGGCGACGAGCGCCGCGAGCTCCGCCGGCTTGAAGGGCTTCGCCACGAAATCGTAGGCGCCGGAGCGCATCGCGAGAATCGCGTTCTCGACGCTCGAGTGCGCGGTCAAGAGGATGATTTCCGTCGCCGGGCTCCGCCCCTTCGCGACCGCCACGATGTCGAGACCGGAGCCGTCCGGCATGGCCAAATCGGTGAGTACGAGCGGGAACGGCTGCGGGTGTTGGGTGATCGCCTCGACTGCGGCGCGGTACCCCGGCGCGCTCACCACCGAGTAGCCCTCGCGATGGAAGAGGATTTCGAGCATCTGCCTGAGGCCCGGCTCGTCTTCGACGATGAGGACCTTAACCGAGGGCGGGACGATCGAAGTCACCGAAGCGCGGACGCTACCACGTTCGCCGGCCGCGTCGGGACGGCGCTCGGACCAATCCGTGCTTGCAGCGGGCGTGGTTCGCTCTACTTTTCGTCCTGATGCTTGACGGGCCTGCCGCTCGGTTCCTTACGGGCTCGACCGCCGTCGCGCGGATCCTCACGCTCTTTTTCGGCGTGGGCCTCGCGCTCGATCTCGGAGCGTGCTCGGAGAGCGCGACCGCGGACACCGGCGGCACCGGCGGCACCACGAGCGCGGGCACGGGCGGCACGGCGGGCGGCGCCGGTCTCACCTTCTCGCTCTCGCTCGGCCTCGTTTCGCCCGACTACCTCACGCCGCTCGACCCGATGTCGCTCACGCCGAGCGAGGTCGCGAACGTCGTCGTGACCGCGTATCCGCCCGGGGCTCACGACGTGCGGTTCGCCTTGCTCGGGACCCCGCTCGACGCGGTCTTGAGCGCGACGACCGTCAGCACCGACGAGAGCAGCGGGACGAACACGGTGATGCTCACCGCGCCGAGCACCCCGTCGAGCTTCAGTGTCCGCGCGCTCGCTTCGGGCGCGACGGCGGCGACGCTCGATCTGGCGGTCGAAGAGACGAACATGGCGTCGCTCTCGATCAAGCCGTCTTACGCGGGTGAACGCGCCCTGCGCGGCTACGTCGCGAGCGCGACGCCGAACACGCCTTGCACCGATCTGATGGGCAGCCCTCCGCCCGACGGCTCCATCAGCGCGCCGGCGTCCGATATTTGGCCCATCGCGCTCGACGTGCCGACGGGCCAGAAGCTCGCCGTCGTGCTGCGCGCCGAGGAGTTCGCGTGGGGATGCACGACGCTGAACAACGCGCTCGAAGGCGTGACGAACCAGGTCGAAGTGGTGATGGCGAACGTGCCCATGAAGCTCGACTCGAGCAACGTGCGCTTCACGCTCGACCTCGATTCGTCCGACGCTTTCGACACGGCGTTCGCGAGCAGCGAGGCGACCGTCACGGCCAGCCTGCTCGGGGACGCGACCGACGACGTCGAGGCGCTGCTCGACGCCATGGGCGATTTGGCGAGCGACCCGAACGCCTACGCGAGCGCCCGGACCGCGGGAGACTGGGATACGGCCGTGCGCACCGCGCTCGGCGGCGGCGGCGGCGAGGCCCTGCGAGCGCCGCTCACGCGCTGGATCGACGCCGGCCTCCCGGCGAGCGGCGACACCGACGGTATCGTCGGGACGCTCACCGGCTCGGGCGACGGCGCCGCGCCCAAGGTCGCGCTCGAGAGCGCGTTCGGTCTCGACGCCGCGAGCGCCGGCTTCACGCAGACGGGGACCGCGAGCTGGAACGCGAGCGCGGACGACAGCGTGGTCATCGGTTTCAGCATGTCGGTCGCGCCGGCGACCTTCCTGCTCGCGGGTGCGACGGCCCCGGCCCTCGCCGCCGTCACCGGAGCGACGGATCTCGCCTCCGCGCTCGCGGGCGCCGTCCCTTGCTCGCTCGTGGCCGACACGCTGGCGGCGCTCGGGTCGAAGAGCAGCCGCGCGCTGCCGGATTGCGGGAAAGACAGCGCGTGCGCGCAGCAGATGTGTGAAAACGCGGTGAGCGCGCTCGTGACGCAGGCGCTCGCTTCGGACACGGCGCCCGCGTCCCTCGACGTGGCGCTCACGGCTTCCGGCAGCGTGGGCGACTCCGCGGAGCTCACGAGCTTCACGGGGCAATGGCTCGGTCGCCTCACCACCGACGACGGGCCGAGCAGCCTCACCGGCGTCGCCACCGGCGCGCAGGCGAAGTAACCCCGCTCAGCCCACCGCGGCGCGCGCGATGCGGATCTCGATCGCGAGCGCGTACGCGACGAGCGCTTCGGTCGCCGAAACGCCGCGTCCTGCGCGCGCTTCGCGAGCGAGGCTCCGGAACTCGAGGTAGCGCCGACCGTCGACGCCGAGGATCACCGCCACCGTCGCCGGGTCGCGGGGCGCGTCGTTCGTCCCGAGAGCGGCCGCCGCACCCGCGAGCGAGCGGGCGACGAGCGCCTCCGAACCGGCGAGCGCGCGGCTGAAATCCCCGTTCGCGAACGCGGCCTCGAGCTCACGTACGAGTCCGCGCTCGGCCGGCGGCCAGAGCAGCTCGAAGCTCGCGGCCCCGCGCGCGCTCGAAAACTGGGGCGCCGGCGGCAACGACGAGTCGAGTCCGTCGTTCGGGGGCGGAGCCGGCGGCGGGGCCGTGCGCGGCCGGGGCGCAGGTTCGGCCAAGAGCGCCGCCTCGCCGACCGCGAGCCGCGCGGCGGCCTCGCCCGGATCCTGCTCGGGCAGCTGCGACAGACGGAGCTCCACGCTCGTCCGCCGCGGAGAATCGGGGGAGAGCGACGGATCGTCGCCGGGACCCATGCCGCGGAGCGCCTCCGCGAGCCCGCCCTCGGGCACGTCGAGCCCCGGCATCGCCGCGCCCCGCTCGCCCGGCATGCGCTGCTCGAAGTGTTCGAGCACCGCGCGCGTGACCGCTTCGAGCGCCTCGTAGACGCCCTCGCCCGTCATCGCGACGGAGCCGAACGACGGCGCGTGAAAGCGATTGTGTTGGCGTTCGAGCTCGTCGATGCCGAGCGCCGTCGCGAGATCGCGCTTGTTGTACTGGATGACGTGGGGCACCTGCGAGAGCGAGCGGCCGTGCGCGGTCAGGTTCTCGTGCAGGTTCTCGAGACTCTCGGAGTTCGCGTCGATGCGGTCGCTCTGCGAGTCGAAGACGAGCACGAGTCCGTCCGCGCCCGTCAGCACGAGCTTGCGCGTCGCGTTGTAATAGACCTGACCCGGCACCGTGAAGAGCTGGAGGCGCACGCCCATGCCGTGCACGCTCGGCAGCCGGATCGGCAGAAAATCGAAGTAGAGCGTGCGATCGACGGGCGTCGCGAGGCTCACCATCTTGCCGCGGTGCTCGGCGCGCGTGGTCGCGTGAATGTGCTGCAGGCTCGTCGTCTTCCCGCCGAGGCCCGGGCCGTAATAGACGACCTTGAAGACCACCTCGCGCGCGAGCGGGTTCACGACGGGCATGGGATACGAACGATACTACTCGTACCTGACCTCGCGGGCGCGCATGTCTTGCCAGGCCAGTGAATGCATCGATAAGCCGACGGACGCGACCACCGACACCAAGCCGAGCGCGGCGAGCACGCGCAGCGGCCACACGAAGCGCCGCCAGAAACGCTCGTAGCCGAACGCGAAACCGAGCCCGATACCGGCCGCGAAGCCGCCGAGGTGCGCCGAGGTGTTGACGTTTCCGAGAACGACCGACAAGAGCAGCGCGTAAATCAGATTGCGGACGAAGACGCCGCGCCAGCGTGGATCGCGCCGCGCGCCCAGGATGCCGACGACGGCGCCGATTTCACCGAAGACGCCGCCGCTCGCGCCCATCGTGAGCGGCTGAAAGGGCGCGTACCACCACTCGCTCGCGACGTAGCCGAGCACGCCGGAGAGCAGGAACAGGAGCACGAAGCGCGGCCCGCCGATGGTGCCCTCGAGCTCGCGACCGAGACTCGCGAAGACCCACATGTTCATGCCGATGTGCAGGATGCCGGCGTGGACGAAGACGGCCGAGAGCAAGCGCCACGGTTCCGTTTGCCCGAAGCTCCCGCCGAGCGCGCCGAAGCGCAGCAGCGTCGATGCCTTGAAGGAGCCGCTCAAACCGAGCAGGGAGCCGCCCGTGCCGAGCGGCAAGCTCCGATCGACGATGACGCAGAGCGCGAACACCGCGAGCTGGAGAAACAAGAGCACGCGCGTCATCGGCGCCTCGACACCGATGAAGTCGCGGACGACGCGCAGGGCGCCGTCCGCCGCCGGCCCCGGCAGCCGCCGGCCGCAGCGGAAGCAGTGCTTCTCGCCGACGCTGTTGAGCTCTCTACAGTAGGGACAGAGCCTCGCCGCCATGGGGCGCGTCTCTACCACGCAGGAGCCGAGCGAGGTCCCGTCCTTGTAAGCAACGAGCCTTCACGCGCGTTCAGAGAGCATGGAGCTCGGCCACGCGGCAAAAGCAGCGCCCTTCGCCGGCTTCGTCGCGCCCTTCTGGGCCGGCGGGAGGGTCGCCTGGCTCGCCGGCGATTGGGGCGCGGCGCCACGTCCGAGTAGAGTGCGGCCGGTGCTGCCGCCCGAAGAGCTCGAAGCCGAACGGCGGCTCTGCGAGCGCGCCCGCGAGGGCGACCGCACGGCGCTCGGCGAGCTCCTCGAACGCCACGGCCCTCGACTCTACCGCGCCGTACTCCTGCCGCGCCTCGGCAGCACCGCGCTCGCCGAGGAGGCGCTCTCGCTCACCTACCTCCGCGTGGTCGAGCGCATCGGGCGCTTCGAGTGGCAGAGCGTCGGCATCTATCCGTGGCTCCGCGTGGTGGCGCTGCGGATCGCGCTCGATCAAATCCGCGCCCGCAAGCGCGAGGTCTTGTTCGACACGAACGACCTCGAGCGGGAGGTCGACCAGGCGGAGCGCGAGACGCGCGACGCGGCCGCGCTCGAAGCCCACGATCTCGGCGTCGCGCGGGCGCGCGTGGCGGCGCTGCTCGGCCGCGTGCATCCGCGCTACGCGCAGGCGATCCGGCTGCGCGTGCTCGAAGAGCGACCGCGCGCCGAGGCGGCCGCGGAGCTCGGCGTCACCGTGGGCACGTTCGACGTGGTACTCCATCGCGCGATGGCCGCGCTGCGCAAAGTGCTCGACGCGGAGGATCACGAGCCATGACGGAAAAGTCGCTCGCGGACGAGCTCGAGGACGGCGAGGCCGTGCTCGCTCCGGAGGACGAAGCGACGCTCGCCGCGGCCCTCCGCGCCGCCCACGCGCCGAGCGAGCTCGCGCCGGCGCGGCACGCCGAAATCCTGCGCCTCGCGCTCGAGGATCCGTTCGCGCCGGCGAGCGCGGACGAGCTCCGCGCGAGCGAACGGCTGCGCGCCGCGCTCGAAAACGGCGACGCGGCGCACCCGGACGCGGCGCTCGCGCGCGCGCTCGCCGCCGCGGTCAAGCCGGCCGAGCTCGAACCCTCGGCGGCTCGACGCACGCGCGAAGGCGTGGGAGCTCGCCGCCCGAACGTCGTGTACGTGACGTTCGGCGCGCTCGCGCTCGCGGCGGCGGCGGCCTTCGCGCTCTTCGTGGCACGGCCGAGCGCCGACGCTCCGGAGCCGCACGTCGCGCTCGTGCCGTCTCACACCACGGAGGCGCTCTTTCACGAAGCGTTCGTCACCGGCGCCGCCAGCGAGCGCATCGATCGCATCGCCTCCGCGCGCGAGCGCGACGCGCGCGAAAACCGCTACGCGCTCTGGGGTGTTCGTTGATGCGGCTCGCGGCCTTCCTCGTGCCTCTCGCGCTCGTCGCCTGCGCGAAGTCGAAGGACGCGTGCGCGGACAAGGACAACCGCCCGGTGGGGACGGCGCTGCTCGCGTTTTTGAGCCGCTCGCGCGCGGCGCACCATCGCGCCGACGCGCGCGAAGAAGCCAAGGATCTCACGGGAGCCGAAGCCGAGCTCGCCGCCGTCGTCGACGGTCCGCTGCCGCCCTGCCCGAGCGCCGCCGAGGTGCGCGAGGTGCTCGCCGACACGCGTGCCCGTCTCGGCGACCTCCGCAGCCGCCACGGCGACTTCGCCGGCGCGCTCGGCGATGTAGAAAAAGGTCTTACCTTGGTACCCGATGAGGGTTATTTCCGCGGGCACCTGGTCGAGGTGCGCGGCCTCGTCGAAGAACGCCACGCGAAAGCGCTCGCGGCGAGCGGGGACGTTCCTGGCTCGATGGCCGCCGAGAACCGCGCTCTCGCCGCGTTTCAAGAAGCGATGCGCATTCAGGCGGCCGTCATCGAGCGCGCCGCGCCGAAGCCCTAGCTCGACGGGCCGACCCGGGTGCGCTTTCGCGCCACGCGTCTTGGCGAGCGCGAGGGGACACGGCTAAGCTTCGGCTGGGTGGCCCTGATCGACAAAGATCGCCGGCTCAGGCTCGCAGACGGCGTCGATCTGCGCGCGCTGCCGCTCACGCCGGAGGACGCGTTCGTCGTCTCGCATCTCGACGGCAACGCGAGCGAGAGCGACATCGCGCTCGCCACGGGCCTCGACGCGACCGTGATCCGCCGCTCGCTCGACAAGCTGAACGGCTTGGGCGCGCTCTCGGAAATGCAGGCGACGCCCGCGAGCGTCCGCGCGCCGCGCCCGTCGCCGGGCACCTCGGGCACCTTCAACCTCAGAATCGGTCCGATCGTCGAACAGGGCGCCGAGCCGCGCGGGCATCATCCGGCGGCGGCCCTCTACGATCCCGCCGAGCTCGACGAGCCGATCGATCTCGACGTGGCGCGCAAACGCAAGGTGCTCGACACCTTCTACCGCCTGAGCGCGCTGTCGCACTACGAGCTCTTGGGCATCGACGCGGGCGCCGACAAGAAAGCGATCAAGGCCGCTTACTTCGAGCTCGTGAACGACTTCCATCCCGATCGCTATTTCGGGAAGAACCTCGGTTCGTTCAAGCCGAAGCTCGAGAAGCTCTTCGCCCGCGTGACCGAGGCGCACGACGTGCTCACGCGGCAAGCCGCGCGCGAGGACTACGACCGTTATTTGGCCTCCGTCCGCCGCACGCAGGCCCTCGATCGCACGCTCGCGGATGCGGGCGGGCACACGGGCGAAGTCGAGCGCGTGAAGCGCGAAATCCAGGAGCAGGTCCAGCTCGAGGAGAAAGCGCGTCATTCCTACCCGCCGCCCGCGGGACAATCGCTGCCGCCGCTCTCGCCCCGCCCCGTCACGCCGGCCCCGCCGACGCCCACGCCGCAAAGCGTGCCGTCGATCCGCCCGTCGGATTCGGAGGCCCGCCGTCGCGCCCTCGCGCGCAAGCTCGGCGTCTCGATGCCGCCGACGGCGCGCACGCCGAGCTCTCCCCTGCCCGCCGTCTCGGATGCCGCACGCGAAGCGGCGGCGGCCGATCTCAAGCGCCGCTACGAAGAGCGCGTGGGCGAGCTCAAGTCGCGCCAGGTGCAGCGCTACGTCTCGGCGGCCGAGGAGGCCGAGAGCCGCAAGGATCTGGTCTCGGCGACGAACGCGCTCCGCATCGCGACGTCGCTCGCGCCCGACGACACGGCGCTCGGCAATCGACTGCGCGAAGTCGAGGCACGCGCCCAGGCCGGGCTCGCCGAGAGCTACCTCGAGCAGGCGCAATACGAGGAGAAGGAGGGGCGCTTCGCGGAAGCGGCGGCGTCGTACAAGCGCGCGAGCCGCGGCCGGCCGACGCCGCGCGTGCTCGAGCGGGTGGCCCACTGCCTCTATTCGGCGAAAGGCGACCTGAAGGAGGCGGCGGACTTCGCTAAGCGCGCGCGGGACGGCGCGCCCGACGACCCGAACTTGCGCGCGACGCTCGGCAAGATCTACTTCGAGGCCGGCATGAAACAGAGCGCGTTGGCCGAGTTCGAGCGCGCCCAGCAACTCGCGCCCAAGGATGATACCATCAAGGACTGGTTGCGCCGCGCGCGACGGCCCGATGCCTGAGCCACGGCCGGGCTTAGTCTGAAGGAAAGAACACGATGGAGCGAGTCATCGGCATCGATCTGGGGACGACCAATTCCTGCGTCTCCATTCTGGAAGGCGACGTGCCGATCGTCATCACGAACCGCGGGGGCTACAAGACGACGCCGAGCGTCGTCGCCGTGACGGAAGCCGGCAAGCGACTCGTGGGGCACATCGCGAAGCGCCAGGCCATCACGAACGCCGAGAACACCGTCTACGCGGCCAAGCGCCTGATCGGCCGCAAGTGGAACTCGCCGCAGGTCAAAAACTCGATCATGACCTCGAGCTACACGATCGTGGAGGGCCCGCACAACGACGTGCGCATCCGCCTCCGCGACAAGACCTACTCCGTGCCCGAGATCAGCTCGATGGTCTTGCAGGAGATGAAGGTCATCGCCGAGGACTATCTCGGCGAGCCGGTGAAGAAAGCCGTCGTCACGGTCCCGGCGTACTTCAACGACAACCAGCGCCAGGCGACGAAGGACGCGGGCGCCATCGCGGGCCTCGACGTGATCCGCATCATCAACGAACCGACGGCGGCCGCGCTCGCCTACGGCTTCGGCAAGGATCTCGATCGCACGGTGGCCGTCTACGATCTCGGCGGCGGCACCTTCGACATCAGCATCCTCGAAATCGGCGCGCACGGTGTTTTCAAGGTGATCAGCACGACGGGCGACACCTTCCTCGGCGGGGAGGATTTCGACGCGCGCATCATCGATTGGCTCGTGAGCGGCTTCCAGCAGGAGCACGGCATCGACCTCCGGCAAGATCGCATGGCCCTCCAGCGCCTGCGCGACGCGGCGGAGAAGGCGAAGTGCGAGCTCTCCGGCACGCGCGACACCGAGATCAACCTGCCCTTCATCATCTCCACCGGCCGCAACGAAGCCCTGCACCTGCAGCGCGCGCTCGATCGCGCGACGCTCGAGCAGCTCACCTCCGATCTCGTCGAGCGCACGATCGAGATTTGCCGGCAGGCGCTCGCCGACGCCCGGCTCGGCGTGAGCGAAATCGAGGACGTGATCTTGGTCGGCGGGATGACGCGCATGCCCGCCGTGCAGCAGGCCGTGGCGAGCTTCTTCAAGCGCGACCCGAACAAGAGCGTGCACCCGGACGAAGTCGTCGCCATCGGCGCGAGCATCCAGGGCGCCGCGCTCGTGCGCGAGAAGCAGGAGATGATCCTGCTCGACGTGACGCCGCACGCCCTCGGCATCATGACGTTCGGCAGCCATTTCGAGGAGCTCATCCCGCAGAACACCACCGTCCCGACCGCGCGCACGAAGACGTTCACGACGAGCCGGGACGATCAGACGGCCGTGAAAATCCTGGTTTTGCAGGGCGAAAGCGCGCGCGCCGACGAAAACGAGCTGCTCGGCGAGTTCATCCTCACGGGCCTCCGCCGCGCCGCGAAGGGCCAAGTCGAAATCGAGGTGACCTTCGAGATCAACAGCGACGGCATCGTGAGCGTGCAGGCGAAGGATCTCGAGACGGGCCAAGCGCAGTCGATCCAGGTGACCGCGACGAGCGGCCTCACGCAGGACGAGATCAAGAACATGATGGCGAGCGCGCAGGACTACATGGTCGAGCGCCGCACCGACGAACGCTTCGAGGGCAAGAAGCAAGAAGCCGAGACGCTGATCGCCGAAATCGAGCGGCTGTTCCCGGAGATCGAGCGCGCCGTCGGTTCCGCCGATTTCGGGCGCGACGCCCTCGCCAAGGCGCGCAGCGCGGTCGAGCGGACGCGCGCCGCGATCACCAGCAAAAACACGGACGAAGTCGCGCAGCAGGTCGAACAGCTCGGCCGCACGCTCAGAATGTTCAAGGGGGTCGTCACTCGGGGGTGACCCGAGTCGCGAGGTAGCGTGACGGGGCCCGATCGCCGCGAACGCCAGAACTCGTTCCTCGAGCCACTCGAGCTCGAAGATCTCGACTCACGTCACGACCACGAGCGACCGGCGCCCCCCTGCGAGGAACCAGAGCCGGACGTCTTCGAGCGCGTGACGGCCGTTCCGGGCGATTTGCCGGACGCCGCGACCCTGATGGCGCAGGCCGAAACGCCGCCGGCGGACGACGGCATCTCGGGCCTGTTCGAACGCGCGAGCGAATCCGACCCACCGCCCACGCTCGTCCCCGGGTCCGATCCGCCGCCCGTGCTCTCGGCGCCGACCTCCTCGGGCAAGCGTCCGAGCCGCCGGAGCTCGCGGCCGCCGCGTCCCGCGAGCCGCCCCGGCCTCGAACGGGCCGCGCGCCGCCCCTCGACGCCCAAACAGCCGGCCATCGAGCTCGATCTCGAACGGGTCGAGCACGAGGAGCCCGAGCGCGCGCCGGAGCGTGACTCGCTCGAAGTCGATCTCGGTCCCGGCACGCCGCGCGTCGGCAGCTTCGCGCCGGTTTCGAGTGACGACGCCGACGTGATGGCGATGAAGGATCGCTACGCGACGGGGGACTTCAGCGGCGCGCTCATCGTCGCCGAGGGCATCCTCGAAGCGAACCCGCACCACGAAGAGGCGCTGCGCTGCCAGCTTCGCTGCACCGAGGTGCTCTCGCAGATGTACCTCGCGCGCCTCGGTTCGCTCGCTCAAGTCGTGCGCGTCGCGCTCTCGGGCGAGCAGATCCGCTGGCTCTCCCTCGATCATCGCGCGGGGTTTCTCTTGTCGCTCGTCGACGGTCAGTCGAGCATCGAGACGCTGCTCGACATCAGCGGCATGCCGCGGCTCGAGGCGCTCCGGATCCTGTACGCGCTGCTCGATCAGCGCGTGATCGCCCTCTCCGAAGGGCAGTAGTGCGAAGCAAGGCGGGCGACGCGCTGCTCGGCGGGGTCGCGCTCGGGCTCGGCCTCCTCGTCGCCGAACGCGTCGAGAGCGCCCTCGCGGCGCAGGCACCGCCGAACGCCGCCGCGCTCGGCTCCGGCACGGCACCCGGCGCGGCGCGGCCCGAAGCCACGCCGGCGGCGGCGCTCACGCCGCTCGTTCCCGAGCGCGTCGCTTCCTACGTCATGAGCGCGCGCCTCGACGCCGCGGCGCACCGCGTCGACGGCACGGAGACGATCCGCTTTTTGAACCACTCGCCCCGCGCGCTCTCGGAGCTCTACTTTCACCTCTACCTGAACGCATTCAAGAACGACGCGTCCGTCTTCCTGCGCTCACCGTTCGGCGAAGCCAGGGGCAACCTGCGCGCGGAAGATTGGGGCTACATCGACGTGAAGCGCTGCACGGCGCCGAGCCTCGGCGCGGCGGATCTCTGGCCCGCGCACGCGCCGGGCTCGCCGGACGATCCGGACGACGAGACGGACGTGCGCCTCCCCTTGCCCACCCCGCTCGCCCCCGGCGCCACGCTCGAGCTCGAGCTCGAATTCAGCGCGAAATTACCGAGCATCGTGCTCCGCACGGGCTACGCGGGCAACTTCGACTTCGTCGCGCAGTGGTTCCCGAAGCTCGCGCGCCTCGAGGACGACGGCAGCTTCGCGCACTTTCCGTTTCACGCCCAAGCGGAGTTCTACGCGGACTACGGCGACTACGACGTGACGCTCGACGTGCCCGCAAACACCGTCGTCGGCGCCGTCGGCCGGCGCGTCGAGAGCACGCCGCACGGCGACCGGCGCGTCGACCGTTACCGCGCCGAAGGCGTGCACGACTTCGCGTGGGCGGCGTGGCCAGAGTTCCACGAAGTCGACCGGCGCGTCGGCGACGTGGACGTGCGCGTGCTCTTCCCGGCCGGACACGAGAACAACGTGGAGCACACGCTGCGAGCGCTCGACTTCGCGCTGCCGCGGGCGAGCGCGCTCTACGGCGCCTACCCCTATTCGACGCTGACGGTGGTGCATCCGCCGGAAGACGCCGGCGAGGCGGGCGGCATGGAATACCCGACGCTCATCGCGACCGGCGGCCCCTGGTATTCGGGGCTTTTCGGCGACAGAGGCATCGAATCCGTCACCGTCCACGAGCTCTTGCACCAGTGGTTTTACGGGCTCGTCGCCACGAACGAAGCGCGCTCGCCGTTCCTCGACGAGGGGCTCACGAGCTACGCCGAGCTCCGCACGCTCGACGCGATGTTCGGCGCAGGCTCCGCGTTCGACGGCTTCGATCTCGCGCTTTCGGTCACGAGCCTCGAGCGCGCCTTCGCCGCCGCGCGCGCCGAAGACCTGCCGCTCTCGAGCGCCGCGGCGGCGTTCCCGAGCTTTCGCACGCTCGGCGCCCTCGTCTATTCGCGCACGGCCACCATCCTCGAGACGCTCGCTCGCGTGTACGGGCGCGAGCGTCTCGAGGCGGCGCTCGGCGAGTACGCGCGCACGTATCGCTTCGCGCACCCGACGCCGAACGACCTCTTCGACACGTTCGGCCGAGTGCTCGGAGCGGAAGCGCGGCGCGTGCTCGTGCAGGCGCTCACGGCGCGCGGGCGCGTCGATTTCCTCGTGCGCGAAGTGCAAAACGCAGCCGAACGCGCGCCGGCCGGCGTGTTCGATCGGCCCGGCGGACGCGAAACGGTGCCGCTCGCGCGCGGCCCCGCGCCGCATTATCGCGGCCGAGCGGTGATTCTCCGGCACGGTGAGCTCGAGCTCCCCGTCGACATCGAGCTCGTCGACGAAGCGGGCGGCAGGCGCCGCGAACACTGGGACGGCCACGGGCCGCTCCACGTCATCGACTACCGCGGCGACAGCCCGCTCGCTTACGTCGTCGTCGACCCCGACCACAAGCTGCTCCTCGACGACGACCTCCTCGACAACGCCGCCGCGGCGAGGACGAACCCCTGCCGTCGCACGCTCGAGCGCGCCACTTATTTTTCCGAACTCGCCCTCGGGCTCGTCTTGCCTTGAAGCGCGTGATTCTGGCCGTGCTCTTCGATTACGCCGCGCGGGCGGCGGGAGCGCTCGTGCTCGCGGCGCCCGTCGGGGCCATGGTCGCGGCGAGCGGCATCGGCAATTTTCCGGAAGGCGATCGGCTGTTGTTCGAGCGCGGCGGGCTCTTGCTCGTCGAGGTCGTGCGGGCGTCGTGGGCGCTGCTCCCGCCGCTCGCGGCGTCGTCACTCGTGAGCGGCGTCGTCGTCTTCGGCGCGCTCACGCTGCCGCAGGCGATCCTCTGGAGTGCGCTCGGCGAGACGGCGCCCGAGTCCACGAACACCTTCCTCGGCCGCGCCTGCGCGCGCGTTCCGGCGTTCCTCGCGCTCGCCGGACTCGGCTTTTTGGCTCAGATCCTCGTGCTGACGCTCGGGCTCACGGCCGCCGGCTTTCTCCACGGCCGCGCCACTCACGACGAAATGCGCACCGATCTCGTCGCGCTCACGGCGCTCGCCGTCGCGGCGTTGCTCGCGCTTTCGTGCGGCGTCCTGCGCGACGTGGCGGGCGCGACGCTCGCGTGCGGCGCCGCGAACGGCAGAGCTGCGCTCCGGGCCGGCCTGCGCGTCTTTCTGCGTTCACCGCTCGCGCTCGCGGCCCGCTGGTTCGTTCCGGCGTCGCTCGGCGGCGCGCTCGTGCTCGCGGTCGCCTTCGCCGTGGGCCGGCTCGACGTGGGACGGAGCGAGGGATTTCGCTTTCTCGCCGTCGCGGTGCTGCACCAGCTCGTCGTGCTCGGACTCACCGTGTGTCGCGCCGTCTGGTTCCGCGGCGCCGTCCGCATCGTGCGGCCTCAGCTCGAGGCCGTCTCGGAAGCGCGCCGGTAGATCTGCGCGTAGCGGCGCGCCGGGCGATCCCAGCCGAGATCGAGCCGCATGACGCGTCGCCGAAGTCGCGTCCAGCCCGCTTCGTTCGCGTGGGCGGCGAGCCCGCGTTCGACCGCGCCGACGAGCGAAGCGCGATCGAGGCCGTCGAACAGGAAACCCGTGCCGGTCTCGAGCGCCGCATCGCAATCCACGACCGTGTCGAGCACGGTGTCCACGGCGTGCGCCACCGGCAGCGCGCCGTAGCGCTGCGCGACGAGCTGCGCCGTTTCACACGGAGCCTCGCGCGGCAGGACGAGCGCCAAGTCGGCCGCGGCGTACAAGCGCCGGAGCGCCGCGTCGTCCTTCACGGCCACGCAAGCGAGCTGGTGCGGCCTTTCGGCGGCGGCGGCTTGAAACTCGGGCAAGAGTCCGCGCGCGCCCACGCCGCCCACGACGAGCGCCGCCGGCAAACGAGCGAGCTCCGGCAGCGCCTCGAGGAGCACGTCGGCGCCGTGCGCCCGGTCGAGCGGCCCTGCGCAGACCAGGAGCGGGCGCAAAATATCGAGCTCGAGCCGGAGCTCGCGCAAAACGACGCCTTTCGTGCGCGCCTTGGCGGAGGCTTCCTCCGCGTCGTAGCGGGCCTCGAGGCTCGGATCCGTGGCGGGATTGTAGGTCGCGTAATCGACGCCGCTCGCGATACCGATCACCGGCTCCGGCAAGCGCGCGAAGGCGCCCGCGAGCGCTCCGCTCACCGCTTCGTCGCCGAAACGCGCCGCGTAGCTCGGCGCGGGGCTCACGACCGCGCGCGCGTGCGCGAGCCCGACCTCGAGCAGCCGGCGTCTCACGTCGTAAACCGACAAGACGAGGGGCGGCGCCCCGGCACCGAGATGCGGCCCGACGAGCCCCCCGGGCCAATCGTGCGCGTGCACCACGTCGAACGGTTGCTGCTCGCGCCGCTGCCGAACGAGCGCGGCGGCGGCCCGACCGAATGCCGAAAATGCTTCCAGCGTGCGCGGGTCCGGCGCGGCGCTCGTGAGGTCGCCCGGCGCGGCGAGTCCGGGAATGTCGAAGAGCACGAGCTCGACGCCGTTCGAGAGCTGCCCGTCGAAGACCGTCACGTCGGCGCCGTCGGCCGAGAGCGGCGTGAGCCGGCGCGCGAGCAAGAGACCATGCTCTTCGAACGCGGCGTAACGGGGCAACGCGATCGTCACGCGGTGACCGACCTGACGGAGCCCTTTGGCCAGCGCGAACACCACGTCACCCGCGTCCGTCACGCGCGCGTACGGCGCGAGCTCGGCGGTGACCAGCAAGACGTCCATGGGCGGGCCGTCCTTACACCCGAGTGGGCCGGGAACCAAGCGGGCTCGCGCCGCCGCTCCCGGTCGAAGTCTCGAATGCGGCAGTGGCCCCTCGGCGAAACCGGGTGTATGCCCGGCCCTGCCGATGGACGACCTCGTCAGCAAAGCACAGGTTTTACACGAAGCGCTGCCCTACATCCGGCGTTTTCAGGGGCGAACCTTCGTCGTGAAGTACGGCGGCCACGCCATGGTCGACGACGAGCTCAAGGAGAGCTTTTCGCGCGACGTGTGTCTGCTCCGCCTGGTCGGGATCCGCGTGGTCGTCGTGCACGGCGGCGGCCCCCAAATCAACCGCATGCTCGAGCGCGTCGGGATCTCGTCGACGTTTTCGGGCGGCCTCCGCGTCACGGACGACGACACCATGGAGCTCGTCGAGATGGTGCTCGGCGGCGGCGTCAATCAAGAGATCGTCGGGATGATTTGCCAGCACGGCGGTCGCGCGATCGGACTCTCCGGCAAGGACGATCGCTTCCTCGTCGCGAAGAAGCTCGATCGCGTCCCCGCGAAGGGCGAGCACGGCGAGACGATCCTCGTCGATCTCGGCCGCGTGGGAGAGGTCGTGCACGTCGAGACGGGCGTCGTCGACCAGCTCACTCAAAGCGGCTTCATTCCCGTCATCGCGCCCATCGGCGTCGACGGCGAGGGTCGCTCTCTGAACGTCAACGCCGACACCGCCGCGGGCGCGATCGGCGGCGCGTTGCGTGCGGCGAAGCTCATCCTCATGACGGACGTCGAAGGCGTGAAGACGGCCTCCGGCGAACTCCTGAGCTCGCTCGACGCGACGAACGCCGAGAAGCTCATCGCGGACGGCGTCATCACGGGCGGCATGATCCCGAAGGTGCGCTGCGCGCTCGAGGCCGTGCAATCCGGCGTCGAACAGGTGCACGTGATCGACGGCCGGCGCCGCCACGCGCTCCTGCTCGAGCTCTTCACCGATCGCGGCATCGGCACCGAAATCCGGCGCCCGGGCGCGCGCCGCGACGGCGAGTAGACTCCTCCGACGACCGATGCCGCGCTCCGCCGAGATCGACGAAGCCGCGGTGGTGCGGCCGGCGGACGTGCCGGCGGGAGCGATC
The DNA here is from genome assembly GCA_035499895.1 of Polyangiaceae bacterium. GTDB lineage: Bacteria > Myxococcota_A > Polyangia > Polyangiales > Polyangiaceae > PMG-095. Next base: position 28,848 of record DATJXW010000026.1, on the reverse strand, counting down.
CGCCGCGCCCTGCGCGTGCCGGCGGAGGCGGCCGGGCAGCGGCTCGACGTGTTCGTGCAAGCGCAGCTCCGCCGCACGAGCCGCACGCGCGCGCAACGCATCGTCGAAAAGAGCGCGTTCGACATGAACGGCAAGCGGCTCCGTTCGAGCGATCGCGTGCGCGAGGGGGCGATCATCCTGCTCTGGCGCGAGCCGTTCGAGCCCGACGAAGAGCAGCCGCCCCTGCCCGTGCTCTACGAGGACGCGCACCTGCTCGTGGTGGACAAGCCGCCGCTCGTCGCCGTGCACCCGACGGCGCGCTACCACAAGCACACGGTCATCGCGCGGCTGCGCGAAGAGCGCCCCAAACAATACCTGAACCTCGTGCACCGGCTCGATCGCGAGACGAGCGGCATCCTGCTCGTCGCGAAAACGGCGGACGCCGACCGCGCCTTCAAGCGCCTGCTCGAGGATCGGACGCTCGGTCGCGGGCGCCCGGAGCCGCTCGAAAAGACCTACCTCGCGATCACCCACGGCGTTCCGGAGACGGGACTCGTCGATTTACCCCTCGCCCTCGACGAGGAGAATTCGCTCCGGGTCAAGATGCGGATCGCCGCTCCGGGCACCGGGCTCGAAGCGAGCACGGGCGTCGAGGTCGTCGATCGCGCGCGCGACTACGCGCTCGTCCGCTGCGCGCTCCACACCGGCCGACAGCATCAAATCCGGGTGCATCTGTCGGCGGTCGGCTGCCCCGTCGTCGGCGACAAGCTCTACGGCCCCGACGAACGCATGCTCGCCCGCGCCGCCGACGGCGAGCTCACTGAAGAGGACCTCGCGCGCCTCGAGCTGCCGCGCCAGGCGCTCCATGCGCACCGCTACGCGCTCGCGCATCCGGTGACCGGTGTGTCGCTCGATCTCAGGTCGCCCCTTCCGGCCGACTTGGCCGATTTCTGGCAGGGCCTGCGCGCGCCTCCGACGACGCGCCCCTGATACACTCCGCGACACCTCTCAACCCAAGGAACGCCTTGAACCAACTCAGCCTCGTTTTTTGCTCTTTCGTCCTCGTTGCGTGCGGTGGGAGCGCGCCGCCCGCGGCTGAGCCGACGGCGCCCGCCACGCCGGACAGCGCCGCCGCCGCGTCCTCGGGTGTGCCCGCCGAGAGCATGCCGGGCGTCGCCGCTCCGTCGGCCGGGACTCCCGGTGCGTTTGCGGCCCAGGCCCAAGCGGGACAGGCGCTCTACGGAAAGTATTGTGGCGGTTGCCACGGCGCGCACGGCAACGACGGCAAGGCGCCGCCCGTGGTCGGCCTGAGTGCCGGCGCGCTGCCGCTCGCGCCGCCGCCGACGGCGAAGATGAGGAAGACGCAGTTCAAGACGGTCGCCGACGTGGCCGACTTCGTCGCGAAGACGATGCCGCCGAGGGCGCCGGGCAGCCTGAGCGCGGACGATTACTACGCGATCCTCGCGTTCGACCTGCAAGCGAACGGCATCGATCTCGGCGACAAGAAGCTCGACCCGGCGCTCGCGGCGACGCTCGAGATTCCGCGTAAATAGAGCGCGCTATACTCGGCGCCATGTCGCCGCGTTCACCCGACTCGCGCTTGAACGCGACGGCGCTCCTCGCGCTCCTCGTCGGCATTTTCGGCACCGTCTGCTTCTTCTGGGGCATCGGCGGGATCGGCGCGGTCGTGCTCGGCTTGGTCGCGCTGAGCGAGATCAAGCGTTCGGAAGGACGCCAGCACGGGCAAGGGTTCGCCATCGCGGGCATCGCGCTCGGCGGTCTGCACCTCTTCGCGCTGACGCTCGGGCTCGCCGCAATGTTCGTTTTTTCGGCGCGGCCCCCGAGTTTTCTGAGCCCGACGCCGCCGCGGCTGCCCCACCCGACGAGCTTCTTGCCACCGCCGACGCACGTCGCGCCCGCGCCGGCCCCGGTGAGCGGCAGCCGTCCCGGCGCGTTCGGCCGCGAGCCCAACACCAAAACGACCGAGCTCGGGAAGATCACGCTGGTCGACCCGGGCACCGAAGTGACCTCGTTCGAGAAGTTCCTCGAAGGCCAGCAGCGCCTCGCGGCGTCCGACCACCAAAAACTCGTGCTCTGGGTGTCGAGCAGCGACTGCACGCCGTGTAACGGCGTCTCCGTCGCGCTGCTTCATCGCCGGATGCAAGAAGCGCTCGCCGGCGTCCGCCTCGTCCGCGTCGACATCGCCGACTTTCACGTCGAGCTCGTGAAGCTCGGCATCCCCATCGACGTGATGCCCGGCTTCGCCCTCCTCACGAGTGACGGCTCGCCGGCCGACTACGTGAACGGCGGCGAGTGGGACGCCGACATTCCGGAGAACATTGCCCCAGTCCTCGGGAGCTTCGTCCGCGGCTCGTACAGAACGCGCAGGAACCCCTGGAGCGGCCCGCACCGGAGCGACGAAACGGCGCTCTAGGGCATAAGTCTCCTACACGCCCCCACGTTCAGCCTCTGCTGGAAATCCCCCGGGGTCGCGTTACTATGCGGCCGAGTCCATGGTGTCGACCTCTCAGCGCCTCGCTACCCCGTTACCCGTCGGCGCAGCCGTCGTCCCCGGAACGCTCCGAGCTCGCCTCGAGGAAGTTCGCGCGCGCGGCGAGCGGCTGAACCTGAAGCAAGCGGTCGGCATCGTCGTCCCGCTCTGCGTCGAAGTCGCGGAAATGCACCGCGCCGGCCACCGCCTCTTCGTGCACCCGTCGTCGCTCGTCGAGAATCAATACGGCTTTTACAACGTGTCGCCCGAGCTCGCGGCGCGGCCGCCGGTCTTACCGCGCGACAAATCGTGCCTTGCCCCCGAAGAACGGAGCGGCCAGCCGGGCGCGGCGCGCGCGAGCGTCTTCGCGATTGGCGCCATCCTTTACGAGCTCGTCACCGGCCTCTCCGTCGGGCCGGGCATGCGACGCCCGAGTGAAGTCGCGTCGGCGCTGCCGCAAAATTTCGAAAGTGTGCTGGCGAAGGCCCTCGTGTCCGACCCCGCGCACCGGCCGGACGATCTGAACGCGCTCGCTCAGGCGTTGCACCAGTTCGCGCCGCCCGGCACGGTCGCGCCGCCGCCGCCCGCCGACATTTCACGCCTCGATCACGACGCAAACTTCGAGGTCGACCTGCGCATGTCGATGCTGCCGCCCGAAGAGCTGCCAATCGAGCTCCGCGGCTCTTACGTGCCGGCCGTGCCTCCGGCGCGCCAGCCGGTGCCCTCGCGCCCGATGGACGCGACCACCGAGCTCGCGTCCCTCAAGGCCCGACTCGAGTCCGACCCGCGCCCCCGTTACGTGGTGGTGAAGGACGGGATGGACCACGGACCGTTCAGCGCGGTCGAGCTCCTGCAACAGATCGCGACGCACACGTTCGTCGATTCCGACGTGATCCGCGATTCGCTCAGCAATGACGAGCGCACGATCAAGGATTGGGATGAATTTGCGCCGTTCGCCGAGCACGCGCGGCTCCATCGCGACATCAAGGCCGAAAAGGCCGCGATCGAGCGCGTCGTGGTGCAGGAGAGCCGGAGCAACCGGGGCAAGACGATCCTCGGCATCGCCCTCGTCGGCGCGCTGCTCGCGGCCGGCGGCGTCTGGATTCTCACGAAACGGGGCGCCAAGAATGACAACGTCGACGTGCAAGACGACACGCTGAGCAACATCGAGGTCGACGGCGGCATCAACGCCTCTGGCAAGCGGTTGGGCGGCGGCAAGCATTCGGTCGTCGGGCACGGTCCGGGCGGCGTGCCCATCCTCGGCGGCGGCATGAGCTGCGAATCGGCCCAAAACGCCTACGTCGAGGAGATGAACATCGGCGGTCCGCGCGGCCAGGCGGACATCACCGGCCAGCAATACGGCAACATCCTGAACCGCGGCAGCTACTTCTCGCATTGCGGCGTGCCCGACTCGACGAGCCTCGACATCTGCGCCGCCGTGCAGAACGGCCGCGCCGTCGGCGTGACCGTCCGCGCCAAGCCCGCGAACCACGGCATCGAGTCGTGCGTCGCGGCCTCGGTGCGCGGCTTGAGTTTCCCCTCGAACCCGAAGCTCGACGTGACGCGCACGCACTTCTGAGGCAAAGAAGGGGGGCATGAGGCGGATCTCGCGGGGAACGGCCTGGGCCCTCGGCCTCGCGTGTTTCGGCGCGCTCGGCTGCAGCGTGCCCGTCGTCGCCGGCCTCGACGACACCGACGCGAGCCAAGTCGTCGTCGCGCTCGAGCAGAGCGGCATCGCGTCCGAAAAGGATCGCGACCCCGACAAAGAGGGCACCTACCGCGTCGTCGTCGCACGCGACGATGCGAGCGCCGCGCTCGCCGTGCTCACCGAGCAAGGTCTCCCGCCGCCCGCTTCGCCCGGCATTCTCGAGGCGCTCGGCAAGGGCTCGATGGTTCCAAGCCGCGTCGCCGAGCACGCGCGCGTCGTCACGGGAACGAGCGACGAGCTCGAGCGCTCGCTGCGCGGACTCGACGGCGTCCTGTCGGCGCGCGTGCACCTCGGCGTACCGGGCCGCGATCCGCTCGATCTCGACGAAAAGCCCGTCGCGGCCACCGCGTCCGTGCTCATCCGGCACCGCGGCGCGACGCCGCCGCTCACGACGGCCGAGGTTCAACGCTTGGTCGCGGGCGCCGTGCCCGGCCTCGCTCCGGAACAAGTCGCGGTCGTGATGTTGCCCGCTCCGGCAAAGCCGCGTCCCCCCGACCGTCAGCTCGCGCGCCTCGGGCCGCTCACCGTCACGCAGGCCTCGCTCTTCGCTCTGCGCGGCATCATCGGCGTCGCCGCGGTGTTGAACGCCGCCTTGCTCGCGTGCGTGGTCGGCTTGTGGTCGCGCCTGCGCCGCGCCGAGCACCAGCTCCGGACGGCGCGCCCCGAAGACGAGCCCTCGCCCAAGCGCGTTTCGGCCAAGGCGGCCGAGCTCGCGCGCTAGTGCCGCGCTCGGTTCAGTGATTCGTCCGCTCGAGCGCGGTGCCCGGCGGCGCGATGGAACACCAGCCGTAGCAACAGAGCGGCTCGTTCGCTTTGCGCCGCGCCGCCGTGAGCCGATAGTCGAGAAGCGCGCCGTTCGGCACCGAAAACGCCGCCGCATCCGGCGGCCGGATCGCGGCCGGACACGCGCCGTACGGCTCCGACGCGAGCGCTCCCTTCGAGCCTCCCTCGAGCTCCGCGATGCAATACGACTCGTGAAAAGCGAGCGGCTCGCGACAGCGATCGACGACCTTATCCGGGTCGACCACCTTGAGCTTGCCGCACCAGCTGTAGCAGCACTGCGTGCCGGGCGGGGCACGCCGCCGGGCTCGCTCGGTGCGGTGCGCGTCGAAGCGACCCGCGCCGGAACGTGGGGGAAAGACGGCGTCCTTCACCTCGATCGCCGACGGGCACGTCTCGAACGGCTCGGGCGCGGGGAGCGCCGAAGTGCGCGGCAGGAGCGCGTCGCAGCGGAACTCGCGCACCTCGTCGACCCCGCATGCCGGCGGATTCAACGCCGCTTCCCCGGTTTCGCCGCGCGGAGCGGGCGCGCTTCCACCGCAGCTCGCGAGCCAGATCGCGAACGCGGCGGCGACGGCGGCCGACGCGAGCCGCACGCCCGCGCGCCCTTTCGGGCGGTCCCCCGTGAAGGCCACGTCTCCCGTCACCGGAGCTCGGTATAGCATCTGTTGGCGGAATCGACGTGGCGGGCGGCGCCGGAGCCGGCTCAATTCCGCGCGGCCGGCCGCGCTGTTACCCTCGCGCCCATGAACCAGCGATCGATCGAAATCAGGGTGGGCGCGCTGATCCTCGTGGCGGTCGCCTTGATCGCCCTGTTCACGGTGCTCATGGCTGGCATCACCTTTCAGCCAACGTACACGGTCTACGTCTCGTTCCAGAATCCCGGCGGCCTCACGACGGGCGCTCCCGTGCGCATCTCGGGCGTGAAGGTCGGGCGCGTGAGCGAGATCGAATTTTTGGGTGCGCTCGACCGGAAGCCACCGGCAGGCCAGTCGGACGCCCTGATTCGCGTCACGGCCAAGATCGAGACCCGCTACGCGAACTCGATCCACGATAACTCACGCTGGTTCGTGACCGTGCAAGGCGTCCTCGGCGAGATGTTCCTCGCGGTGGAGCCCGGCTCGCCCGAACGGCCCGTGCTCCGCGACGGCGCGCAGGTTCACGGCGTGAGCCCGCCGCAGCTCGATCTCCTGCTGAGTGAAAGCTACGAGCTTTTGCACCGCGCGTACCGCGGCCTCTCCGACAACGAGCAAAAAATCTCCGAAACGTTCGACGGACTCCACCGCACGCTCGGACTCACGGGCGGCGTGATCGAGCGCAACCAAGACAAGATCGACCACATCATCGCGAACGCCGACACGCTCTCGACGACGGCCGCGGACACGTTGAAGGCCGCGCGCGAACGCTACGTGGACGGGCCGCAAGTGACGCGCATCCTGAACAACGTCGAGCACGGCTCCGAAATCATGGCGCACGACGTGGGGCCGCTCGTGAGCGACAGCCGGGAGGTCTTGAGCGACACGAAGAAGATCACTCACGTGCTCGCGAGCGACGAGCAGCTCGCCGCGCTCGGCAGCATGACGCGCGACCTCGGCGACGCCGCCAAGAGCGCCAAATCGATGGCCGGCGACGCTCAGGCGCTGCTCGATCGCGTCAAACAGGGCAAAGGCACCGCGGGAGCGCTGGTCCGCGACGAGGCGCTCTACGACGACCTCAGCGAGCTCGTGCGCGACCTCAAGCACAATCCGTGGAAGCTGCTCTGGAAGCAGTGAGCGGCTACGGCGCCCCGCCCATGCCCGTCGCGGTGTCCGTCGGCGCCGCCGCGGGCGGCCCGTTCACCATCGACTCGAGACGCTTCACGTCTTTGCTGCAGACGCGGTTGCCGCTCGCGTCGGCGACGCAGACGAGCCCCGTTTGGCAGTCCTCGTCGCGGTAGCAGTCTTTCCCGGCCGCTGCCGGCTCCTGTTTGCCCGCGCAACCACCCGCGAGTGCGACGACCGCTAGCCCCACCGCGCCGAGCGCCGCGAGTGACCTCATGTCCCGAATTCTAGCCGAGCTTCCTTAGTCGAGCGAGACCAGAACATCGCCCTCCTCGATGGCCTGTCCCTCGCTCACCGAGATCGCCGACACTTTTCCGCGCTCGGGCGCCTCGACCGGCATCTCCATCTTCATCGATTCGAGAATCACGAGCGTTTGACCCTCTTCCACGCTGTCGCCGACCGTGACTTGAATCTTCCAGACCGTCCCCGTTACCGGCGCCGTGACCTTCGACATGCAAAGGACCGTAGCCTCGACGGGAGCTCTCTTGGAAGGCCAGATCTCGCCCGCGACCGCGCGGCGCTCGACCACCACGGACGCGCCCTCCGACTCGTTCGTGCCGCGCACGCGACGAAGCGTTTATGTAGCCCGATGTGCTCAAAGGTGGTACGAGCAGCTGACCAAAGAAGGCGCTAGCATGCGGGTCAAACGCTCTTGTCCGCGGAGCTCATTGACGACTTCGGCACTCACTGTTCGAGCGCTTGACGGCATGCTTTCGCGGTTGCTATTCGCGGTGACTCCGCGTGTGAAGCGCAGGCTGGTCGCCGCCCCGCGCTAGATTGAGGAATCGCCCCATGGCCGAACAGAAAGAAAGCTCCGTTCTCTTCTCGCTCAAGGAGCTCATGAACCTTGAGGAGAACCGAATCAAAGAAGAGGAGCAGGAGAAGGATCGCCGGTCACGGGCGGAAGCCGAGCGCCGTGCTCGGGAAGACGCCGACCGCCGTGCCGCCGAAGAAGCGCGCTTGCGGGCCGAGGAAGAATCGCGCCGCGCGGACGAGCAGCGCAAGCGCGAGGAGGCGATGCGCCTCGAAGCGATCCGCCAGGGTGAAATCGAGAAGGCCAAGGCCGAAGCCGAGCACCAAGCGCGCATGCAGCAGCTCGCCGCGCAGCAGGCGCACGAGCAGCAACTTGCCGCGTTGAAGACGGATCAGAGCAAGAAGCGCCTGACGCTCATCGTCGGCATCGTCAGCGCCGTGCTCGTGATCGGCATCGGCGTCGGCGTCACGCTCGCGATGAAATCCGCCGAGCGCGAACGCCAGCTCCAGGCGGCCCAGCTCGCCGAACAGCAGAAGCACGACGCCGAGATGAAGCAGCTCAAGGCCGACATCGACACCGCGCAGAAGAAGCAGGACGAGCTGCAGAACGCGCTCGCGAACGCCAAGGACGAAGCGACCAAGCAGGCTCTGGAGACCCAGCTCGCGCAAGCCAAGGCCGACACCGACGCGAAGAAGGCGGCCAGCACCGGCGGCGGCTCGCGCGGCGGCTCGCGCCCGAGCGGCGGCGGCGACAAGCCGCACAAGTCGAGCTCGTCGAACTGCGCACCGGGCGACCCGATGTGCGGCGATCTCTGAGCCCGCTCTTCCAAGCTGGAACCGCCGACGATGAGTGCGCGCGATCGCCTCGCCTTTCCGCTCGACTACCCGACGCTCGACGAAGCCCGCCGTGGGGCGGAGCGCGTGGTCGCCTCCGCGGGCGTCCTCAAGGTCGGACTCGAGCTTTTCGTCCGTGAGGGTCCGGCCGCGGTGCGCCTCGGCGAAGAGCTCGGCGCGGCCGTGTTTTTGGACCTGAAGCTCCACGACATTCCGGAAACGGTCGAGCGCGCCGTGGCGTCCGCCGTCGGCCTCGGCGTGCGCTACCTCACCGTTCACGCGACGGGCGGCCCGCGCATGCTCGAAGGCGCCGCCAAGCGCGTCGCGCGCGAGGGCAGCGATTTGCGGCTCCTCGCCGTCACGGTCCTCACCTCGCTCGACGACGCCGACCTCCGCGCGGTCGGCTGCCAGGACGGCACGAGCGCGCAGGCGCTCCGGCTCGCCAAGCTCGCCGTGAGCTCGGGCGTGAGCGGCCTCGTCTGCTCCGCCGCCGAAGTGCGCGAGCTCCGCCAGGCGCTCGGCCCCGACGTGGTGCTCGTCACGCCCGGCATTCGCCCCGCCGACGCGACGAAGAGCGACGACCAGAAGCGCGTCGGCACGCCGTCGAGCGCCATCCGGGACGGTTCGAGCGTCCTCGTCGTCGGGCGTCCGATTCGCGATGCGCCCGACCCCGGGCAGGCCGCGCGTCGCATCCTCGACGAAATCGCGGCGGCCAGTGGCGGCTGACCCGCGGAGCCGGCACGACCGCTGGCGGCGGCGCGAACCAGCTCCTCTAGCGCAGCCTTCCGGGCGGCTCGTTCTCGGCTTGCAACCGGTGCGCGAAGCGATCCGCCGGCACGGCTCGGCGCTTCGTGAAGTGCTCATCGACGCACGCCGCTCGCCGAAACTCGAAGCGCTCGCGCGCTTCGCGGCGGACCAAGCCGTGCCGCTCGTGCGCGACGTCTCGCGCGCCGAGCTCGATCAGCTCTCGCGCGGCGTCGCGCATCAGGGCGTCGCCGCGCTGGCACCGGACCTCGAGCTCGTCTCCTTCGACGCGCTCCTCGCCGAGCCCACCGCGCTCATCCTCGCCCTCGATTCGCTCCAAGATCCGCAAAACTTCGGCGCGGTGGTTCGCTCGGCGGTCGCCCTCGGCGGCGCGACCATCCTCTGGGGCGAACACGCCTCCGCGCCGCTCACGCCGGCCACCTTCCGCGCGTCGGCGGGCGCGATCGAACACGCCCGCCTCTGTCGCGTGCCTTCGCTGCACGAGGCGCTCGGCGCCCTGAGCGCGAACGGCGTGCAAGTGATTGGCCTCGACGCGACCGCGCCCACTAAGCTCGCCGAGTGCGCGCTCACTTCTCCCACGGCGCTCGTCCTCGGCGGCGAAGGCGAGGGTCTGAGCCGCGCCGTCCGGCGCACGTGCACGACGCTCGCCGCCCTCGGTGGCCTCGCGTCGATCGACTCGCTGAACGCGTCCGTCGCCGCCGGCATCGCGCTCTATGAAGCGCTCAGACAGCGAAGCAAATCCGGCATTTAGAGCGCTAACCTCGAGTCCGATCTCAGAAACCGCAAACCACTGAACGGACGCCGAGTCTCGGAAGCGGCTCATTTCCATTCAAGCGATCGCGCCGAGCGCGGTCGAACGCGACCCAAATGCACTCGTGATTTCAGGGCGTTGAACGTCACCTCGCACGAAGCAGGCGCGAGATGGAATCCGGACCTCACCCAGCACCTGAGGCATCGGGCGCCCGAGCCAGAATTTTGGCGAGGACACCAAGAAATTCGGAGACTTCACCCTCCGTTGTCTCCTCGCCGAGCGAGACGCGCAGCGTAGAGAGCGCCCGCTCGCGGCCGAGCATCGCGCCGATGACCGCGGAAGGTTCGCTCGTCCCCGCCGTGCACGCGCTGCCGCTCGACGTTCGAATGCCTTCGAGGTCGAGCGCGGCTGCGAGCTCGTCACCTCGACGGCCGGCGAAGGCGAGGCTCGTCACGTGAGACGCGCGCGGCGCACCGGCGGCGTTCACCGTCGCGACGCCGCGTAACGTGCGCTCAATGGCGTCGCGGAGCGGAGCGAGCGCCGCGTAGTGCGTGACGCTTTCGCCGGCGCGCCGCGCGGCTGCCGCGAAGCCCGCGGCCGCCACCGCGTCGACGGTTCCCGGCCGGAGCCCGCGCTCCTGACTGCCGCCGAGCAAGACGGGCGACGGCACGAATCCCGGCTTCACGCCGAGCGCCCCGATCCCCTTCGGCCCGCGCAGCTTGTGTGCCGCGACGGCGACGGTGTCGCCGAAGCGCCAGAGGTCGTGTCGAACGCGCCCCGCGGCCTGCACCGCGTCCACGTGGAGCCGCCCCCGAGACCGCGCGGTCACTTCGCTGAGCGCCGCGAGAGGCTGAACCACGCCGGTCTCGTGGTTCACGGCCGCGACGGCGACGACCGTGCCGGGCGGAGTGCCCGCGAGCGCGCGCTCGAGCTCAGCCGGCTCGACGAGACCGAGCTCACCCACCGCCAACCAGCGCACGTCGAGACCGGCCGCGGCCCGTGCCTCGGCGACCCGCGTCACCGACGGATGCTCGAGTCGGCTCGTCACGATGGCCGGCGCGCCCGCGAGCGCGAGGTTGTTCGCTTCGGTGCCCCCGCTCGTGAAGAGCACGTCGCGGGGGTCGCGCTCGAGGAGCTCGGCGATTACGGCGCGCGCGTCGTCGAGCACCGCGCGGGCGCGCCGCCCTGCCCCGTGGACGCTCGCCGGATTGCCCCACGCGCTTCCTCGCGCCTCCGCCATCGCCGCGAGCACGAGCGGATGGGGCGGCGCCGTCGCGTTCCAATCGAGGTAAATCTCGCTCGAGCGCGTCACGTGGGCCTGGCGGCGCCGGAGCCGCTCAGGCGCCGAAAGCGCGCTTGAAGCGCTTGGCGTCGGCGAACATATCGACGTTCGCGAAGACGTACGTCGCCGTCTGACCGCCCCCCTCGCGCGCGATATCCGCGAGTCGCTCGATGGCCGGGTCTTCGTAGCGCGACTTGTGACCGGCGGGGCCGGGCAGCCGGTAGTACGCGGTGGTGCGGCCCGAGAGACCCTGCTGCAGCGGATCGCGCGCCGCGAGCGTCTGCGTCTCCTCCGCGAGATCGTCGGCGTCGTCCGGCTTCCACGCGGGGCCGGCGTCGAACACGATGCGATCGAACCGTTTTCGCACGTCGTTCAGAAAGTCGCGGAGCGCGCTCCGATTCGCGCGCGTGTGCGGGAAGTCGGGCGGCGCGAGAAAAATCGCGGTGCGCGCCGCGAGCTCTTCGGCCACCTCGCCGAGCTTGTCGAGCGCGGTCTCGACTACCTTGCCGCCACGAAAGCCCTCTTGCGTGATTTCGCGCGGACCGAGCAGCGCGAACGCGAAGCCTCGCGGCGCTTCACGCCGCCAGCGACGGAGCGTGCCCTGGCCCGGGACCGCCAGGTGCGTCTCTTGCACCTCGACGAAGGAGTACTCTTTGAAGTAGCGCGTCGCGGGAACGGCAAAGCCCGCGCATCCGACGACCATCATGTGGGCGCAACGCTAACACACGAAGGGGCGCCGCGCCGCGCTCGCACCGAGCAGAATTTCCCTGTCTCGGTGCGAGACGTCGTTCGCACACCCGACAGCGCGCTGACGCGGCGCTGCCGGGCGTAGGATTTCGGCGCGTCGCGCTAGTTCGCGTCGCAAGCCTTCGCGTTGAAACACTTCTCGGAACAGTTCGTCTGCATGCAAGCGGCCAGATCGCTCGTCGCCGTGCCGACCAGACCGTCGCAGCTCGGCGTCGCGCACATCGCAGCGCATTGGTCGATGCCGTCGGCGTCGCAAACGCCGTTCGCGGTCACGTAATCCGCGAGGCAGAAGCGGTAGCAGGAGATCTCGCCGGCGGGCGCCTGGCTCGAGTCGTCGGGCGTCGGCCCGCCCCAGCCGCACACGTTGTACGGCTCGGTCGCGTAGCAGTTCTTCGTCTCTTCGCAGCAGCTCGCCTGCATGCACGCTTCGCAGTCGTCGCCCGCGTCCTGCGGCTCGCAGTCGGCGTACGGCGTGCCCATGGTGTCGGAGTCGCAGCTCGCCGTCGGAGCGCCGCCGGTGCCCGCGTCCGTGCCGCCCGTCCCGGAAGTCGCCGAGCCGCCGGTCGATCCGCCCGTGCCCGAGGTCCCGCCGGTCCCTGAGGTGGCCGAACCGCCCGTCGAACCGCCCGTGCCTCCGGTCGTGCCCCCGGTGCCGCCAGTCGTGCTGGTACCTCCGGTCGTGCCGCCGGTACCCGATCCGCCCGTGTCGTCGTCAGTCGTGACGGTACAGCTCACCGACAGCGCACCAGCGACGAAGCCGAAAACAGCTACATATTTCCAAGCGTGACGCATAGGTCCTTTACTCCTGATTCCGTCTCAAAAGCGTCCGAGCAGCCCCGCCGCGGGTGCGTGATCCACCCGCGAGCGAGACCAAGCATCTTCGATCGCTCCGATCGACGCGAGCACTTTGGCGATTATTCGCCATTCGACTTCGCGTCGCCACTTTCGCGCGCGAACCAAGCCCGCGCTCGTGCGCGCCACCGCGCATCGGGATCGGCGCGCGAAACATCGGCCACGTGGCCGACCCTGCCGATTCCAGTGTCAGTCGAGCCCGGCTTCTTGCGTCGCGGACGCGCGAACGCGAGGCCCAGGGCGACCGCGGTGACGAGCCACCACGGCACGTCCCCGAGCACCTCGTAAACGGTGTGCGCGTGCAGCCATGCGACCTCGCCGGCGAGCGCTTGCTCCTCGAACGTGTTCGTGTGCGCGACGACGCGGCCGACCGGGTCGATGATCGCGCTCACGCCGCTGTTCGTCGAGCGCACGAAGTAGCGACGGTGCTCGATCGCGCGCATCGTCGCGAGCGCGAGGTGAATCCACGGTTCCGTAGTGTCGCCGAACCACGCGTCGTTCGTCAGGTTCGCGATCAGATCCGGATCGCCGTTGTTCACGATGCGGTTCACGAACCCCGGGATGATGTCTTCGTAGCAAATGATGGTGGCGACCTGGTGGTCGCCGAACGTGAGCGGGTCGAAGCGTGAACCCGGCACGAATTTGCCAGAATTCGGGCTCCATTCGTAGAGGATCGGGAACGTCTCCCCGAACGGCATCGACTCGCTGAACATGACGAGACGTTGCTTGTCGAAACGGCCGAGCACCTTGCCGTGCACGTCCGATAACAGCGCGGAGTTATAGAGGACGTAGCGGCGAGCGTCGTCCACGCGCTTGATGATCACGGCGCCGAAGAGCGACGGAACGCCGAGCGTGGCCGCGAAACCGTTCGGCACCGCGGCGCTCAAGTCCTCTTCGTCCATCGCGCTCATCACGCTCGTCTCGCTCCAGACGACGAGGTCGAGCTTGCCTTGGCTCGTGAGCTCGCGCGTGAGATCGACGTGGCGGCGCAGGCCTTCGCCCTTGTTGTGCCGCTTGCCGAAGAGGCTCATGTTCGCCTGCACGAGCCCGACCCGGCCTTTCGGCGCCGCGGCCGTCGCGGCGTCGACCATGGGGATCCGGACGGCGCCGTAGAGCGCCGCGGCGACGGGCGCGGCCGCGAGCAGGGCCACGCGCCGCACGTGGATCGCGCGGCGCGTGAGCCGCGCGAGGGCGAGCTCCGCGACCGCGAGGTTTGCGGCGACGAGCGGCAGCGCGACCAAGATCGGGCCGCCGATTTCGGCGAGCTGCGTGAGCGCCGGAACCTGGTGCACGGTCGCCGCGTACGACCAGGGAAAGAGCAGCGGAAACGCCTGCTCGCTCGCCGCGAAGCCGAGCGCGAAGGCGAGCCCGCCCGGGTAGCCGCGCGCGCTGATGCGGGCGTGGAGCCAGCCGAGGAAGGCGATGCGCCCCGCCTGATACCCGCACAAAATGGCCGTGAACACGAGGCACAGCGGCACACCGAAGCCGCTGAACGTCTCGAGCATGTCGAGCAGCCAATAGAAGCCGATCATCGTCATCGTGAAGCCGGCGAGCCAGCCGAGCCACGCGGCACGACGTGGGGTTTGACCCTCGAGCGCGACGATGAGCGGAGCGAGCGCGACGAAGCTCAGCGGCCAGAGATCGACGCCCGGAAACGCGAGGAAGTAGAGAACTCCCGACGCGAGCGCGAGGGCGCTGGCGGCCTTCCACCCGAGCGGGAGCGGACCTCGGGCGCGACGCCGCGCGTTGGCCTTGGCCGTCACTCGCCGAGCGCCTTCTTCACCTTGGCGAGGAGCTCGTCGATCTTGAACGGCTTGGCCAAGTAAAAGCGCGCTCCCGCTTGGATGCCTTTGACGACGTCCATGGGCCCGCTTTTCGCGGTCAAAAACACGATCGCGATGCTCTTGAGCCCGGGCAACAGGCGAAGCCGCTGAGCGGTGGAGTACCCGTCGAGACCCGGCATCATCACGTCGAGCAACGCGAGATGCGGCTTGACCCGATCCGCGACCGCGAGCGCTTCGGTGCCGCTGTTCGCGCGATGCACCTCGTAACGCACGTCCAGGATCTTCACGAGCATGGTCGCGATCGCCGGATCGTCTTCCGCGACGAGTATCCGTTTTTTGGGGCTCGAGGGATCGGGGCTGCTCGAGTTCAACGGCAGAGGAGTACCACAAGGCTTGCGACCCGACGACATCGCGGCCCATAGTGGAGACCGTGCCCCGCGTCCTTCACATCGAAGACGATCCGGCCAATCGGCTCCTCGTGCGGAAGCTCCTCACGCCCGCCGGCTTCGACGTGGTCGACGCGGTGGATGGGCTCGACGGCATCAAGAAAGCCCTCGCTGAACGCCCCGATCTCGTGCTGGTCGACATCGCCATCCCCGGCCTCGACGGCTACGAGGTGACGCTCAGGCTCAGAGCCGAACCGTCGCTCCGCGGCTTGCCGATCGTCGCCATCACCGCCGAGGGCAACCGCGACGCGAGCCTCGCCGTCGGGTGTGACGGCTTCCTGCAGAAGCCCATCGACGCGCGCTCGTTCGCCGACACGGTGCGCGGTTACCTCGAAGGGCGGCGCGAGCGCGCCGAGCCCGATGCCGAGAACGAGCAGCTGCGCCTGCAGACGCAGCGCATCGTCTCGCACCTCGAGCAAAAGGTCGCCGAGCTCTTGGCGGCCAACAAGCGGCTCCTCGAGCTCGATCAGGCCAAGAAAGAGTTTTACCGGAACATCTCCCACGAGCTCGCGACGCCGATGACGCCCATCGTGGGCTACCTGAAGCTCCTCGTCGACGGCGAGCTCGGAGAGCTCGCGACGCCGCAACGGAAGGCGCTCCGCGCGATGGACGATTGCGTTCAGCGCTTGAGGCGGCTCATCGACGCGCTGCTCGACGTGACCGCGCTCGAGACGGGCAAGATGCGCTTCGCGTACCGCGATTACGATCTCACCGACCTCGTGCGTGACGCGATCGGCCGACAGCCGGCCTTCGACGACGGGCGCATGCGGCTCGTCGCCGATCTGCCCAAGCGCGGCACGCTCACCGGCTCGGGCGACGTGGAACGGCTAGGCCGCGCCATCGACCAACTGCTCGATAATGCTACCAAATTCACGCCGGCAGGCGGAACCGTGGGCGTCCGAGCGCGACGCCTTTCTTCGGGCCACCTCGAGCTTTGCATCGCCGACACAGGTCCCGGAATCACGGCGGAGAAGACACGCCGGCTCTTCGAGCCGTTCTACCAGGGGGACGGCTCCCCCACGCGGTCGCACGGCGGGACGGGCATCGGGCTTGCGATCGTGCGTGGTGTCGCGCACGGGCACGGCGGCGACGTCCGCTTCAGCTCCCCGGCGAGCGAAGAGATCCTGGGCGTGCCGCTCAACGGCACCGCGTTCTACGTCATCCTGCCCGAGCGCGCCGCGCCGCTCGCTTCGGACCCGTTCTCCACACGGGTCCTCGCCTCCTGAATTCGATCTGATTCGGCCGAAAACTTGGCCCTTTCGAAACACTCGGTTTCACGGGAAACAACAGGATTTCCACAGTGATTCTGGCGTTCAGCCGAGAACGTGTGTTCGGCGCGACGAGCGTGCAGCACTAAACAAATAGAGGCTGAATGTCGGCGCAGTCCTGCCGTCATCGCACAATGAAGTTCAGGATCTTGCCGGGCACGTAGACGAGCTTCACGAGCGTCTTGCCCTCGAGAAACTTCGCGACGTTGGGATCCGCCATGCCTGCGTCCCGCGCGGAGACTTCGCTCGCGTCGACGGCGAGCGTGACACGCCCGCGCACCTTGCCGTTGACCTGAACGCCGATCTCCTGGTCGTTGTCCACGCACAGAGCCGGATCGAACGAGGGCCAGCCCGCGACGGCGATGGGAGGCGGATACCCGAGCCGTTCCCACAGCTCCTCGGCGAGATGCGGGGCGAACGGCGAGAGGCAGAGCACGAGCTTCTCCAGCCCCGCACGCGGCACCGTCGCGAGCGACGTGAGGTGGTTCGTGAGGATCATCATGGCGCTCACGGCCGTGTTGAGTCGCAGCGCGTCGATGTCCTCCCCGACCTTCTTCACCGTGCGATCGACGAGCTTGGCGGTCTCGAGGTCCATGTCGTCGGCCAAGGGTCCCCGCGTCGACAACGCGTCGACGCGATCGAGGAAACGCCGCACGCCGTGGATGCCGCTCGTTTGCCACGGCTTCATCTGCTCGAGCGGCCCCATGAACATCTCGTAGACGCGCAGGGCGTCGGTGCCGTGCTCGTCGATCACGCCGTCGGGATTGACGACATTGCCGCGTGATTTGCTCATTTTCTCGTTCACGGCGACGACGCGCAGGTCCTTGCCGCGCAGGTACGCCGTGCCGTCGCGCCACTCGACCTCGGCTTCGGTCGCCCAGCGTTCCTGCAGTTTTTCCCCGGTTTTCAGCGCGAAGCGCGCGTCACCCTCGCCCTCGAACGGCACGATGCGCGGATCGTCGCCCGCGTAGAGCGGCCCGTCCTCGCGCTCGAACGTCGAGAAATAGCGGAAGATCGTGCCGAGAATCGGGCCTTGGTGCACGAGCTTCAGGAACGGCTCGGGGTGCTTCACGACGCCTACGTCGAAGAGCACCTTGTGCCAGAAGCGGGCGTAGAGCAGGTGCAAGACGGCGTGCTCCGAGCCGCCGATGTAGAGGTCGACGGGCATCCACGCGTCGTAAGCGCCCGCCGAGCAGAGCTCGCGCTCGTTCTTCGGGTCGAGGTAGCGCAGGTAGTACCAACACGAGCCCGCCCACTGCGGCATCGTGTTCGTCTCGCGCGCGAACCACTTGCCATTCTTTTGGAAAAATCTCCAATCCGTTGCCCGAGCGAGCGGGCCCTGTGGATCCCCCGGCCGGTAGTCTTCGAGCTCCGGCAGGCGCACGGGGAGCTCCGCTTCGGAGACGGCGATCGGCTGCGTGTAGTCGATCTTGTACTCGGCGCCGTGGCGCGGATCGCCCTGCGTTTCGACGGGGAAATAGATCGGGATGGGCTCGCCCCAGTAGCGCTGGCGGCTGAACACCCAGTCGCGCAGTTTGTAGTTCACGCGGCGCCGCCCGATGCCGCGGCTCTCGAGATAGTCGAGCATGTGCCGCTTCATCTCGGGCGTGCGCTGGCCGTCGAACTGCCCGGAACGAACGGCGATGCCGTCTTCGGTGTAGGCCCGCTCGAGTCCGTCGTGCAGCGTGCCGTCGGGACTCACGACCTCGACGATCGGAAGCTCGAAGCGGCGGGCGAATTCGAAGTCGCGTTCGTCGTGGGCGGGGACGGCCATGATCGCGCCCGTGCCGTAGGCGCCGAGCACGTAATCGGCCGTAAATATCGGGATTTTGCGGCCGCTCAGCGGGTTTTTCGCGAAGGCGCCGGTCGGGACGCCGGTCTTTTCGCGATTGAGCGCGGTCCGCTCCATGTCGCTCTTGCGCGCCGCCGCTTCGACGTAACGCGCGACGGCGGCTTTCTGCTGCGGGCTCGTGATCGTGAGCGTGAGCGGGTGGTCGGGCGCGATCACCATGTAGGTCGCGCCGAACAGCGTGTCCGGACGCGTCGTGAACACGGTGAGCGTCTCGCTCTGTCCCTCGATGGGAAACTCGACTTCGGCGCCCTCGCTCTTGCCGATCCAATCGCGCTGCTTTTGCTTGGTCTCCGGCCAATCGAGCGGCTCGAGATCGTCGCTCAGCCGCTCGGCGTAGGCGGTGATGCGCAGTTGCCACTGGCGGAGCGGCTGCCGAACGACCGGAAAGCCGCCGACCTCGCTGCGGCCGTCGATGACCTCTTCGTTCGCGAGCACGGTGCCGAGCGCCGGGCACCAGTTGACCGGGATTTCAGCCTGAAATGCGAGCCCGCGCTCGTAGAGCTTGAGGAAGATCCATTGCGTCCAGCGGACGTAGCCGGGGTCGGTCGTGTTGATTTCGCGCGACCAGTCGTACGCGAAGCCGAGGCGCTTGAGCTGGCGGCGATAGACCGCGATGTTTTCGGCCGTGGTTTTGGCGGGGTGCGTGCCGGTTTTGATCGCGTGCTGCTCCGCCGGGAGCCCGAACGCGTCCCACCCCATCGGGTGGAGCACGTCGAAACCCTGCATGCGCTTTTTCCGCGCGACGATGTCGGTCGCGAGGTACCCGAGCGGGTGGCCGACGTGGAGGCCGGACCCCGACGGATACGGGAACATGTCGAGGACGTAAGCCTTGGGGCGGCCGATGCGGCGCTCCGCGCGGAAGGTTTGGTTGGTTTCCCAGTACTTTTGCCAGCGCTCTTCGATGGCGCGGTGGTCGTAAGCCATGGCGGCGGAAGATTAGCGCGAACGCTCGGCCTTGCGGGTCAGCCGTGTGCGGCGACGAGCTTCCGCTTCGGCGGATTCCCCGGTGCCTTGGTCGAGCACCTCGAGCGCCCGCGCCGGCACTTTGAGGAAATGCTCGTAGAGCTTGGCGAGCTCGAGGCGCACGGCGGGGTCCGACGCTTCGGCCGAGAACGCCTCGAAATCGGCGAGGGCACGCGCCCGCTCGCCGCGCGCTTTGGCGATCGACCCCCGGACGCGCAACGCCTCGGGCCCGGCGCCGCGATCGAGCGCCGTATCGGCCGCCCGTTCGGCCTCGGAGAAGGCCCCGGCGCGCTTCAGTGTGCGCGCCATGCCGAGGAGATCGGTCGGGTGCAGGAGCTCGAAGGGCTCGCCGTACAGGCCGACGAGCGCGGCCATGCTCGCCACGTCCCACGCGTTGTGCTCGACGACGGAAGCGAGCGCCGTTTCGTCGCCCGTGCGTAGGAAGTGGGCGTAGCGCGCCGGGATCTCGCCGCCCTCGATGTCGGGACCGCGGACGAAGCCGAGGACTTCACTCTCGAGAGTGACGAGGCGGCACGCGCCGAGCCGAGCGCGGTGCAGGCGCCGGGCGACGTGCAGCAAATCGAGGTGCGGGCGGACGGGGAGCGGCGGCAGCCGGCACATCACCGTTCGGCTCGCGAGCAGCGGGAAATCGAAGGTTTTGCCGTTGTAGCTCACCACGAAATCGCACGCCGCCACGCGCTCGCTGACGCGCTCGACGAGCGCGGCTTCGTCCGCGGGGCTCTGGAGCAAGAGTTGTTCGACCTCGAGGTGCCCCTCCGCGTCGAACGCCGCCATGCCGACGAGAAACGCCCAAACTCCGCCGCCGGAGCCGAGGCCGGTCGTTTCCGTATCGAGGAAGAGCGCACGCGGGCTCCGGCAAGCGCCGAGCTTCGTGTCGAGCGCGAGCAGCGCGAGGAGCTCCGGCGCAGCCGAGAACGCGGCGTCCACGGGCACGCGCCCGACGTGGTACGAGCGCGGCAGGACGAGCCTCCGGCGGTGCAGCATGCCGGCCGCCGTGGCCTCGCGCGTGAACGGCAACGCCGTACGGCTCGGATCGGCCGGCGGCGCCGGAACGGGGGGCGGCTGATCGAGAATTTCGGCCATTTTTCGGCGCAGCGACGCGAGCACGTCGCCGCGCGCCGAGGCCGCGGGCGGCTCTTGCGCCGCGCCGGGTGGCGCGCTTCCGAGACGCTCGAGCTTGCCCTTGAACGACATGGTCAGCCCGGCGGCTCGAGCGCGAGCACGCGCCCGTCACGGTACCCCGCCACGACGAGACCGCTCGCGGTCGGATCGAGCGAGACCAAGCGACCCGCGGGAAGCCGCGCGCGCCCGCGAATCCCCCGCGCGTCCACGCGCGCGACGACGCCCTTGTCGTCCGGAACCAAGAGCGAGCCGTCGGGAAGACACGCGATCGGGCGCTGATTGCCGACGGCGATGCGCACCATCGCTTGTGGCTCGCCGCGCGGCGTGAGCCAGCGGAGGCCGTGCGGCTCGACGACGACGAGCGCCGGGGCGTTGCACGCGACGCGGGCCACGTCCATCCGCGACCAGCGTTCCTCGCCCGCCGGCCAATCGAAGCGCGAGAGTCCGTCGGCGCCGAGCACGAAGAAAGCGTCGCGGGCGGGCTCGAGATCGACGAGGGGCGCGCTCGCCGTCGCTCGGAGGGTGCCCGGATGCCCGGCGACCTTCACCGCGCCGTCCGCGCTCGCCACGATGACGCCTTCGTCGTCGAGCGGCGCGGGGCCGAGCGTGCGGCCGCTGCCGAGGTGCGCGAAGCCGACGACCCCGCCGCGACCCGAAAAGCCGAGGAGCGTCCCCTGCCCCGTGGTGACCCAAACACGCGACTGGCGATCGACGGCGGGCGGCGACGTGACCCCGCCGGCCACCGAGCTCACCCACAAAAGCATGCCGTCGGCATCGAGGGCGTAGAGCCCGTTGGGATCGGCTGCGGCGAACACGTCGCCGTTCGGCGCGAGCGCGGGACGACCGACGAGCGGTCCGCGCAAGGTGTAACCCCAGTGGAAGCTGCCGTCGCGACGGAGAGCGTGGAGGTAGCCGTCGACCGAACCCGCGACGACGGAACCATCGGGCGCGATCGCGGGCGGGGCCGCGAGCGGAGCGCCCGCGCGATAGCACCACGCGACGCGAGCGAGCGGGTCGAGCGGGGGCGGAGGCGCCGTCACGGGGACGATGGCGAGGGCCGGTAGGGCCTCCGTCCGCGCGAGCGTCGCGGGGACGGTCGCCGGGGGCGGGGCGAGCGACGAGCAGGCCGAAAGCAGCAGCGGAAGGAGCTTCTTCGGGGAGCGACCGGCCGACACGCCGCCCCATTTGAACGGATGCCGGAGGAAGGGCAAGCTCCGAGCGTTACCGTGCACGTCTTTGGGCTAACGGGCGGCCTCGCGTCGGGTAAGAGCGTCGTCGCGGCACGCTTCGTACGCCGCGGGCTGCCGGTGGTGAACGCGGACCAGCTCGCGCGCGAAGTCGTCGTGCCGGGCAGCGACGGGCTCGCCGCGGTCGTCGCGGCCTTCGGTCCCGCCGTGCTCGGCGAGGGAGGCGCGCTCGACCGCAAAGCGCTCGGCAAGCGCGTCTTTTCCGATCCCGAGGCGCGCCGCCGGCTCGAGGCCATCACGCACCCGCGCATCCAGGCCGCGAAACGCGCGCGCATGGCCGAGCTCGAGCGCCTGGGCGAGCCCCTCGCCTGCTACGAGGTGCCGCTCCTGGTCGAGGTCGGGCTCACCGAGGAGCTCCGGCCCGTCGTCGTGGTGGCCGCCACGGAGGCGCACCAGATCGAGCGAGCCATGCGGCGGGACGGGATGAGCGAAGCCGACGCGCGCGCGCGCCTGAACGCGCAGCTACCGCTCGCACGGAAGATCGCCGTCGCCGACTTCGTGATTCGGAACGACGGCTCGCTCGGCGCAGCGGAGAGCGAAGCCGATCGCGTCCTCGCCGCGATTTGCTCGCAATTCGGCGTGCCGGGCGAGCGTTACCCGCGACCCTGACGGGCGCTCGCGCGGGCGCGCGCCGCGAGCAGCGTGTTCTCGAGCAGCATCGCGATCGTCATGGGGCCGACGCCGCCGGGCACGGGCGTGATGGCGCCCGCCACGCGCGACGCTTCCGCGAAGTCGACGTCGCCGCAGAGCTTGCCCTGGTCGTCGCGGTTCGTGCCCACGTCGATGACGGCGGCGCCGGGCTTCACGAAGTCGCCGCGAATGAGCCCGCGCCGGCCGACGGCGGCCACGAGCACGTCGGCTTCGCGGCAAATCGCGCCCAAATCGCGGCTCTTCGAGTGCGCGATCGTGACCGTGGCATTGCGATCGAGGAGGAGTGCGGCGACCGGCTTGCCGACGAGCGGCGAGCGCCCGACGACCACGGCGCGGGCGCCTTCGAGCTTCACGCCCGCGTGGTCGAGGAGACGCAGGCACCCGCGCGGCGTGCACGGCACGAGCCCGGGGCGGCCGGACCAGAGCGCGCCGGCGCTCAGCGTGTGCAGGCCGTCGACGTCCTTCGACGGATCCACGCTCTGAACGACCGCGGACGAGTCGAGCCCCTTCGGCAACGGCAACTGCACGAGGATGCCGTCCACGCCGTCGTCGGCGTCGAGCTCCTTCACGAGGCCGAGGAGAGCGCTCTGACCGATACTCGCCGGCAGGCGGTGCACTTTGCCGTCCATGCCTACCTCGACGGCCGCCTTCTCTTTATTGCGCACGTAGACCGCCGAAGCGGGATCGTCACCCGCGAGGATGACGTGAAGCCCCGGCGCGCGGCCGTGTTCGGCGCGAAACGCCGCGACGCCCGTCGCGACTTCCGAGCGAACCTGAGCCGCGACCGCCTTGCCGTCGATGATCGTCGCCATGCGCGAGGGCCGTAACGGAATCGGGCGGCCGGCGCAAGCCAGGCGCCCGCGGAGCCGGAACGCGCCGCGCGCCGCGCCCTCAGGGCTCGATCGTGGCGATGGTCACGGCGCCGCTCACGACGCGGACCTGCGCGCCGCTCGTCTTGGCGCCGCTGAAGAGGACGTTGATGACGGCGCCCGGCCAGGCAGCCCCGGCGACGTTGGCGAGCACGACGACGCCCGTGTTGTCGGTGGTCGTCGCCACGTCGCTGAACGAGCCGCTGGCGGCGTAAATCACGCCTTGGGCGCTCGAGGATTGAGCGGTGACGCCGGCGAGCGGCGACGGCGTCGTCGCCCCGACCGGCTTGCTTTCTAGCAACAGAATGACTTGCCCGAGGGTCGCGTCCGTCGTGAGCGGGACCGACGCGAGAGCGAAGATGTGGTCGATGGTCGTGGCGTGAACGAGCGCGAGGTTCGCGGTGACCGTGTCGTTCGCGTCGGGTGCGTCGGTGCGCACCGGCTCGAGCGCGGGCAACGCGTCGTCGGCGGTGCCGTTCGGCGGCGTGGCCAAGACCCAGACGGGCCGCGCCGCCGCGACGTTCGTCAGCACGAACGGATTGATGCCGTCCCACGTGCCCGTGACGGGGCGCCCGTCCGCGCCGTCCGTCTGGATGTTCGCCGTGTCGGTGAGCGGCGTGCCCGTCATGAAGTCGAGGTCGTCGTTCAACACGAGCACGTCCCCGGTGAGCACGACACCTTGCGGCGTACCGGCGTCTGCGCCGCCCTCGCCCTGTGCGCCCGCCGAGCCGCCCGGCATCGAAACGCCGGTGCCGATGCCGGGAGAAAGTCCGCAATCCCCGAGGCACGTGGGCGGGGGCGGTCGCTCTTTCTCGCTCGCGCAGCCGAGCCCGAGCGCCACGACGAGCAGCGACCCGGAGCGCGCAAGGCGCGTCACGCCGTCGCCTCCGCGTGCGGCGCCGGTGGCTCATCCGACGCGAATGCGGCGACGGCGCGCTCGGAGAGCCGGCGGTGCGCGACGACCGCGGCCGCGACGAGCACGATGCCGAGGAGCTGCGAGGTGCTGAGAAAGAGGATCCCGCCGCGATCGTCCGCGCGCACGAACTCGAGCAGGAAGCGCACGATGGCGTACGCGGCGACGAACGCGACGAAAATCTGACCGTCGTAGCGCTTCCGCCCGTGGAGATAGAGGATGAGGAACGCGGCGATCGCGAAGCTTGCTGCGGATTCGTAGAGCTGCGTCGGGTGCACCGAGAGCGACTGACTCCCGTTCGAAGAGACGAGCCCGGCGAGGTGCTGCGCTTCGCTCGCGGGGCTCCCGCCGGGAAAGTACACGGCGAGGTGCGAGCGCCACGGCTTGCCGAAGCAGCAGCCCGCGAGCAGACAGCCGAGGCGGCCGAAACCGAGGCCCACCGGCACGACCATCCCCGCCATGTCGGCGGCCTTCCAAAAAGGAAAGCGGTCCGTCTTGAGCAGGTACCAGGCTGCGGCGGAAGCGGCGACGAAGCCGCCGTAATACGTGAAGCCGCCGTTATAAAACTTCGCCCAGGCGAAGCAGTCCGGCTCCGCGGGGTGGCACACCGCCTTCACGACGTCCCACTTGCCCGCGATGTCCGGACCGAGGCACTCGCGGCGCGACACGTGCCACGAGACGAGGCTCGGATCGGTGCAGCGGTGCACGTATTCCATGAAGTGCCCGTCCGCGAGCACGTGGAGGAGCCGCGAACCGGCGATGCCCGCGAGCACCATGGCGAGCCCCAAATCGACGATCACGTCGGGGTTTTGTCCGACGCGCCGTGCCCACAGGGCTCCCATGATCGTCGCGATCATGAAGCCCGCGAGCAGGAGCACGAAGTAGCTCGGACCCGGCATCACCAGGTCGTCGTGCAAAAAACCGAGATCGAACTGGAAGAGCCTGCCGTGCATCTCCCGCGTCTCCGTGAGGTGATGGGTTCAGGTCAGGCGCCGAGGACGGGCCCGACGGGCTCCGAATGCCGCTCGGGGCCGCGGCGAGCCGTGAACATGTCGATTGCCATCAGACCGACACCGATGCAAATCGCGATGTCGGCGACGTTGAAGGTCGGCCAGTGGTCGGTGAGGCCCCAGTGCGGGACCACGCGTGCGATGCCGCTGTTCATCGAGAGCACCCAATCGGCGCGGTAGTCGATGAAGTCGATCACGCTGCTTCGCGTGATGCGGTCGGAGAGGTTACCGAGCGCGCCGCCGAGCACGAGCGGTAGACCCCACATGAGCGCCCGTTGGCCGCGACCGAGCTTCGAGTAGAGCGACACGATGAAGAGCACCGCGAGCACGCTCACCGCGAAGAAGAAAGGTCGCCGCACCGCCTCGGGCTTGTCCTGCAAGAGGCCCCACGCCCCGCCCGGATTGTAGGCGATGGCGAGCGCCAGGTGGCCCGGCACGACGTCCATCGATTGTTTCGAAAGGGTGATGAGCGCCCACGCCTTGCTCACGACGTCGAGGAGCAGGGAGACGGCCGCCACGGCGCCGAAAAAGATGAACCGCGGACGCGGCCCTTCGTTCAGCGGAGGCGTGGGGACGGACACGGGGGCCGCCGGCTGTGGTTCGATACGGGACTCGGCTTCACTCATCGGGGACGCTCTCCTACGATACTCTGGACGGGCCGGTCGAGTTCGCGGTGCTCGACAAGCCTCGACCGCCCGACGCCACCTGCGGAGCCTGAACGCCGCGGGAGCGCGCAGAATTCCTGAATATTTTTGAATAGCTCGAGGGCGAGCGCGCCGTGAAAGTGGCCAAGCACGGAACATCCGTTTAGCATCGCGCGATGCCGAGCGCACCTTGGTCCGGACCTCGTGGCATCGACGCCGTCCTCGCCGGCTGGCAGGAGTCGGGCTCCGTTCGGCGCTGCTTCGCCGCGGAACGGAGCGTCGCCCCGCGCGCCGGGCGTTTCGACGCACTGCCCGCGGATCTCGTGCCCGGCCTCGCGAGCGCGCTCTCGGCGCGCGGCGTGACCGAGCTCTACAGCCACCAGCGCGAAGCCATCGATGCGGCGCGCGCGGGTCGCAACGTCGTGGTCGCCACGCCGACGGCGAGCGGCAAGAGCCTCTGCTTCAACGTCCCGGTCATCGACGCCCTCGCGCGTGACCCCGCCGCGACGGCGCTCTACCTCTATCCGACCAAAGCCCTCTCGCGCGATCAGGAGCACGGCTTGCTCGAGCTCACGCGCGAGGCGGGCCTCGCGCTCCCGGGCGCCGTGTTCGACGGAGACACGCCGGGCGACGCGCGACGCGCCGCGCGGGAACGCTCGCGCATGGTGCTCACGAACCCCGACATGCTGCACGCCGGCATTCTGCCGAGCCACGCGCGCTGGGCAAGCCTGTTCCAGGGCTTGCGCTACGTCGTGCTCGACGAGCTCCACACCTACCGCGGCGTGTTCGGTTCGCACATGGCGCACGTGCTCGGACGGCTGCGCCGCATCGCCGAGTTTCACGGCTCGCACCCGGTGTTTCTGTGCGCGACGGCGACGATCGGCAACCCGCGCGAGCACGCCGCCCGCCTGCTCGGCGTGACGCCCGCCGACGTGACGCTCGTCGACCGCTCCGGCGCGCCCGCCTCCGGACGCGAAGTCTACGTTTACAACCCGCCCGTCGTGAACGAGGAGCTCGGCATCCGTGCGAGCACCCTCAAGCAGGCGGTGAGCCTCGCCGGCGATCTCGTGCTCGCGCGCGTGCCGACGATCGTGTTCGGCCCGTCGCGGAACTCGGTCGAGGTGATGCTGAAGTACTTGCGGGCGCTCGTGGGCGACGCGGTGCCGCCCGACGCGATCATGGGTTACCGCGGCGGTTATTTGCCGGAGACGCGGCGCAAGGTGGAGGCGGGCCTCCGCAACGGCGAGATCCTGTGCGTCGTCGCGACGAACGCGCTCGAGCTCGGCATCGACATCGGTGATCTCGACGCGGTCGTGTGCGCCGGCTATCCGGGCTCGGTCGCGGGCACGTGGCAGCGCTTCGGACGCGCGGGCCGGCGCGGCGGGCGCAGCGTCGCCGTGCTCGTCTGCTCGAGCAACCCGCTCGATCAATACCTCGCGCGTGAACCCGGCGTGCTGCTCGACGCGCCCGCGGAAGAAGCGCGCATCGATCCGAGCAACGTCGAGATCGTGATTCAACATCTGAAGTGCGCGACGTTCGAGGCGCCGTTCACGCTGAGCGCCGCCGGGGCGCGCGCCGCGCAGCCGGCGCCGGCCGTCGGCGAGCAGTTCCTCGGCCTCGACACGGCGGGCACGCGCGACGCGCTCGAGTACCTCGCGGGGCACGGGCTCGTGCACGCGGCGGGCGGGCGCTATTTTTGGTCGGGCGAGGCATTTCCGGCGAGCAACGTCTCGCTGCGCAACGTCGGCTGGGACAACTTCGTGATCGTCGACGTCGCGACGGAGCGCACGCTCGCGGAGCTCGATTTTCGCGCCGCGCACACGATGCTGCACGAGCAGGCGATCTACCAACACGACGCCGATCAGTATCAAGTGGAGCGCCTCGATTTCGAGAACCACAAAGCCTACGTGCGGCGCGTCGAGCCGGACTACTTCACGACCGCGCTCACCTACCGCAGCGTGACCGTGATCGAAGAGCGGCGGCTCGGCACGCTCGGACGCGCCCGCAGCGGCTTCGGCGACGTGAAGGTGATCGAGAAGGTGACCGGCTACAAGAAGATCAAGTTCTTCACGCACGAGAACGCGGGTTACGGCGACGTTCACCTGCCGGAGATGCAAATGCACACGACGAGCTTCTGGCTCACGTTGCCGGAACCGGTGCTCGCCGAGCTCGCCGAGCCGCGCGCGGCCGTGGTCGATGCCCTGCGCGGCATTTCGATCGCGCTCGAGACCGTCGCGTCCGTCGCGCTCATGTGCGATCCGCGCGACATCGGGCGCACGCTCGGCGACGGCGAGGACGAGGGCGCGGCGCCCGGGCGCGACCCGCTGGCGCGCCGTACGGGCGGCTTCGATCCGACGCTATTTTTGTTCGACGCGATTCCGGGCGGCGTGGGTCTCGCCGAGCGCATCGACGAGCGCGCGCCCGAGCTCTTCGAGCGCGCCGCGACGCTCATCGCGAGCTGCGCGTGCAAGGACGGCTGTCCGGCGTGCGTGGGGCCGAGTGAAGCGGGCAGCAATCGCAAGATGCTTGCCGAACGCACCTTGCGCGCGCTCGGTCTCACCGCGCTCGAACGCCGAAGCGCATAGAGAAGCTTCACGCGTCCGGACAAAAAATTGTCACGAGCGTGAACGCGCCGCGCGGTGCTTGCCGCACCCTGTTCCCGGCCCTAACCTTTGGTGCCTTGCGCCTCCTCGCGCGCTCTCTGGTGGTCGTCTCCGTGGTGGGCGTCGCTTGCCTGCCCACGACCACGCGCCGCATTCCGCCGGAAGAAGACGACGGCGGACCCGCTCCCATCTCGATCGACGGGGGAAGCGACGTGCCGAACGACGCGCCCATGGTCGAACCGCACGCGGTGCTCGGCGTCGATCCGCCGCACGGTCCGTTCTCGGGGGGAACGCTCACGGCCATTCGCGGCAACGGTTTCGCGAGCGGCGCGCGCGTGTGGTTCGGCGACACCGAGGTGCCGAGTGAGCAGGTGCTCGTCCTCGATCCGCAGCGGATGCAGGTGACGAGCCCGCCCGGCGTGCCCGGCGCGGCGGACGTCGCCGTGCAGAACGGCGACGACGACTCGACGCGCGCCACGCTCCCGGGCGGCTTTTCGTACGACGACTTCTACCTCGATCCGAACACGGGACCGACGGCGGGCGGCCTGCTCGTCACGGTGCACGCGCAAGCACCGATTTTCGACGCCGGCACGAGCGTCGAGATCGACCAATCGCCCTGCGTGATCGACACCATCGCGAGTCCGACGGAGCTCACCTGCCGCGCACCGTCCGGCACGCCCGGCTCGAAGCGCG
>DATJXW010000025.1:0-11861 GCA_035499895.1 Polyangiaceae bacterium | reverse complement strand
ATCGCTCTCATGCGCATCCCTGCCCCCGATTTACTCCACCCCGAGGGGCGCTTGTGGCTCGACGCGGCCGAGCTGCGCCAAGTGCTCACGTTCGCGTTCGCGTCGGGCATCGGCTCGGACGCGTTCGAGCGCGCTCTCTCGAAGACGGCGGCGGCGCCGAGCCCGCTCGTCCCCGAGTGCTTTGCGAAAGATCTCTTCGTCGATGACTTCGTCGCGCGCTGCATGCCGCTCCGCGTGGGGCCGCGACCGAGCAAACAGCAGCGCCAGGCGCTCGTCGCGCTCGTCACGAGGCCGCCGGGCGATCCGGAGACCGTCGCGCTCAGGCACGCCGTTCTGACCGAGCTCGGCGCGAAGCCCGCGTACCGCGCCGGCCTCGAGGGCGCGCTCGCGGCGCTCGCCGAGCTCTCCGGTTTGCTCGAAAGCGTCCCGCGTACGAAGGACCCGTCCAATACCTATCGCCGCGTCGAAATTTTGCGCAGCGTACGGCAGGCGTTCGACGCCGTCGCGAGCGCGGTGCCCGGCGCGACCTCGGCGCTGTCGCGTCTCGACCTGTTCGGGACGGCGCTCCGCGAAAGCGAGGCGTACCGTCACCTGGTCGAGCTCCTCGACCACGAGAGTCACCTCGCGACGGTCGACGTGCGGCTCCGCCTCGCGCGCGACGGCCACGTGCGCGCGTTCGAGATCCTGCGCGCCAGCGAAAATACGGCCAATCGCTTCTACGGCGGGCCCGTTCGCCGTTTCTTCATGCGGCTCCGACTCCTCTTTCGCGGCTACCGCATCGGGCAGGACGAGCTCCTCGGGCGCTTGCTGCAAACGGTCTTCGACGGCATCGAAGAGCCGCTCATCCTGCTCTTTCAAGTGCGTCGCGACATCGAGTTTTATCTCGCCGCGCTCGCGCTCCGCGACTTCGCCGCGAAGAAGGGCCTGCCCGTCTGCCTGCCGACCTTCGAACGCTCGAGCACGCCGGGCGCCCCGCTGCCCGACAGCCGCTTCGAGCGACTCTATAACCCGCTCTTGCTCCTCGAAGAGCACGCGCCGCGCCCGAGCGATCTCACGATCGGCGGCCGCGCGCAGCTCATCGTGACGGGGCCGAACTCGGGCGGAAAAACGCGCCTGCTCCAGGCGATTGGCCTCGCGCAGCTGCTCGCGCAGGCGGGATTTTTCGTGCCGGCGGCGAGCGCGACGCTCGCGCCGCGACCGGGCCTGTTCGTGTCCGTGGTCGAGGAGGCGACGGCCGATGCGCGCGAGGGCCGGCTCGGGACCGAGCTCATGCGCATCCGCACGCTCTTCGAGCGACTCGCCTGGGGCAGTCTCGTGATCGTGGACGAGCTCTGCTCGGGAACGAACCCGTCGGAGGCCGAGGAGATTTTTCGGCTCGTGCTCTCGCAGCTCGCCGAGCTCGAGCCGCAAACGGTCGTGACGACGCATTTCCTGCACTTTGCGGCGAACCTCGCGCAAGATCGCTCGCTGCCCTACCTCGAATTTCTGCAGGTCGAGCTCGACGAGACGCAGACGCCGACGTTCGGTTTCGTTCCGGGCGTCGCGACCACGTCGCTCGCACGCAAGACCGCCGAACGGCTCGGCGTCACGCGTGAAGCGTTGAAAGGGCTCGTGGACGAGGCTAAACGCGCGCACGCCCCCGTTCGATGACCCCGACGAAATTCGGTTTGATGGGCGCAGCCGGTTACATCGCGCCGCGCCACCTCGACGCCATCCAGGCGACCGGCAACGAGCTCGTCGTCGCGTGCGATCTGCGCGACTCGGTCGGCGTGCTCGACCGTTACAGCTTGCGCACCGAATTTTTGACGAGCGAGACCGCGTTCTCCGCGTTCTTGCGCCGGCGCCAGCGCGGGCCGAGCGCCGAGACGCTGAGCTACGTCTCGATCTGCACGCCGAACCACCTCCACCTCGACCATTGCCGGCTCGCGATGCGCGAGCACGCGCACGTCATCTGCGAAAAGCCGCTCACCCTCGCGCCCGCCGCGCTCGACGAGCTCGCCACGCTCGAAGCGCGCACCGAGCGGCGGGTGTTCACGATTCTGCAGCTCCGCGTCCATGCGCGCTTGCTCGAGCTCCGGCGGCGTTTGCTCGCGGAGCACGGCCCGCACGAGGTCGTGCTCACCTACCTCACCGGGCGCGGCCCCTGGTATCAAGCGTCGTGGAAGGGCGATCCGGAGAAGAGCGGCGGCATCGCCACGAACATCGGCATCCACCTGTTCGATCTCCTGCTCTGGCTCTTCGGTCCGGCGCGGCGCGAGCGCGTTTACCTGTCGGATCAGAAGCGCATGTCCGGCACGCTCGAGCTCGAGCGCGCGAACGTGCGCTGGTTTCTCTCGGTCGATCCGGCGGACGCTAAGCGCGCCGGGCTCGACGCGCGCGGCTTCACCCACCGCTCGATGCTGGTGGACGGCGAGAGCGTCGACTTCTCCGACGGTTTCGCGGGCCTGCACACGCAGGTTTACGAGGCGATCCTCGCCGGCTCTGGTCTCGGCATCGACGACGCGCGGCCGAGCGTCGAGCTCACGCACCGCCTGAAGCGGCTCCCGCTCTCACCGCTCGACGCGGACGCGCATTCGCTGTGCGTCCGCGTTTGATTCAGCATTTGCGCTCGGGCAAGACGAGCTCTTGGCGAAAGGCGATCCAACGCCTGACCACGGGCTTCGGCGCGGGGTCGACGGCCGTCACCGGCACCCACCAGCGCGTGTCGCCCGGTTCGAGCTCGATCCAAAAGTGACTCGGCCCGCGTGAGATGACCTGCGCGACGAGCTCCTTGTGATCGGGCGTGTGGACGAGCACGATCGAACCCGGACGCAGCGATTCGCGCCGGCGTTGCCGCTCCGCACGCCGCGCCGAAAAAAGCCACGCGGCGACGAGTCCAATCGAGAGCAGAACCGCCGCCATCCACAGTGAAATCATGTCCGACCCCGGCGGCGACCATGGAGGGCGCGCCGCTAGGTTGATCCATATAGCATATGCCGTTCTAGACTTATGGATCATGGGCGCAAACCGGGCGTTCCTCTACAAACCGGAGCGCCATGCGCCCCTTCCCGCTCCTCTCCGGCTTCGGGGCGGCGGTCCGCGAGCGGCGCCTTTCGCGCGGGCTCACCCAGGCGCAGGTGGCCGAAGCCGCGGGGATTGCGGTCGAAACGGTGTCGCGCATCGAGGGCGGCCGGCTCGCCTCGTTGAGCCTCGTCCTCGCTGCGCGCGTGGCAGCGACCGTGGGCTCGACGCTCCAGCACCTGCTCGCGGGCGTTCCGACCCCGGATCCGATCCGTACGCTCCGGGCGGAAGAGCGACGAATCGTCAACCTGCTCAACGGGGTGGACGACGCGCAACTCGGCCGCGTCCGGCGTGGCCTCCAGAGCTTGCTCGCCGTTCATGATTCGCGCCGCCCGACGCGTCCGCGGCGCAAGCGCTGACCGGGCGCGCGCAACTTGGATCGCGTCTTGCGTTCGTTCGGTGCATGTCGCAACCGACTCCGCAGCCGCCGGCAATGCCTCCGGTTCAGGTTCCCGACCGGACACCGCCCGCGAAACCGCCCGCGCGTCCCCCCGTGGAGCGTCCGCACGCGCCGCCGCCCGGTCCCGCGGCTCCGCGCGGTCCCGTACCTCCGCCGAGCCCGATTGACCCGGGCATCCCGCTGACGCCACCGACCCCCATGGACCGGGCCTGATGGAACGCTCTTTCATGTCCGCCGGACGCTGACGGGCGCGCGGCGGGCAGACTCTCCGGCGTTCGGTCGTAGACTAGCGGCGTGGCAGCCTCCATGAGCGCGCTCCACTGGCTCGGCGTGGCGACGGTCGCTGCGGCGGCCGGCGCGCTCGGCGGTGGCGCCGTGGTGTGGCGCGCAACGCGGCCCGCGCAGCCCCGTATTGCGGCGGAGAGCGGCGCTTCCGCCGACGAGCTCACGCCGCGCGTCGCCGCGCTCGAGCAAGCGGTGTCGCAACTCGCCGCGCAGCCTCGCACGGTGCTCGCCTTGCCGGCGCCCGTTGCCACGGCCGCGGCGCCCCGCGCCGCGCCCACGCCGTCCGCAGGGGTCGTCGATGATCCGGTGTTCGAGGCGGCGGTGCGCGACGTGGTTCAGCGCGTCGAGGAAGAGCACGCGTCCGAGCACGAGGCGAAGCTCGCCGAACAACGCCAAGCCGCCGCGACGCGCTGGGCGAGCGGCCTGGTCGACAAGCTTCACCTGAACGACCAGCAGCAAGCCAAGCTCGTGACCATCGCGCACGACTTTTACGATCAGGTTCGAGACGCCCTCGCGACGCCCGACGGCGGCGCGCCCGCGTCGTTCAACGATCAGCGCGCGAAGGTGCGCGCGCTGCGCAACGAATCCGAGCAGAAGCTCGGCCAGGTGCTCGATCCGTCGCAGCTCGCGAGCTACGACAAGCTCGACGACGACGACCAACTGAGCTCGCGCACCGCGTATCGCTACGCGCGCTGACGCCGCGCGCGCCCGGCCGCATGCGCGCGAGCCGGAGAAGCGGCTGCATCCGCGAGGTGGTGGCAAGACCGACATCGGCACCGTTGGCACCGATCCGCGGGCGCGCGTACTATGGTGTGACGCGCTCGCTCGCGGCTGATGACGGATCTCCCCTGGCAAGCTGAAGTGGCGGGCCTGCTCGAGCAGGCGGCGCAGGCGCTGCGCTCGAAGCGGCATCGTCGAGCCATCGTCGCGCTCGGCACCGCGGTCGCGTACGTGCAACGTGCGCGCGACCGCGGCGATCGCTTCGCTCAAGAGCTGCTTTCGCACACCGTCGAAAGCAAAGAAGACCGGACCGAGCGCTTCACGTTCCAACCGGGCGAGCTCGAAGCGCTGAGCGTTCCCGGCGTGAAGAAGTAGCCGCTGCCCGGCGTTGCGAGTCGCCGCGCCGCTCGCTTCAACCGGGAGCGCGCTCGACGCGTTCGGCCGGAATGACCGTCAGGATCGGAGGAGCGATCCCGGCGGCGGTCGCGGCCGGCATCACCGCATTCTTGATCCAGGCGTCGAACGTTTCTTGCGATTCCCAGAACTCGACGACCTGAAATCCGCCCGGTACGGGCATGCCCGCGTGCGCCAGAAACCCGCGCTGGCGCTTGATTTCGACGAGCATTCGCTCGGACATGCGGTTGTACTGCTCTCGAGTCATTCCCGGCACGACGGCTTGAATCATGATCGGCATGAGGTTTCTCCCTTCGAATCGAAAACCGCAGTCGATACGCGCCGCCGCTCGCTTCGGATCGCTGCTCGCAGCGACGACCGTGGAGCGCTAAGATTCGGACGTCGTGAAACACCCGCTTCACTTGGTATCGGCGCTGGGTCTTAGTTTTTGGGGCGTCGTCGGCATTCTCGTCGGATGCTCCGGCACGGACCTAACATCGACGGATGGCGGGCAGAGCGGAGGGACCGGCGGCACGAGCGGAAGCAACGCCGGCGCGGGCAAAGGCGGGAGCGCGGGTCACGCCGGTGGCGCGACGACCGGCGCCGGGAAAGGCGGCGGCGCGCCCGCAGGCGGCAGCACGGCCCAGGGCGGTTCCGGCGGCGATTCGGCGACGAACGGCGGCAAAGCCGGCGGCGGGAAGGCCGGCCAAGGTGCCGCCGGGTCCTCGAACTGTACAGGCGAGATGCCGCTCTGCTTCGGCACCGATCCCGAACGATGCTGCGTGCAGGATCCCTACCCGAGCGCGGTTTGCCGAGACGGCCAATGGTTGTGCGCCGGCACGGCGGACAATTCGTGGATCACGCCGCCCGGGTGCGACGGTCAGCTCTGTTACGACCTGGCGGACGGTGGAGCGGCCGGCGGCGGCGGCCAAGCGGGAGAGCGCGGCAACGCCGGGCAAGCAGGGGCTGGAGCGGGCGGACAAGCGGGTGACGGCGGCGCTTGCAGCGGCGAAGCCCCGCTTTGCTTCGGCTCGGACGTGAGCCAATGCTGCGGCAACGATCCCGCCGGCAGGGCCACGTGCACGAACGGGAGCTGGCTCTGCTTCGGCGCGCCCGCACCCGGTTGCAACGGCGAGAGCTGTCTCTGAGCCTAGAGCGCCTATCGACCGAGGCTCACCTCGGCTAGATTCGAGTCCGTGCCCTCGAGCGCGCGGGAGACCAGTCGGATCGAGAGCGACGCCGCGCTCTTCGAGCTCTGTCCCGATTTGATCTTCGAGATGCGCGTGACGGGCGACGGTCGCTTCGTCCAAGAAGCCTACAATCCGGCCGCCGTCCGTGCCGTCGGTCGCGAGCTCGAGGCGATCGTCGGTCGCGAACCTCACGAGTACATGCCGGAGCTCGCGGCGACGACGGTCGTCCGTCGTTACGGCGACTGCGTGGCGGCGGGTCACCCCATCGAATACGAACAAGAGCTCGATTTCGGCGCGGGAACTCGCTGCTACGAGACGCGGCTCGTTCCCTTGCGCGACGCGAGCGGGCAGATCACGCGCATCCTCGGCTTCGCGCGCGACATCACCTCGCGCCGCGCCGCCGAGCAGGCGCTGCATGACTCGGAGAATCTGTTCGCCGTGGCGTTTCGCGCGTTGCCGTACTCCGTCGCCATTTCGGATTTGGCGACGGGGCGCTACGTGGACGTGAACGCCGGCTTCGAGAAAACCTCGGGTTACAAGCGGGAAGAGGTGATTGGGCGCACTTCGGTCGAGCTCGATTTGTGGCTCGACCCGTCCGAGCGCGAACGCTTTCGTCAGCAGATGCTCGAGTCCGGACAGGTGCGAGCGCTCGAGCTTCATTTTCGGAACAAGAACGGCCAAACCGTCGTCGCGCTCTGCAATTGCGATCTCATCGAGCTCGGCGGGCGGCGTTGCATCATGAACACGTTCGAGGACGTGACGGCGCGCCTGCAGGCCGAGCGCGAGTACGCCGAGCTCGAGGCGCGGCTCCGCCAAGCCCAGAAGCTCGAGGCCCTCGGAACGCTCGCCGGGGGCATCGCCCACGACTTCAACAACCTCTTGACCGCGGCGATCAACTACGCCGAGCTCGCGCGGCTCGACGCCGATCGCGCGGAAGTCGTGAAGGAGCACCTCGAGGAGGTCGCGCTCGCCCATCGACGCGCGCGCGACCTCATCAGCCGCATTCTGACGTTCAGCCGGCGGCAGAGCCAGGATCGCACGCAGACGTCGCTCCCGCTCGTCGTCGAGGAGGTGATGCGGCTCTTGCGTTCGTCGTTCTCGAAGTCGATTCGAGTCGAGCTCGTCCTCGAGGCCTCCACGCCCCCGATCCTCGCCAACGCGACGCAGATCCATCAAGTCGTCATGAACCTCTGCACGAACGCCGCGCACGCGCTGAGCGCCCGCGGGGGAACGCTCGCCGTTCGCGTGCAGACGCTCGAGTCCGGCGGGCCGGCGGAAAACTCGCGCGAGCGCCGTGTCCGGCTGATCGTCGAGGACACGGGCGTCGGCATGAGCCCGGAAACGCTCGCGCGACTCTACGAGCCGTTCTTCACGACGAAACAGCCGGGTGAAGGCACGGGACTCGGGCTCTCGGTCGTTCACGGCATCGTGCGCGATCACGGAGCGACCATTTCGGTGGAGAGCGAGCTCGGCCGCGGGACGCGCTTCGTCGTCGAGTTCCCCGCGCTTGCGGAGACGGCGACGGGCCGCGCCGGCGCATCGTCCGTGGAGCCCCGGGCCGCCGGTGAGCACGTTCTCGTCGTCGACGACGAACCCGCCATCGTTCGATCATCGAAGGTCGGGCTCGAGCGTCTCGGGTTTCGCGTGACGAGCGCGACGAGCGCGGCCGAAGCGCTTCGCCTGATGGCGGCGTCCCCGCGGGATTTTCACGCCGTCCTCACCGATTTGTCGATGCCGGGCATGAACGGACTCGAACTCTCGCGCGAGCTCTTGCGCCAAAACCCTTCGCTGCCGATCGTGCTCATGAGCGGCCACCTCGAAGCCGACTCGCGCGATTCCGCGCGTGCGCTCGGTATTCGCGAGGTCCTCGAGAAGCCGACTCCCCTCACCGTCCTCGCGGCGACGCTCGTCCGCGTCCTCGGGCGTTCGTGACGACGGGCGCGCGGCTCGCACACGGAGTGTTCGCATGGAGATGGCGTACAAAGACAGATGGTCCGCGGAGATCGCGGAGATGCGGCGCGTGCTCGAGGGTCTCGCGCTCGAAGAAGAGTGCAAGTGGGGTAAGCCGACCTACACGCTCGGTGGGAAGAACGTCGTCATCCTGCAAGGCTTCAAGGACTACTTCGCGCTCGGCTTCTTTCAGGGGGCGCTCTTGAAAGACCCGAAGAAGGTGCTGGTGCAGCTCGGTACCGTGCAGGCCGGGCGGGTCATGAAGTTCACGAGCGTGCAGGCGATCAAGGCGAAGGCGGCGACGATCAAAGCGTACGTGCGTGAAGCCATGGCCGTCGAAAAGTCCGGCTTGCGGCTCGAGCCCAAAAAGACCTCGGATTTTCCGGTTCCCGTCGAGCTCACGGAGCGATTTCGCAAAAATCCGCGCTTCAAGCGCGCCTTCGAGGCGCTGACCCCCGGCCGGCAGCGCAGTTATCTCCACCATTTCGGTGCAGCCAAGCAGCCCGCGACGCGGGTGGCGCGCATCGAAAAGGCGATGCCGGCGATATTCGAAGGCAAAGGATTCTTGGAGAGGCGCTAGCTTTGGATGCGGCGCGGGACGGACGGCGCGGCAATGCTCGAAGGCACGGTTTTACTCGACTTTCCAGAACCGCTCGAGCCGACGACGGCGGTGCGGAGCACGCTCATCACGTCTTCGCTCGCCTCGCTCCGCGAACACAAGCTCTTCGAGCGTTACGACGCGCTCCAGCGTTCGCCGCACCGGGACACCATCTTGAACTGCGTGGCGGGGGAATGGCTCGACCTCGAAGTCGCTTCCGCGCACTACCGCGCCTGCGACGCGCTCGGGCTCACGCGCGACGAGCAAATCGCGATCGGCAAAGCCGTCTCGAAGCGCATCCACGAGACCTTTCTACGCATGATCGTCACGGCGGCGCGGGGCGTCGGCATCACACCGTGGGTGCTGCTCCGTCGCGGCGACAGCCTCCAGGCACGCCTGAATCGCGGCGGCGGCATCCGGCTGATCCGCCTCGCCGAGCGCGTCGCGCGCGTCGAGATCGCGCGGAGCCCGTTGCTCGAGATCACCTACTTCAGGCACGCCCTGCTCGGCATGTACGCAGCCGGCGTCGAACTCCTCGCCACGGACGTGACCGTGCGGCTCGTCCACGCCGAGTCGCTCCGCCCCGGCGACCTCACGGTCTTGCGCATCGAGTGGGGCTGAGTCCGATCCAATAACCCCCGGCGGTGAAACGCGAGCTCGACCTCGTCGTTCGCGGTATTCTCGCTGCATGGTCAGAGACGCGGACGACCAAGTCCTGCACAGCGTGATGCGAGAGATCCACGAGGGCATCCTGCTCTGGAGCGTGCCGCAGGGTGCGATCATGACCTGCAACGAAGCGGCGGCCCGCATCTTGGGCACGCCCCGCGGGGAGATCGAGGGACGCACGTTGGAGTATCCCTGGCAGTTGGCCCGCGAGGACGGGAGCTCGCTGCCACCGGAAGAACGAGGCGCGTTCCGAGCCGTCAGGACGGGACAGTCCCAACAAACTCAGGTGCTTCGTGTTCGGCGTCCGGACGACACCTGGGCGTGGGTGCGCAGCACGTCGGTCGTCTTGCGCGAAAAGTCGAGTGCTCCCTCCGCCGTCGTCACCACCTTCGTCGACATCACCGAGCTCCGACAAGCCCGCGAGCAAATGAAGCTGATGGCGAGCCGCCTCGGCGAAGCGATGGAAGGCGCGAACGTCGGCACTTGGGAATTGGACCTCGTCACGGGCCACGCCGAGCGGAACGCGCGCTGGGGCGAGATCTTCGGCCTCGTGCCGAGCGAAATTGAGCCGACGCTCGCCGCGTTCAGCGACCGAATCCACCCCGAGGAGCGTGCTGCATGCCTCGAGGCGATGGCAGCCGGGTTCCGCGACGGTGTCCCGTTCATCATCGAGTGTCGGGCTCGGCACGCGGACGGTCGCTGGCTCTGGGTCGAGAAGCGCGGCAAGGTCGCGGAATACGCCGCCGACGGCCGACCGCGCCGGGTCGCCGGCGTGCTCGTCGATGTCGACGCGCGCAAGCGTACCGAAGAAAGCTTGCGCATCGCGCTTGCCGAAAACGAACGTCTCGTGTCGGACCTGCAACAGGCGCTCGAGAACGTCCGAACTCTCGAGGGGCTTTTGCCCATCTGCATGTATTGCAAAGCCATCCGCGAAGACTCGGGCACGTGGGCGAAACTAGAGACGTACGTCACACGCCACGCGAAGGTCGCATTTTCACACGGTATCTGCCCTGCTTGCTGCGCGCAAAAATTCCCCGAGGATGCAGAACCCTAGAGATGGAGAGTGGCTCTATCGTGTGCGCTCGCTGCGGCGTTTCAAGCCCACGGGCTTCGGGCGTTCGCGCGCAGAAATCCGTGCGCGGCAAGGAGGGCTCGGCAGGCGGAGCAGAGGTCACGCTCGCCGTCGGTCGTGAGCACCGTTCCTTCCCCGTCGTGCATCAGGCAACCGCGCGTCGGACAATGTTCGAGACCGAAGGTGTGACCGAGCTCGTGAACGGCCGTCTTGCCGAGCCGCTCGGCGGCGTGACGAGCATCACGCGCGCCCCGCCGGCAGCGAAACGACGAGAGCACGCACGCGCGCCCATCGATGCTCGCTAGCCCGAGGATCCCCCAATCGGCCACGCGACCCTTGGTGGTGGAGATGTCCGCGGCCGTCACGCCCAGCACTCGGAACGCGCTCTCGTGCAACGCCGCCAGGCTCTCGAGGAGCTTCTCGGCCCGATAACGGCCACGCGCCGCGTAAAAGGCGGTGGCAGGTAAAGGCATGACGTTCGCGACCCGCACATCAACGTCGTACAGCGCGGCGAGCGAGCTTCCCACCAACGCGGCCGGGGCGGCGCTCCCTGGCCCGAGTGGCTGCACCACGACGCTGCGCGTCCCTGCCGCGAGCAAGACCGGAGCCTCCGTCACGAAGCCCGCGCTCGCAATCAGCGTCAGCAAGGACCGGCGCCGCATCACCGACTTCGACACGAGTCGCGCCTCGCGGCTTGGGAGCGATTCCGACCATGCCGTCGGCGGAAGTGGCGGCACAGCTGCGCGCTCTTGGCGAGCGTTTTGGAATTAGGAACATCCGCGTGTTTGGCTCCGTGGCGCGTCGACTATGTGCCCGGGCAATCCGGTTGCGCGATCGCTTGATCCATGACTATTTTCGAGTCGATCTGAACATTGCTTGGGATGTCGTGACCCACGACCTCGCACCGCTGCGCGACGCGCTGACCGCGCTACTCGACGGCGCGTAGCTCCCCAACTGGCTCTCGTCGCTTGATGGTGGGTAGCGGGAGGTAGGGCCACGTCCGGCCCCGGGTTCAGTAGTTTGGGTTTGCCGACTCAAACACGAACCGGAGGACGAACATGGCCCTAGAGGGTCTTAGCCGATACCTGGTGCTGCCGGAATTGCTGCTGCTCGACGTGCGCCCGAGGAGCGGCGGCGGGACGGAATTGTTCGCGGAAAAGGTGAGCCTGATGGAGGTGTGCCCGCGGTGTGCGACGCCGTCCAAGAGCGTGTACGACCGTCGCTGGGTGAAGCTACGCGACGAGCCGCTGCGGGCGGGCGAGGTCGTGCTCTGGGTGAAGAAACGCCGCTTCGCGTGCAGCACGTGCCGACGGCCTTTCACCGAGCCGATCGACGGCGTGCGCAAGGGCTACCGCACGACTCAGCGTTACCGGCGCCGGCTGCTCTGGTGCCACTCGCCACCCTCATGGAGCCACCGATCGTCAGGATGATGGAGCCGGGTGGGAAAGCTCAACGACCAAGGATTTGATCGCATGCGCGCGGCGCCGCGTCGAGGCACGTCAGGGGCGAGAGCGTTTTCGGCGCCGT
>DATJXW010000024.1:0-2462 GCA_035499895.1 Polyangiaceae bacterium | reverse complement strand
GAAATCACCGAAGCCATGCTGCGTTACTTCATCACGCGGGCGCCGAGCCGGCGCACCCTGGTGAAGCCGCGCATCCTCATCTGCGTCCCGTTCGGCATCACCGAGGTCGAGAAGCGCGCCGTCAAGGAGAGCGCCGAGAGCGCCGGCGCGCGCGAGGTCTACCTGATCGAAGAGCCCATGGCGGCGGCGATCGGCGCGGGTCTGCCCATCACCGAGCCGAGCGGCAACATGGTGGTCGACATCGGCGGCGGCACGACCGAGGTCGCCGTGATTTCCCTCGCGGGCATCGTCTACTCACAGAGCGTGCGCGTCGGCGGCGACAAGATGGACGAGGCGATCGTCGCGTACATGAAGCGCAAGTACAACATGGCGATCGGCGAGCAGACGGCCGAGCGCATCAAGATGACGATCGGCAACGCGCATCCGCTCGATCAGGAGCTCACGATGGAGGTCAAGGGCCGCGACATGGTCGCCGGCGTGCCGAAGACCGTGCTCGTGAGCTCGGAGGAGACGCGCGAGGCGCTCGCGGAGCCGATCAACGCGATCGTCGAATCGGTGTTGCTCGCGCTCGAGCGCACGCCGCCCGAGCTCGCCGCGGACATCGTCGACAAGGGCATCGTGCTCACCGGCGGCGGCGCGCTTCTCAAGAACCTCGACGTGCTCTTGCGCGAAGAGACGGGGTTGCCGGTCATGGTCGCCGACGACCCGATCAGCGCGGTCGTCCTCGGCAGCGGCAAAACGCTCGATCACATCGAGCTCTTGAAGGAAGTAGCGATCGGCTAAGCCATGTCGCTCTTCAAGCGACTGCGCGACACCGGTCTCGTGGTGTTCCTGCTCGCGCTGCCCTTCTTCTTCCTGCGCTCGAGCATCCGCAAGCCCGAACAGCTGAACGCCGTCGATCGCATCGTGCTGCGGGTCGCGGCGCCGTTTCAATACGCCGCCGCGGCGCTCTCGCGCGGCATCTCCGGCATTTTCGGCCAGTACGTGTATTTGGTCGACGTGAAGGCCGACAACGATCGGCTCGTCTACGAAAACGCGCGCCTCCGCGCGGCGCAGCGCGAGCTCGCCGACACGCAGGCGGAGAACCGCCGCTTGCGCCGTCTGCTCGGCCTGCGCGACACGGTCCAACACGAGACCGTGAGCGCGCTCGTCGTCGCCAAGGACACGACCGAATACTTTCGCGTCTGGCACCTCACGATCGATGCGCCGAACGCGGAGATCCGGCCGAACATGCCCGTGATTTCGCTCGACGGCGCCGTCGGCACGGTGCTCCGCGTCGCGGGTCACGACGCCGACGTCGAGCTCACGGTGGATAGCGGCTTCGGCGTCGATGTCGTCGTCGAGCGCACGGGCGCGCGCGGCTTCGTGCGAGGCTCGGGCGACCGCTCGAAGTACGCCGTCCGCGTCGAGTACGTGCCGCGCACCGATCTGGTCGAAGTGGGCGACCTGCTCGTGACGAGCGGCGTCGGCTGCCGCTTCCCCAAAGGCATTCCGGTGGCGCGCGTCTCGAAGGTGCTCCGGCGCGACTTCGGCATTTACCAGACGGTCGAGGCCGAGCCTTCCGTCGACTTCTCGCGACTCGAAGAGGTGCTCGTCGTATTGACCGACACGAGCGAGTGCGATCAGCGCGAGCCGCAAGCGCGGCCGCCGCGCGCGAAACGGTGAGCGGAGCGAGCGCATGCGCAGCACGGCTTATTTCGGCGTCGCGGTGCTCTTGCTCCTGATCCAGAGCAATCTCTTCCGGCTCCTCGGGCCGCTCGGGAGCCTGATTGGTCCGCGCTTCGTGCACGGCATCACGCCGAGCTTGGTCTTGCCGCTCGTCGTGTTTCTCGGCGTGCACGAGCCGTCGATGCCGAAGGGCGCCCTGCTCGCGTTCGGCATCGGCTACGCGGAGGATCTCCTGAGCGGGGCGCCCGTCGGGCTCTTCACGTTCATCTCCGTCGCCATCTGGTGGCTCGCGCGCGTGGCGGGCGTGAGGCTCACCGCGCAGACGGCTCTGCCGCGCATCTCGCTCGCGCTCGCGTTCTCGCTCGTCGAGGGCGCGATGGTGCTCATCCTGCTCGCCGTGTTCGGCGGGGACAATCGCCGCCCGGTCGAGGTCGCGAGCGTCGTGATCCCGCGCTCGCTGGCGACGGCGCTCTGCTCGCTGCCGGTTTTTCGCCTGGCGCAGCGCCTGCGTCAGAGCGCCGCGCCCGCGCGCGCGCCGGAGAGCTGAGCCGTGCGTCTCTTCGTCCAACGCTCCGACGTCGGCGAATTTCGCCGTCGCTACCGCTGGATGGTGCTGGCGGTCGTGGTCGCGTTCATGGCGCTCATCGGTCGTCTCGTGCTGCTCCAGCTCGTCGAAGGCGACGTGCACCGGGCTCAGGCCCGCCGGAACATCGTGCGCGAGGGGTTTCTGGCGACGACGCGCGGCGTGATCCGCGACTCACTCGGGCGCGTGCTCGCCGCGAACCGCCCGGCCT
>DATJXW010000023.1:0-19926 GCA_035499895.1 Polyangiaceae bacterium | reverse complement strand
TGAGCGGCGCGAGGGGATTGCGGAGCTCGTGCGCCAACGTCGCGAGAAACTCGTCCTTGCGGCGGTCGCTCTCGCGGAGCTGCTCGACGAGCTCGGCGCGCTGGCCGTAGAGGCGCGCGCTGTCGAGCGCCACGGACGCGTGGGAAGCGAGTCCGCTCACGAGACGCTCGGCGCGCGCGGTGAACACGTCGGCCTCCGGGTGACCGAAGAACAAGCCGCCGATCACCTTGCCGTCGCGGGAGACGACGGGCACCGCGAGGTAGCTCCGCACCGGCAGATGCCCGGCGGGCATCCCGTAGTGCGGGCCGAGCGTGCCGTAGCGCGGGTCTTTGGTCACGTCGGCGAGCCTGAGCGGGCCCTCGCCGTCGAAGGTGCGCGCGAAAATCGGCGTGTTGCGCGGAGTGCCGAGCTTGGCGAAGGCCTCGCGCGGCGCGCCCGAGAGCGTGTAGAGCAGGTACGCGTCGCCGAGCTCGTTCCGCACGTTGTGGAAGAACGCGCCGAACGCGGCGCCCGAGACCTCCGTGGCCGCGTCGGTCACCGCCTGCATGATGTGCTCGAGCTCGAGCTCGGCCGTGAGCACGCGTCCGACGCGGTTCAGGATCTCGAGCGTGCGCGCCTCTTCGCGCAGCGAGCGTTCCGCGACCTTCTGCTCCGTGATGTCGATGAGTGAAACGAGCACGGCGTCGTAGCGATGGTCCGCGGGGAAGGCCACGGAAACGAGGCCGTCGAACTCGCGCCCGTCGAGCCCGCGCAGGCGCGCCGCCGCCTCGAACCCGGTCCGACCTTCGGCGAACGCGACGAGCTCCTCGCGGAAAATCTCGCTCGATTGCGGGGTGAAGAGCGCCGGCAGCGCCGGCATCAGCTCCTCCTTGTCGCGGGCGCCGAAGAGCTTGAGCGTCGCGGGGTTCACGTCGAGCGTGCGGGCGAGAGCGCTCACCCGCTCGAGCTCGTCCGGACGCTCGGCGAAATACGAGCGCCAATCGGCGACGCCCGCCGCGCGGAGCTCGTCGAGC
Source organism: Polyangiaceae bacterium (assembly GCA_035499895.1). Classification (GTDB taxonomy): domain Bacteria; phylum Myxococcota_A; class Polyangia; order Polyangiales; family Polyangiaceae; genus PMG-095. The sequence continues at coordinate 18,913 of DATJXW010000023.1, read as the reverse complement.
GCCGCACGCACCTGCCGATAGTCGCGCTCCCAAATCGACACGGCGGTGCTCTCGAAAATACGGCGATGCCGCGCCTCGCTTTGCGCGAGCTCGGCGCGGCGCGCGTCGAGATCGCGCTCGAGCCGGCTCACCTCGAGCCGCGCGGCGATGCGCGCCGAGAGCTCGCGCGCTCCGAACGGCTTCACGAGGTAGTCGTCGGCGCCGGCACGGATGCCCTCGACGCGAGCGCTCTCCCCCGCGCGCGCCGACAGCATCACGACGGGAATGCGCTCGAGCCGCTCGTCGGCGCGGAGCTCCGCCAGGAGCTCGAAGCCGTCCATCCCCGGCATCATGACGTCGGTCAAGACGAGGTCGGGCGGGCGCTCGCGGATTGCCTCGAGTCCGGCGCGCCCGTCGCCGACGGCTTCCACGTCGTACGTCTCGCGCAGGAGCCGCGTGAGGTATTGCCGCATGTCCGCGTTGTCCTCGGCGAGCAGGATCCGCGGACGCGAGCCGTCGGCGCGCGACGCCTGCGGCAGGTCGGGGCGCGTGGATTCACGCGCGGGTTCCTCCGGCGGCAGCCAGCCGAGAGCCTCGTCCACGTAGGCGGCGCTGCGCGTGGTCGAACCGAGCGAACGCGGCGCGCGGATGCGCTCGGCCGGAAGATGGCCGAAGCCGAGCGGCACGTGGACGCGAAAGGTGCTCCCGCGGTCGAGCGCGCTCTCGACGCCGACCTGGCCGCCGTGGAGGCGCACGAGCTCGCGAACGAGCGCGAGCCCGATGCCGCTGCCCTCGATGCTGCGGCCGCGCGCGCCCTCGACCCGATGAAAGCGCTCGAAGACGTGCGCCAGATCGGCGGGCGGAATGCCGGTGCCGGTGTCGCTGACCGCGAGCATCGCGCCGTCCTCCGCGTGGCGCACGACGACGCGGATCTCGCCCTCGAAGGTGAACTTGAAGGCGTTCGAGAGCAGGTTATAGACGACTTTTTCCCACATCTCGCGATCGACGAAGGCCACCTCGCCGAGCGGCGGACAATCGACGACGAGCGCGAGACCGGCGCGTTCGACCGCGGAGCGAAAGACGCTGGCAAGCTCGGCCGTGAACGTGCCGAGATCGGTCGGTTCGTAGGACACGTCGACGCGCCCCGACTCGATGCGCGAAAAGTCGAGCAGCGTGTTCACGAGCTTGAGCAGGCGGAGCGAATTTTTGTGCGCGAGCTCGAGCCGAGCCCGATCGGGCTCGGCGAGCGCGACCGACTGCGTCAGCGTGTCGGCGAGCGGGCCGAGCATGAGCGTGAGCGGCGTCCGGAACTCGTGGCTCACGTTGCTGAAGAACTCGGTCTTGGCGCGATCGAGCGCGAGGAGCGCCTCGGCGCGCTTGCGCTCCTGCTCGTAGGCTTCGGCGTTCACCACGTTGCCGGAGAGCTGGTGCGCGATGAGATCGAGGAAGCCGCGATACGCGTCGTCGAAGCGACGGACCGGGCTCAGACCGGCGACGAGCACGCCGGCCCGCCCCGTCGCACCGCTCCCCGCGAGCGGCAACACCACGGCGACCGACGGCGGGCGCGACCAGGCCCCCGTCGGCAGCGGCCCGGGGCGCCCGGCGAGCTCGACGAGCTCGGGCTTCTGCGTCTCGAGCACGCGCTGCCACGGCCAGCCCGCGCAGTCTTCGAGGGCGCTCGTGCCCGGCGTGGACGCGGCGAGCGCCGGCGCGTCGGCGGTCGCGTCGGTCAAATAAACCAACACGAACGGCAGGTCTTGCGGGTTCGAGCCGAGCGCTTCGACGCTCCACGCGCACGCCTCGCGGCGCGTGCGCGCGCGAGCCCCCTGCGCCGAAAGCTCGCGCAGCGTGCGCAGCTGCCGCGCGCCGACCACGCGCTGCGTGTCGTCCGTGTTCGCGCAGATGAGGCCCGCCGTGACGCCGTCGTCGCCGGGGATCGGGCTGTACGAGAACGTGTAGTACGTCTCTTCCTGGTAGCCGTGGCGCTCCATGATGAGGAGCTGCGCTTCGAGGTAGATGCCCTCGTCGTGCGTGAGGACGCGCTCGGCCATCGGCCCCACGATGTCGAAAATCTCGCGCCAGACCTCGCGAAAGGGCCGGCCGAGCGCGTGCGGGTGCTTGCCGCCGATGATCGAACGATAGGGGTCGTTGTAGAGATAGGTGAGCTCGGGGCCCCAGCCGAGCCAAAACGGCTGGCGGGAGGTGAGCATGATGCGCACCGCCGTCTTCAAGCTGCGCGGCCAGGACGCCGGCGGACCGAGCGGCGTCGTCGAAAAGTCGTACGCGCGCAGCAGTGCGCCGAGCTCACCGCCGCCGTCCAAGAACGACGTCGCGGGGGCGACTTCGGCGCGAGAGTCGACGGACTCCGGCATGGATTCTCTCTCGGCGAACGTCCTTCCCGATACCACGCCGCGTGTGAGGCGACGTGAGACGAATTGCCACGTCCGCCGGGATGACTCAATGCTTGCTTCACCGTTGCACGGCTGCGTGCACATGCCGTCGTCGCGCGAGCGTACGAGCCTGCCCCAGAACGTCATGGTGCGGTGAAGGGCGCCCCGCCGGTCCCTCGATTTTTTCTTCGGACGAGGCCGCGTATACGCGCGCTCGCGTCTCATGTTGATACCGAGGCTAATGACCGCCGAGCCCGCGCCGTTCGGGGTGCGGATGGGCGCATCGAGCGTCATGCCGGCGAGGCGAACGGACAGCGAAGCGAAAGAACTCGCGCTCGTTTCGCTGCGTACGAGTTTCGCTCCCGACGCTTCGTTCCTCGCGAATCCGCACAGCCTGATCCGCGAGCGGCGCGCCGACGATCGCCTCGCGATCGGGCTCTTGTGTGGGACGGCGGGCTACATCGACGCCGTCGGCGTCCTCACTCTGATGGGGATGTTTCCGGCGCACGTCACCGGCGAAATCATCGGCCTCACGGCGATGCTCACCGCCGGCCATCACCCGAGTCACGCGAGTCGCATCGCGATGCTCCCGACGTTCGTGCTCGCCTTGTTCGTCGGGGCGCTGGTCGCGCGCTCGCGCAAGACCCGGGGCAAGTCCGGAACGCGCGCGCTCTTCGCGCTGATGGCGGGCTCCCTCGCGATCTGCGCGGCGACCGGCTTCTTCGGGACGGCGCAGGGACCCACGTCGAGCGTGGTCTTCGCGCTGCGCGAGGCGAGCATCGTGGCCGCGATGGCGTTTCAAAATTCGCTCCGCCGCGAGGCCCTGGCCCACGCGTGCCCGACCACGGTGATGACCGGGAACCTGATGCAACTCGTGTTCGACGTCGTGGATTTGCTCGCGCTCCGCTTCTCGCGCGCGCGGCACGAAGAAACGCACGCGCGTCCGAGCACGTTTCCGCACCTCAAGCTGATGGCGTCCGCGGTCATCACGTTCACGTTGGGCGCGGTGCTCGGCGGGTACCTGACGACGCTCGTCGGCGTGTCGAGCGTCGCCGTCCCGCTCGTCGCCACGCTGATCGCGGCGCGCAGCTTCGCCTGAACGACGTGACGGCGCGTGCGCGGCGCCGCGGTTTCGGTCGACGACGACGCTCGACTTACGGCGAGGTGTCGTCGAGGAGCCGATCGATGCGTGGATGGTGCTCGGGGGAGCCGCTCGGCGGTCGCATCCACGCGACGCAGAGCACGCCCACCATGATTGGCAACGCGAGAAAAACGAGGAGGGCCCCGAGCGGTGACTCTCCGAGCAGCGCCACGCCGCCGCCGAGAGACATGCTCAGAAATAGCCCGACGAGGACCGTCGCCCGGCCCGTGCTGTGTTCGAGGTGAGTGCGCTTGATCGGCGCGAGGCTGGACGAAACTCCACCGCTGCCGTCGGCAAGACGAACATGACTGACGCTGGCCACACGCTGCTCCTTCCCCCCGCCTGGTAGGGATTGCTTCGGAGACCCGGCGTTCGCCCCGGTGCACGCGTTGCACCGAGTGCGGGCGTCGTTCCTAATTATGGTGCCGAGAGCGGCCCACTGCCAGGCAAGGAGCGCGCTGCAGGCAAGTTGCAGTGAGTGACCGCGAGCACGTGCGCGGCGACGCGTGGTTCAACCGACGCTGCTCACGCTCTCGGTGCGCTAGTTGCTAGTAGCCGACGTCGGGCTCGGAATCGTCGAGGCCCGGGCGCTTCGCGACGATCGCCTTCGGCTTCGCCGAAGGGACGGCGGCTTCTTGGCGTGCGGCCGGCGCGGGCGCGACGCGTGGCGCGCGCGCCGGCTTGCCGTGAGGGCGCGCGCCCGTGGCAGCAACGGGGGCCGGCGCGTCCACGGACGCGGCGTCGGCGGCGGGGGCGGCGGGGGCGGCGGAGCGCGACGGCGTGTGATCGATCGGTGCGGCTGCCGGCGCGGTGACGGCCGGGGCCGTGAGCGTGGGTGCAGCCGGGGGAGCGACGGCCGCGGTCTTGTTCGCCGCGTGCGGAGCGACCCCGAGCGCGATGCCCGCGAGCACGGCGAGCGCCACGACGGCGCCGGCGAGCAGGGTTTTTCCGCGTTTTTTGCGCGCGAACGGCACGTCGAGCAGGCTCGCGGCGCCGAGCTCCGCCGAAGCCGGGCCGAGCCCGAGGGCGGGCGTCGAGTTCACCGTCGGGCCCATGCTCGAGACGGGGAGCGGGGTCGAGCCGCCGAGCGACGGCGGTGGAACGCTGTTGAACTCGATCACGATGCCGCTCCGGCCCTTCAACACCTGATGACAGCGCTCGGCCGAAATGCGCGAGCGCCGCGGTCCGAAGCGATAGAGCGCGGCCGCGAGCTCGGCCACGTCCTGGTAACGCTGGTCCGGATCTTTCTGCAGGCACTTCATCACGATGGCCTCGAGCTCCGCGGGCGCGTCCGGAGCGCCCTTGCGCAGCGGAATCGGCTCGCGTTCGAGGATCGCCGCCCCGAGCTGGAGCAACGTGGGCGCGTGGAACGCGGTCGCGCCGGTGATGAGCTCGGAGAGGACGCAGCCGAGCGCCCAGATGTCCGTGCGCGCATCGACCGTGCCGCACGCTCGGATCTGCTCGGGCGACATGTAGCCGGGCGTGCCCATCGGCAGCATGGTTTGCGCGAAGCGGCGCCCGGCGGGCTCGAAGCCGGCCATGGCGCTCTTCGAGATGCCGAAATCGAGCACCTTGATGCACTCGACGCTCGCGGCCTGCTGCGTCAAAAAGAGATTTTCAGGCTTGATGTCGCGGTGGACGATGCCGGCCGCGTGCGCGCACGCGAGCGCTTCGCACGCCTGGAGCACGTAATCGACGGCGACCTTGATCGGCAGCTTGCGCTTCTCGGCGAGCGTGTCCGCGAGATCCTTGCCCTCGAGGTACTCCATCACGATGAACGGCGCGCCGTCCGGCAGCGTGCCCACGTCGAACACGTGCGCGACGTGCTCGCTCTTGATGCGCGCCACGGCACGCGCCTCGCTCGCGAAGCGCGCGACCACGTCCTCGTGCTCGAGCGATTCGGGTCGTAAGAACTTGAGCGCCACCATCTCGCCGAGCTCGAGGTGCAGCGCCGAAATCACGTACGCGACGCCGCCCGAGCCGAGCACTCCCACCACCTCGTACTTTTCGCCGATGACGTCGCCCGGCGCGAACGGCAGCGTGAGCGGCTGCGGCTCCGAGACCGGCGACGGCGTGCTCTTCGTGACGAGCGAGCGCGCCCGCGTGGGTTTCGACTCGACCTTCCTCGGTGTTGAACTCATGGACTCCTCGGTTGAGATCTCCGGCTCGGCGCTCAATTACACTGCATGTACTGGCCCGCTTGGGTGCCGCTCATGATGTCGAAGGTGAGCCCCGAGCTCCCGTAGGCGGGCTTCGCACTCGGTCCGGCGATGCACCACATCTCGAGCGTGCCGCCGACGACCGTGCCGTCCATGCTCCACGAAAGCGCGGAGTACGTGCCGAGCGCGTCGATGCTCTGACCCGCCGCGAGGCGCTGAAAAGCCGTCGTGGCCTTGGTGGCGCCGATTTCCATCGTGTCGCCGCTGCCGAGCATGCGCAGCCCCTCGGCGATGCTCGTGCCCGAGATCGGCTCGTCCATCTTCGCCGCGAGCGCGAACGCAATCGCGTACGTGGCGTCGTAAGCCGGGCCCATGCCGGAAACCATCGCGCTGTTCGGATACGCGACCTGATAATCGACCTTGAACGCGTCGTAGACGGGAGCCGACATCGGCGACGGCGTGACGCCGGTGCCGCGGATGCGCGTGCGGAGGTCGTCGTTGCCGGTGACGGCGGTGATGAGGTCGGGCACCTTGACGGAGTCGATGAGCACGTAGGCGGGGCGCGGCGCGTTGGCGGGCCACGCGGCCTCGAGCGGGTTCATCACCTTCGTGACGGCCTCGGCCGTGCCGGCGAGCACGATGATGTCGGGCAGGAACGTGAGGTACTCCTGCACGATCGGATCCTGGTTGTCCGCCGTGTAATCGTACGGGTTGATGTGCACGTTGTTGCCGAGGTTCACGGAGTCGGAGAGCGGCTTGCCGTTCAGCACCAGGCCGTTCAGCGACGTGCGGGTACCGATGCCGAGCGCGTCGTTGCGGTACACGATGCCGAGCTTGATGCTGTCCTCGCTGCGCGCCGCCTTCAGGCTGGTCTCGAGCACGTTGATCTGACTGATCATGAGCGGCGCCCGCTGCACGTCGGTCGGCACCATCAGCCAGGTGAGGTCGTTGTCGAGCAGCGCGCCGATGCTCGACGCGACGGCGGTCGGCGAGATCACCACCGTGTCGCCGGGCACGGAGACGGAGGTCGAGAGGTCGAGCGTGTCCTGGCTCGTGTTCGGGCCGACGATGGCCGGCACGTGGAGCTCGTTCACGAGGTGATCGCTCACGCGCATCAAGTCGGTCGATTCGTCGCACGACACCATGACGAGCTTGCGCGGGACGTCCGTGCTCGACGGCACGCCGCCCACGTCGTTGATCTGCGAAACCGCGAGCATGGCGCTCTGCTGGCGTTCGATGTTCGTCGCGGCTTGCGCGCCGACCGTGCTGAAGAGCGAACCGATGACGATCGCGTCGTCGCTCGTGTAGTCGCCCGTGATGGTGGTGCAGTCGTCACTGAGGAGCGGCACGCACTTGCCGCTCGCCTGCACGCACACGGCCGCGACGGCGTCGCTCGAGCCCGCCGCCTTGGTCGCGTCGTCGGTGCACTGTTGGTTCGAAACGCAGGCCGCCTCGGGCTCGGTCGCGGTCGGCGATCCGACGCGATACTGATCGAGCTTCGTGAGGGAGTTGCACGCGGCGCTTCCAAGTCCGCACAGCAGCACCAAGGGTGCGAAGAGGTGGGTATTGGGGTGACGCGACATGGCGAAGCTCCGTGTTCGAGAAATGGCCCTTCGGGTTCGGAGCACCCCAACGGCCGGTTCCCCGAGCGCAAAAGTGGGTGCGTCCAAAAAAGAGACGAAGACTTAATGCCGCTCGCGCAGAGGTCGTTGGTCGGGGTGACGGTTTCGACTTCAACGACAAGGATCCCGATGAACGCACACAAGCTCACATGGTCATCGCGTTCGACTCTCGTAGCGTCGCTCGCGCTCGGCAGCGCGCTCTGTGTGCCCCGCGTCGCGCACGCCGAGGGCGACGAAGCCGCCGAAACCGCCGCGGCTCGCCAGCTCGCCGTCGACGGCGTGAAGCTCGCGCAAGCCGACCAGTGCTCGGACGCGGTCGACAAGCTCGAGCGCGCCGAGAAGCTCAAACACTCGCCGATCGTCCTGCGTTATCTCGGCGAATGTCAGGTGAAGGTGGGACGCTGGGTCGAAGGCAGCGAATCGCTCCGCAAGCTCTTGCGCGAGCCGCTCCCCGAGAACGCGACGCCGGCGCTCGAGCAAGCGTACGACAGCGCCGCGAACACGCTGCGCGACGTGAAGCCGCGCATTCCGAGCATGCGGCTCGTCGTGAACGCGCCGCACGACGCCGACCTCAAGCTCAAGGTCGACGGCAAGGACGTGGCGGCGACCGTCGTCGGCGTCGCGCTACCGACCGACCCGGGCGACCACCAAATCGAAGTGAGCGCACCCGGCTTCCTCAAGGCGACCTCGTCGGTGAAGCTCGCGGCCGGAGCGTCGACGACCGTCACGCTCGAGCTCAAGCGCGACCCGAACGCTCCGCTCGCGAAGGCCGCGCCGGTGCCGGCTGCCGCGGCGGCGCCACAAGCGACGTCCGCGCGCGCCTCCGAGGCCGCGCCGGTCGAGCACTCCCACGTCACCCGCGCCCTGAGCTACGTCTCGTACGGCGTGGCGGCGGTCGGACTCGGAGTGGGCATCGCCTTCGGCCAATCGGCGATGAGCGACGAAAAATCTCTACATAACAGCTGCCCGGGCCGGATCTGCACGCCCGACCAGCAAAGCACGCTCGACTTCGCGAAAACCAAAGGCACCATCTCGACGGTCGGCTTCGCGGTCGCCGGCGGAGGCGCTGCGCTCGGCACGATCCTCTTTTTCACGTCCGGGGATTCGGCTCCGTCGAAGAACGCCTCGGCCGCGCCGGCCCGCAGCGCCAGTCTGCATCCGCGAGCCGCGATCGGCCTCGGGAACGTCACGGTCGGCGCCGACTTCTGAGTACACGCTCGCACATTTCGTTCAATCGTCGGTGCAGCACTTTTAACATCCTTAAGGGTGTGTTTCTTCACGCCGCCGAAGGCGCCGCGTAATTTGGGGGAAACAAAGCCGGCACGGGAGTTGCTGGCCTCCGCGGCGCTCAATGCGGTGGTACCGAATCGCGGTGGCGGCCTGTGTGGTGGCGGGCCTCCTGCTCCGCACCCGTGGTCTCGGGTCGATCCCTCTGTGGCTCGACGAGGCCATGTGGGCGGACCGCATGATCCACGGCTCGATCTGGGTCGCCTCGATTCGCCCGATCGGCTTCATGGCCGTGAGCAAGGGGCTCGTCGCCTGCTTCGGAGCGCGCGAGCTCGTGCTGCGGTTGCTGCCGTGGCTCGCCGGGTGCGGGACGGTTTTGCTCAGCGTGCCCCTCGCGCCACGCCTGCTGACGCACCGCGCCGCGCAATTGCTCTTCATCGCGATCATGGCCTTCCAGCCGGCGGCGATCGACTTCAGCAAGGAGTTCAAGCCGTACTCAATCTCACTCTTCTTCCACGTGGCCTGCCTGTACTTCGCGCTCGGCTACGTGAAGGAGCAAAAGCTTTCCGAACTCGCGGGCGCGGCGGGCTGCGCTCTCTTGGGGCTCTTCTTCGCTCAAGACGTCGTGTTCGCTCTGCCTTCGCTTTACGCGGTGCTCGCGCTCGTCGCGCTCGAACGCCGACTTCACCGACACCTGTTCGTGGCGGCCGGCGGCGCGGCGCTGACGCTCGGGTTGTTGCTCGCGTTCTACTTGCTCGTGTGGAGGGGCCTCGTGAGCCCCCACCAAGAAGAGTCGTATTGGGGGAAAAAGTACGACGTTTTCTTCGTCCATCATCGAGGCGGCGGACCTCACTGGCGCTGGCTCCTCGACAAGCTCGGCGACGTCGCCGCGATGCCGGGACAGCGCGGCGAGCGTTGGGGCAAGGTGGGGCCGCTCAGCGCCGAGACGGTCGCCGCATTTGCGGGCTTTTATCGCGCGTTCTGGATCGCACTCGCCGGGCTCGGGGTCGTGCGGCTCTTGCAGCGCAAGCGCTTCCTGGAGCTCGCGCTCGTCGTCGGACCCCTGTTCGTGGTCGTCACGTTCAACTCGCTCGGCCTCTGGCCGTTCGGCGCGTTCCGCACGAACCTCTTTCTCGTGGCGTATTCGAGCGCGCTCGCCGCCTCGGCGCTCGACGGCTTTCAAGCGCTCGAACGCTTCGAGCTCGCGCCGGTGCTGCTCGCGACCGTCCTGCCGCTCGTCGCCTTCGAACGCACCTGGAACGGCGAGAAGCTCTGGGCCGGCGGCGGTTTGCCCTTCAACGACTTGACGGACACCCTCGTGCGCTTGCAGGGCCGGCGCCACCGGCACCAGCACCGCGAGCCGCTCGTGCTCGACGGGAACGCGTGCAAGGTGTTCCACTTCTACATGAAGCAGCACCCCGACTATCGGGCGCTCGACCGCGACTTCGAAAAGCGCTTCTCGACGCTGTGCGAAACCGACGACTCGGCGCTCTCCGCCGCCGAGGAGAAGTCGTCGGGCGAGCGCGTCTGGGCGATCCTCGCGAGCCCGCGCGCGCGTGACCTCGCGGAACGGGGGCACATCGCGAACCTGATCGACGAGCGCCCGATGCCGAATCAGGGGCCGCTCTTGCTCGAGCTCGGCCCGCCGCCGCCCACGGAGCTCTGACGCGTCAGTCGGCGAATGCCGGCTCGCGCACGCGGCGCGCGATCGCTTCGACCAGCGTGCGCCGATCGGCCGCGAGGAGCTGCGTGTGATCGAGCTCGGCGAAAAAGTCTACCGTGACGCGGTCGCCGAAATCGAGCTCCGGGAACGCCGCCGCGAGCTCGGACGGATGATTGAACCATTCGCGAACGCCCGCGGTGTAGAGGAAGTGGACGCGCGTCCCGCGCCCGATGAGGCGCGCGAGCAGTGCGGAAGCCTCGGTCCGTTCCATGTACCGGTAGCGCACGACGCGCGGACGTTCGGCGGCTCGGGCGGCGAGCGGCACGTGAAGCCCGAGGGCGCGGAGCGCGCGGCGGCCGAGCCGGTGAAGCGCGTGACGCCAGAACCAACCCGGCGCGCGGTACGCGAACGGGTCGATCATGACGACGGCGGAGACGCGCGGGTCGAGCGCCGCGCTCCTGAGCGAGTCCTCGGCGCCCGAGCAGAGTCCGGCGAGCGTCACGCCGTCGAGCGCGAAGCGGGAAGCGAGGTGCTCGATGGCCGCGCGAACCTCGACGCCCGTGCGCTCCCCGAGCGAAAGGCCCGAGGCGTCGGCGACGCTGTCACCGATGCCGCCGAGATCGAAGCGGAGCGTCGCGATCCCTTCGTCCGCAAGGCGGCGCGCGAGCTCGACATAGAGCCGATGCGGTCCCGATTTCGGCATCAGCCCGGCGCTCACGAGGATGAACCCTCGATTCACGCGCCCGCTCGCCGGCGCCGTCACGATCCCGGCGAGCCGCGCGTCCGGACCGAAGCGTAACGCGGTCTCGTTCATGGGCTCTCCCGCACCATCGCGCGGAGCGCGTTCGAGAGCCCGGCGTCGGCGATCGTGTCCTCGATGGCCGCGAGGTCGCACCAGTCGCAACCGAACTCGACGCACTCGACGGCCAGGTGCGCGATGCCCGCGCCCACGTTGCTCGCCAGGGCGGCGCCGCACTCCGCGCCGGCGGTCGCGAGCCAGCGAATGTCGATCGGCGTTCGAGCGAGCAAGGGCGAGAGCGCGAGGCCGTCGAGCTCGACGAGAGCGCGCGGCGAAAAGGTCGTGCCGAGGAGCTCGTTCGCGGGCGGTTTGGCGCGGCGTCGGCGCAAAAAGCCGAGGTGCGCGACGCTCTTCAGGTACGCGCGCTGCATCGAGCGGAGGGAACGGTGATGGGCCGCGCCGTCGTGCACCGGATCCCACAAGACGAGACGCGCAAGGTCGAGCTCGGGCAACGCTCGAACGAGCAGGAGCGCGCCGAGCCGCACCCCGACGGCCGCGACGCGCCGGGCGCCGGTGCGACGGCGGAGCTCGGCCGCGGCTTCGGCGATGTCGGCTTGCCAGCGCTCGAGCTCCGCGCCCCCGCTCCCGCCGAGTGAATCCCCACAGCCGAAATAGTCGAACAAGAGCGTCGGCTTGCCTTCACGAGCGAGCTCACGACCGAGCTTGTTCAAGACGAAGCGCGCGCGGGCGCTCTCGTGGCCGACGGGTCCGGCGACGAGCACGGCCGTGTCGCTCCGCGCGTTCGCTTCCGCGTGCAGGACGCCGTAGAGGCTCTGCCCCGGACCGAAGTGAAACGTCTCCGGGCGTTCGCGGAAGCCGCGCGCGCCTGCCGCGCTCGGTCGCGTGCTCGGCAGGCCGCGCCGCTCGTCGCACAGCCGAGCGAGCACCGCGAGCGGCTCCCGCAAGACTTCGATGCCTTCGAGCCGGACGCCGAGGTTCCGCTCCGTGTCGGTGCAAAAGCGCAACGCGAGGAGCGAATGCCCGCCGAGCTCGAAGAAGTTGTCGTCGAGCGAGACTCGCCGTACGCCGAGCAACTCGTGCCACGACGCCGCGAGCGCGCGCTCGGTCGGCGACTCGGGGTCGCGCACGTGCTCGCGGGCCAAGGCACGCAGATCGGATTCGTGCGGCTCGGGCAGCGCGCGCCGATCCACCTTCATGTTCTCGTTCAGCGGCAGCCGCTCGAGCTCGACGTACACCGACGGCACCATGTAATCCGGCAGCGCCGCGACGAGATGCGACCGCACCGCGCCCATCCGCGCCGGGCCCGCGCCGGTCGTCGGGTTTTCGTCGAAGACGACGTAGGCGACGAGGCGCTTCTCGCCGTCGGACGCGGCGCGCGCGGAAACCACGCCATCGCGCACGCCCGGCGCGCGCCGGAGCTCGTGCTCGACGTCGCCGAGCTCGACGCGCATGCCGCGGATCTTCGTCTGAAAATCCGTGCGCCCGACGAGCTCGAGCCAGCCGTCGGGACTCATGCGCCCGCGGTCGCCCATGCGGTAGTAGCGGCGCCCGTCGATGGCGACGTAGCGCTCGGCCGTGAGCTCGGGAAGCTTCAGGTAGCCCTGCGTCACGCCTTCGCCCGCGAAGTGGATCTCGCCGACCACGCCCGCGGGCACGACGCGGCCGTCGGTGCCGAGCACGCGCACCGACACGTTGTCGAAGGGACGGCCGACGTAGCTCTTGGTCAGGCGTGGCCCGCGGGGCACGGGGTACGTGCAGCCCATGCAGCTGATCTCGCTCGAGCCGTAGATCACGAAAATCTCGGCGTTCGGGAAGATCTCCTTCATCGACTCGAGGAGCTCGGCCGAGACCATGTCGCCGCCCGAGGACGCGTGACGCACGCCGGCGAACGCCTCGAACGTCGCATGCGTTTGCCGAACGTGGGCGAGGAGGCCGCGGAGCAGGCTCGGACCCGCATGAAACAGCGTGGACTCGGCGAGCGAACGCGCCATGCGCGCCGGATCGAGGACGTGCTCGCGCTCGAGCACGACGAGCGTCGCGCCCGCGACGAGCGGGCTCATGAGCTCGAACAAGCTGATGCTGAAGCCGAAGCGCGCGATGGCCGGGATCACGTCGCGGTCGTCGATGCCGTAACGGTCGACCGCGACCTCGACGTAATGCCGCAGGTTCGCGTGGCTGCCCATCACGCCCTTCGGCTTGCCGGTCGTACCCGACGTGTAAAAGACGTACGCGGTGTCGTTCGGCGCGACCGCGCGGCCCGGGTTCTCGCCGAAAAGCTCGGGCGAGACGTGCTCGAGCCGCACGAGCACGCCGCCCGGCACGGGCAACCTATCCGCCAGCTTTTGTTGGGTGAGGACGGCGCGGGGCTCGGTGTCTTCGATGATCGCGCGCATGCGCGCTTCCGGATACGTCGGATCGAGCGGGACGTAGACGGCGCCGGCCTTGAGCACGCCGAGCAGCGCCACGGCGATGTCGAGCGACGGCTCGACGCACACGATCACGCGGTCGCCCGCGCCGACGCCCCGCGCGAAAAGCTCGTGGGCCAGCCGATTCGCGGCCCGGTTGAGCTCCCCGTACGACAAGCGCGCGTCCTTGAAGCGGACGGCGGGCGCGTCGGGCGCGAGTGCCGCCCTGCGCTCGAAACGCTCGTGCGCGAACGCTCCGAGCGCGGGATAGGAGTGCCCTTCGCAAGCGCTCTCGCTCGAGCCGGCGCGCTCGCCCGCGCGCGGATCCGCTGCTTCGAACGACTGGGTCATGAGCGGCTCCGTTCTCCATGCGAGAACCGTTCTCGCCGCGCGGAACGGCCCGAAACACGGTCGGCGCTCGGTTCGAGCCGGAATGCGGTCGGGCACCGCGCAACGCACGGGCGCTCGCTCGGGGCGGATCGCGACGCACGGGGCGCGTTGTCGCGGTCAGGCACGCGGAAGCGCCGTCTACGGGGCGGCGTGCAGTTTGCAAGGTGACCCGTACCGGCCCTCGGGTCTCACCGATGTCGAAACGTCAGCGCCTCGCGAGCTTGCTGCACCAGACGGGAGTGATGCGCGCCGCTCTGGCCTTGCGCTCGAGCGTGCCGAGCCCGTGGCTCAGCGTGCTCACCTACCATCGCTTCCCGACGCCGGGCGGCCACGAGACGTTCGACGACGAGGTCATCGACGTGACGCCCGAGTGCTTCGAGCGTCAGGTCGTTTTTCTCAAGAAGTATTTCAACGTGATCGGGGTGGAGGAGCTCTGCGCGTTCGCCGACGGCAAGCCGCTCCCGCCGAACGCCGTCGCGATCACCTTCGACGACGGTTACCTCGACAATTACGAGGTCGCCCTGCCGATTCTCAAGCGTCACGACGCGAAGGCCGTCTTCTTCATCGCCACCGGCTGCGTCGGGGAGCGGCGCCTCTATTTCTGGGATCGCGTCGCGTACGTGCTCAAGCGGACCGGTCGCGATCGGGTGCACCTCACGTATCCCTTCGCCGTCGACATCGCGCTCGCGGACCGGAAGCTCGCGCTCGAGCGCATCCTGCGCATCGTGAAGACGCACCCCGCCCTGAACCTCGAGCGCTTCCTCGACGAGCTCGGGCACGCGGCGCAGGTGGCGTGGTCGCGCCACCTCGAGCGCTCTTTCGCCGAGCGCCTGCTCATGACGTGGGACCACGTGCGCGAGCTCCGTCGCGCGGGCATGGACGTGCAATCGCACACGCGCTCGCACCGCGTGCTCGACACGCTGCCGCCGGCCGACTTGCTCGACGAGCTCGCGGGCTCACGCGAAGATTTGCAGCGTGAACTCGGCGAGCTGCCGCGCGCCATCGCGTACCCGGTCGGCAATCAAGTCGGCGCCACGTCGCCCATCCGCGCCGCGCTCGCGCAGGCGGGTTACGCCATCGGACTCAGCAGCAACACCGGCTCGAATTCCCTCCACGGCGTCGTCGATCGGTACAACATTCGACGACAGGCCGTTGAGCTCAATCTGCCCGACGCCTATTTGCTCGCGGTGCTCGCGATGCCGTCGCTCGCTCACAAGCAACCTTGGCAAGTCGCCGCCGAGTGAGCCGCAGGCGCCTTTTTGCCTCGACGTGACGAACACTCGAGCACATCCACTCCCGTGCTCGCGGCGAATGCTCGAGAAATACCGCGCTTCTTCGTTGGCCCCGATTTTGCTGAATCACTTGGTCGATGAGACCAAGCAGCAAGAGCCTCCCTATTCCCGTCGCGAACGCGCGCAACAACTTTTCGGACGTCGTCGCGCAAGCACGTCATGGCCAGCGCATCAAACTCACGCGCCACGGAAAAAGCGTCGCCTGGATCGTCGGCGCGACGGATCGCGAAGCGCTCCGGACACAGCCGGGGACACGCGGACGTAAACGATCCGGCTCACGTTGAAATTCCGGGCCTCCGCGCGGAATGCCATGCGACTTTTGTACAATTCTTGAAGGAGCACGCACGGTGAGTCAGCGTGCGGCATTCAAATGCTTTTGGCCGACCGCACGGTGTTGCTCGTCGACCCCGATACGAGCGCCCTCGATTCGCTTTCCGTCGAGCTCAGAGCTCACGGCGCAAAATGCTTCTCCGCGCGGGACGCCGCGACGGCGATCTGGGGAGCGCGCGAAACGCTCCCCGACGCCGTGGTGTGCGAGCTCGAGCTGCCCGACCGCGACGCGACCGCGCTGCTCTTCGAGCTCAGGAACGGCCCGGTCTCGCTGCCGGCCGTCGCGCTCGCCGCCGAGCGACGTGCCCTCGTTCGGCTGCGTGAAAACGGCCATACCCTCGGAAACCGCTTCGAAAAGCGCTTCGCCAAGCCGGCCCGTGCCCTCGACGTGGTCGACGCGATTTGCAGCCTGCTCGGCGACGGCAGCGAAGGTGGCCTGGCACCGTCCCTCGACGTCATCGCCGACGCGCTCGACCGGCACGATTACCGCTCGCTCCTCGGCCGTCTCAACGCGACCACGAGCCATCGTTACTCCGCGCTCTTTCGCTTCGACGAAGGCGCGCTCACCAGCGTCTGGACGTTCGACCGCAAGGAGCCGAAGGTCGACCCGTTTCCGCTCGACGTGCCCGTCACGTCCACGCCGCTCGCCGCGCTGCTCGAACGGTCGCAGGCCGTCTGCATCTCGGACACTGCCGCTGACGAGCGCGTCACTCGCGAGCAACGGCATGCGGACATGCGCGGCTTCGCCGCCGTGCCGCTCCACGGCGTCGACAACGCCGTGTTCGGTGCGATTTGCCACTTCGACCCCGAACCGCAAGCGACCGACGCGGCGTCCCTCGATTTGCTCGAACGCACCGCGAAGATCTTTTGCTTCAACAAACGCCGCGCGCGCCCAAGGTAACGGCGGCTCGGACGTCGAACTCCTCTCGCCGAGAGCGCGCCCGGGGCACTTCGCCACTAGCGGCTCCTGCACGGCTCTCGCCTCTCCGTGACGCGCTGCTCGCGCGTGAAAGGCTCCATGTCGCACTCTCCATCGACTCTCTTCGGCGCGCGCGCGTTCTCGCTCGTGAGCGCGAGTGTGCTCGCCGGTTTGGTCGCGGTGCCGGCCTGCTCGAGCTCGACGTCGTCGCTCGGGTTGACGGGCGGGACGAGCGGCAGCGGCGGCTCCGGCGCGAGCGCGGGCTCGAACGCCACGATTGCCCTCGGCGGACGCGCCGGCGGCGCGAGCTCGGGCGGCGCCGGGAACAACCTGGCGGGGAGCGGCGCCTCGACGAGCATCGTCGTGAGCGAGGCGGGCGCCGCGGGCGCGAACGAAGCGAGCGAAGGGGGCGCCGCCGGCGCGGCCGGTGTGCCGAACATCGACCCGAACGAAGCGTGCGCCGAGAGCACGGCGACCGTCGAGGCCGTCCCTTCGATCCTGCAATTGGTGGTGGACACGAGCGGCTCCATGGACTGGCCGCCCGGCTGGGCTCCCGCGAGCCCGGACGATTCGAAGCCGCCCGGCGCGACCAAGTGGGAAATCACGCGCGACGCCCTGAAAAATGCGGTCGACTCGCTCGACGACGGCACGGCGCTCGGCGCGAATTTCTTCCCCGACACGACTGAAGACGATCCCGACAGCTTGTGTCTCAGAAACGAGGTCGGCTTGCCGATCGCCGTGCTCGGCTCGGCCACCTCCAAGCAGCGGGCGGCGTGTGCCGCGGCGCTCGACGCCGTGATTCCGAACGGCGCCACGCCGACCGAGGGCGCGTACCTTTACGGGCTCGAGCTGCTCGGCAAGACGAAGCTCCCGGGCAACCAATTCGTGCTGCTCATCACCGACGGTACGCCGACGTGCACGCTCGACTGCGAGTGCACCGAGAACAACCTGCCCGTCGACTCGGGTCCGCTCATCGACGACGCCAAGAACGCGCTCGCCGACGGCATTCGGACGTTCGTCATCGGCTCACCCGGCAGCGAAGACACGCGTTCGGTGCTCTCCGCGCTTGCGCGTGAAGGCGGCACCGGCCAACCCGGCTGCTCCGACGACGGTCCCGACTATTGCCACCTCGACATGACGACCGAGCCCGACCTCGCCACCGGGCTCGCGGGCGCACTCGACGAAGTCGCCGCGAGTCTCCGCTCCTGCGAATACCCGCTCCCGCCGCCGCCCGACAATCGGACGCTCGACCCCGGCCTCGTCAACGTGCTCTACACGCCGAGCGGCGGGAAAACCAAGACCATCGCTCGCGATCCGTCGAAGTCCGACTGCAACCAAGGCTGGCAATACACGGCCGACGGCCAAAACATCACGCTCTGCGGGGACGCCTGCGCTGCCGCGCAAGCCGACCCCGGCGCCCAAGTTCAGATTCTCCTCGGTTGCAAGACCGTCACCGTCGAACCACGCTGAGCCTCGACGCGCGGCGCGTTCAGCGCGCCAGATACTTCCCGCTCTCGAGGTTCACGAGCCACGAAGCGAGATGCTCGCGGAGGTCCGCGCGCAGGTTGAAGAGCGCGTCGCCCGTGGCGGCCGAGACGAGGACGCGCACCTCGAGCGTCCGGTTCTTGGCGTCGGTGACGTGGACGGCCTTGACCCGCCGATCCCAGAGACGGTGTTGTTCGAGGAGGCGCGAGACTTCGGCGCGCAGCGCGTCGACCGGCAGCGTGAAGTCGGCGTTGAGGATGACGGTGCCCTGGAGCTCGCTCGAGACCTTGGTGAAGTTCTGGAACGGCTGCTCGAGAAAGCGGGTCATCGGCACGATCAGGCGCCGCTCGTCCCAGAGCTTGACGACGACGAAGGTGAGCGTGATCTCCTCGATGGTGCCGATTTCATTCTCGATCTGCACTTCGTCGCCGATGCGGATGGGCTGGGTGATCGAGAGTTGGATCCCGGCGAAGAGCGAACCCAACGTGCGCTGAGCCGCGAGCCCGAGCACGATCCCGGCGACGCCCGCCGACGCGAGCAGCGAGACGCCGATGCTGCGCACGACGTCGAATTGCAGCAAAATGACCGCACCCGCGCAGACCGACAGCACGACGGTCACGATGCGGCGCAGCATGCGCACGCGCGTCTGAATGCCGCCGATGCGCACGGCGGCGTTGTTCTTGCCGGCCGCGGCGTCGATGGCTCGCCGTTCGACGAAATCGGACGCGAGCCGCACCACCCGAATCACCATCCAGGCGAGCGCGCCGAGACCGAACGTGCTCGCGGTGCGAATGCACACGAGCTTCGCGGTCGCGGGGAGCGAGAGCAGATGGGCCAAGAGCGCGAACGCGACGACGGCCGCGAGCAGGCGCAGCGGAGAGCGGAACGCGACCACGAGCTCGTCGTCCCAGGTGGCGCGCGTCCGCGCGGCGAGCCGAGCGAAGAGACGCATGCAGAGCCCGACCAGGGCGCTCGCCAAGACGACGGCGAGCACGGCGGCGAGAGGCAACGCGAGCCATTGCCAGCGGGCGAGACCGAACGTTTCTCCCCGCAATACGGCGGGCATGAAGCGCTCGAAGGGGCTCGGACCGTGCGCGGCATAAAGCTCGGGGACGGCGGCGAGCGTCCCCGTCGAAATCACCCAGTGTTCG
>DATJXW010000022.1:0-81293 GCA_035499895.1 Polyangiaceae bacterium | reverse complement strand
GGGCGTTTTCTGCCGCCTCAACGCGGGACGGGCAGGCTCAGCGTCGAGCCCGCTTCGATCGTCGCCGAGTCGAGATGGCCGACTTGCTTCTCGGCGGGCAACACGATGTGAAGGTGCATGCTTTGACCCGCGTGAACGATGCGCTCGCCCTCGTTCGCGGCGACGAAGCCCACGATCGAGCCCGCTCCACTCGGCGACGAGAACTTCACCGCGGTATCGTGCAGCCGCTCTTCCGTCGGCTTCGCGGCGCCGAGCGCGGGCCCGTTCGCAACGTCGAGCTCGATGCCGGAGAAGGTGCCGTCGATGAGCACGGGGAAGGGCCGGCTCGCGTCGAGGCCCGCCCGCGCGGCGCGCTGCTCGAGCTCGCTCGGCAAGCGGTCGAAAGGAATCGGTGCGTCGAGCCGTTCCGTTCGCCAGTGCGGCACGTCGGCGAGCGCGAGAAACGCGGCTGATTCGGGGCTGGTCGGGCTGCGCTCGACGGTCGTGTGGTTGCCGGGCTCCGCGTACGAGAGCCACGTCACGCCGCGCACGATGGCGATCTCACCGCGGAGCTCGCTGAGGGAGCCGATACCCACGACACCGGGGCCGGTGGGCAGCGACGAGAGCGAAACCTTGGGGCCGAGCTTGCCGTCGAGCAGCTCGGGGATCGACCCGTACGTGTGAATCGAACCCGGTGTTCCGTCGAGCGTGATCCCGGGGCTATTGAAGCGCAGCATCGGCGCCCGCGAATGAACGAAGCCGTAGGCGAGAAACGCCGCCACGAGGACGCCGAAGAGCGCCCACGCCACGAGCCCGAGGTTCGGGCGGGCGAGTGGCGGGCGCGGTATTTCGTCATTCGAACGTGCGGCGTGAGCCATGGGATGCCTCGCTCGAAGTCGATGCATCGCGCGTGCCCGGGGCACGGCGACGCTCGGCGCGTTCAGCGCGCACCGCCGACACGCCGTAGCGAGAACGCCCCGCGCCGCCCGCCCGGACTCACCAAGTCACGGCGTCGACGTACGCGGTCCCGTTCCAGGTCGCGTTCGTAGCGAATTGAACGCCGAGCTCCGAGAGCGCCGCCGCGTTGGAGGGCACCGTGACGGTAATGGTGTTCCACGCGTTCGCGGTGAGCGACGAGGTCGCTTTCCAGTTCCCCGTCCACGTCCAGTTGCCGGAGGCGCCCTGGAGCACGTAGGGCTGAACGGAAGTGATATGACTGCCGCTCGGGAACCACACGTGATACGTGACCGTCTTGCCGGCGGGCGTGCCGGGCGAGCTCACGTGCACGGCCTGCGTGCCCGCCGAGCCGTTGAACGTCACCGCGAGCGAATGGGTCCCCGCAAACGCCCGTGTGGTGGAGCTCGCCACGCCGGTGATCATCCCGCCCGTCGTCGACCAGCTCTGCGTGCCGCTCTCGAAGTTGTAGTGCGCCGTGTCGCCCGTGCCGCCGGTGCCGCCCGTCGCACCAGTTCCGCTCGTGCCGCCGGTCGCGCTCGTGCCGCCGGTGCCGCCGGTCGCCGTCGAGCCACCGGTCGCGCCGGTTCCACCCGTGCCACCGGTTCCGCCGCTGCCGCCGCTCGTCGCGAGGGGTAGGCCGCCGGCGTTCAGGAACGCGCCGGCGCGGCTCTTCAGGAAGAGCTGCCCGTCCGTGTACTGGTCGGTCGTGTAGGTGCTCTGACCGCTTGCGCCCGCGCCGAAGAGCAGCGCGACGACGCCCACGTCGGCGAATTTCGACAGGTGCGCGGTGCCGTTCAGGAAAAAGTACTCGGGACGATTGTCCTTGTACCCTTGGCCGAGCCCGCCGTTGTTGTTGACGTTCAGGCTCGCCGAGTTGCCGATCGGGATCTGCCAGAGCACCCAGCGCTTGCTCGCCTCGACGTTCCAGAGGCGCAGCCACTCGGCGTAACGGTTGAAGCTCTTCGACGAAATCGAGGCCGAATCGCTCGCGTCCCACCAGCGATCCTGATTTTGCACGAGCCGGTAGTAGTCGGAATCGCGGTCGAGCGGGTCACCGACGAGCACGTCGTACGTCGCCCCGGTGACGTTGCTCGCGAGCCCGAAGGGCGCGAGGAAGCCGTAGACCTTGTCGACCTCGGGCTGCAGGGGATCGGTGACGCTCGAGTACGCGATGTCCTTCCCCGACGCCCATGCCGAGACGTGAATGCCGAGCACGACGTTGCTCGCACCGACGGACTTGCGGAGCGCCAAGAACGCGAGCCCCCAGCCGGCCACGGTGTTCGGCAGACTCTGAAGCTCGGGGAGCCCGCTGTCCTTCACCGCCGCGTAGGTGCTCGAGTTGTTGTTGGATTGTTGTTCGAGAAATCCGAAGCCGTCCGCCTCCATCAGCACGAGGAACGGCTTGCCGAAATCCTTCGCGCGCTGCATCAGGATTTTGAAATCGCCGAAGTACGACGCCATCGTCGTGCCGTTCTGAACCTTCGCGAGAAACTGACTCTCGTCCCCGCCCGCCTCACCGTTGATTTGGTAGTACTCGGCCACCGGGAGAAAATGCTGGCTGTCGCACTCCTTCATGTAGTTGAGGCCCCACGAGCCGTCCCTCGAGCCATATCCCCAGTTGTTCACCCAGCCTTTGGTGAAATACTGATATCGGTAGTCCCACGCGGCGCCACTCGACTTCATCCAGGTGCCGCCCGGACCTTCGAATAACCCGACACCGAGCCGCGCCGGGAGCCCCGCGGGAAGGGCGCCCGCGGCCTGCGTCCCGGCAAGAGCCTCGGTGATTTGCGCGGAATTTTCCGATTTATCGGGCGCTGAGCCGGCGCAAGCCCCCGCCAAGGCGACCGCCGCAACGGTCAACCAACGAACGCGTCGGGTTTCCATGAGAGCTCACTCTGGTTATTCGCATGCAGCCTGTCTACCGGTATCGACGCCGCAATGCGCCAAAGAAGCGTGTACTCGCATATAGCGGAGTTCGTGCGCCGAGCGTCCCTTTTTTCCCCACGTTTTTTTCGACGTGCGCGCGCGAGGCGTGTGGCGTTCATGCTCGCGTGCGCGAACACGCTCGAGCGCTTTCACGGCGAAGCGCAGCACGAGCGCGCGTTCGCTCTCGCGTCAGTCGACGGCGGAAGTCGAGCGCGAGACGCGGCCGAGCAAGCGCACGAACGGGACGGCGATCGGCCGCTGAAGCCGCTCGTTTTCGTCGAGCCGGCGCGCGTGAGCGGAGAGGAGATCGCTGCGCGTCAGCATGCCGACGACTTTTCGGGGCTCCTTGCGCGTGACGACCGGTAACCGCCCGACGCCTTCCCTCACCATCAAATCGGCCGCTTCACGCAGCGAGCTGTCGTCGAAAGCGACGGCCGGCGGCCGCGTCAAGAGCGTCCGCACGCGGGCGTCGCCCGGCGCCTCGACGATCTGGTGACGGGTCACGACGCCGAGGAGCGCGCCGTCGGCGGCGAGCACCGGGAACGCGTGATGTCGCGTCTCCGGCAGGGACGCGGCGAGCCACGCGCGCGCGGCGTTCACCGTGTCGTCCGCGGAGAGCGCGGTCACGGTTCGCGTCGCGACGGCGGCGACCCAGATCCGATCGAGAAAATCCGCCGCGTAGTCGCTCGGCACGCGCACGCCGCGGCGCGCGATTTTCTCGGTCATGATGGTGTGGCGCATCATCACGCACGACACGAGGTAAGCCGCCGTGCAACCGCCGAGGAGCGGCAACAAGCCAAGCGGCTGCAGCGTCGTCTCGAACGCGAAGACGATCGACGCGAGGAGCGCGCGCGAGGCGCCCGCGAAGATCGCCGCCATGCCGACCAAGCCGGCGATCCGCGCGTCGACGCCGAGCGCCGGCAAGGCCGCCGCCGTGACGGCGCCGATGGCCGCGCCGAGGCCGCCGCCGATCGTGAAGAGCGGCGCGAGCGTGCCGCCCGAAGTGCCGCTCCCGAGCGCGATCGACCACGAGACGAACTTGAGAACGCAGAGCGAGAAGAGCGCCCTGCCGACGAGCGCGCCCGAGAGAATGTGCTCGATGTTGTCGTAACCGACGCCCAGGGTGTGCGGCGACACGTAGCCGACCACGCCGACGACGAGCCCGCCGAGCGCCGGCCACCACATCCAATGGATCGGCAAGCGCTCGAAGGTATCCTCGATGGCGTAGACGGCGCGCGTGACGCCGACCGCCACGACGCCGAAAAACGCGCCGAGCACGCCGTAGAACGCGAGCGCGTAGCCGCTCGGCTGGGAGAGGAGCGGCATGCCGAACGCCGGGGCGTCGCCGACCCATGCCATGCGCACGCCGGCGGCCGTCGCGCTCGCGAGCGCGACCGGCACGAGGGAGCGCGCGCGAAACTCGAACAGCAAGAGCTCGACGGCGAGGAGCACCGCCGAAACGGGACTTCCGAACACCGCGGCCATGCCCGCGGCCGCGCCCGCCGCGAGCAGCGTCTTGCGCTCCGCCGAGGTCGTCTCGAGCACTTGACCGACGAGCGACCCGAGCGCGCCGCCCGTCGCGATGATCGGCCCTTCGGCGCCGAAAGGACCGCCGGTGCCGATCGCGATCGCAGCCGAAAGCGGCTTCAAGAACGTGAGCCGAGCGGGGATGCGACTCTCGTTCGTGAGCACCTGCTCCATCGCTTCCGGAATGCCGTGCCCGCGAATGGCGCGCGAGCCGTAGCGCGCCATGATGCCGACGAGCACGCCGCCGACCACCGGCACCAAGACGACCCCCGCGCCGAAGCGACTGTCGGCGGGCGCGGCCGGGGCGAGCGAAACGACGCCGCGGAAAGCGACGTTCGTCACGAGCGCGATCAGGGCGATGAGGACGCGCGCGATGACGCCCGCCGCGAACGCGATCCCGACCGCGAGCGCGCTGATCCACACGGCTCGCGGTCCGAGGATGGCCTCGACTTCGGGCACGCGCGCGGCTTCGAGCGTCGGCTCGAGCGAGGGCGCGACGGGCAGCCGGCCCGACTGGGGGACGGCGGGGAGCTCGTCGCCCGCGCGGCCGCGCTCGCCGGAGCTATTTTCGGCCATACTGGGCTCGCCCCTTCGAGCGCACGAGCACGGGGCCTTCTTCGAAGAAGAGCGTCGGATTGTCGCGCGGCACGTCGGCGAGCTCGACCGTCTTCGCGAGGAGCGCGGCGAGCGTCGCGAGCTCGGAGCGTTCGAGCTGCGCGAGCGCGCCGAGCAAGCGTTCCTGCGCGGCTTCGGGCGCCCGCGCGAGGAGCGCCCGTCCGCTCGGCGTGAGCGCCAAGACGACGCTCCGCCGATCGACCTTCGAGCGCGTTCGCTTCACGTGACCGCGCGCGACCAGGCGACTCACGACGACGGACACGGAGCTCTGGTCGGTGGCCGTGTAGGCCGCGAGCTCGCCCACCGAGCACGGACCTTGACGCAAGAGCCCCTGCAGCACGAAGAGCTGCGCGCCCGAGAGCCCGACCTCGAGCTCCGCGTTCCGCGACGAGACGCGCAGGGTACGGACGATGAGCCGCAGCGAATTCAGCGCGTGACGGATGTCGTCCGTCGCGCCGCCCCGCGGGCGAGCGCCGGCTTTCACGGCGGGAGCCCGCCACGGACGCAGCGCCTTTAGTTTGGATCCCATATAATTGGTTCCCATACGCTTCGGCGCCCGCGCGCGCAAGGGTCGCGCGTCCGCGTGCGCCGGCCCGAACGGCGGCGCTGGGCCTCAGCCGCCCGCGCCGTCGCGGCCGAGCGCCCGCGCCACGAGCGCCTCGGACGCGTCCAAAAACGCCTTCACGTACGCGCGGTCGGTGAGCTTCGGCGAAGGCAGAATCGCGTCGCCCTTGCGGTCGAAGAGCGCGCCGCCGTGGCCTTCCAAATCCGCCGACGTGAGGAGCGGCGCGAGGCGCTCGGCGTAGGTCTCGGGCGTCACCGTGAGGAGGCCGATCGTCGCCTCGATCAGACGTGATTTCAGCGTATTTTGGCCGAGCAGGTTGTCGCGAATGTTGGTTTTGACGAGCCCGGGGTTCAGCCCGAAGCAGAGCAGGTTCGGGTAGCGCGCCGCGGCGTCGAGCACGAGCATTTCATTGCCGGCGACGGTGTTCATGTGGACCGGCATGGCGCCGTAGGATCGTTCGGCGTTGAGGTCGCCGGGGTTGCCCGCTTGGCCGGTCCCCGGATACCCCATGACGAAGACGCGCGGTTTCGTGGTCGCTCCGGGTCGAGCCGTCCCGAGGCGCGGCGCGATTTCACGCAGCAGCACGAGCCGGCTCAGGTAACTCACGGCCATGTCGCGCTCGAGGCCCTCCGCCGTCTCTTGACGCTTCGAAGCCGCGAAAATGCCGGTCGTGAACACGACGATGTCGAGCGTTTCGGCCGGCAGCGCCGCGGCGACACGCTTCGCCTCGCGCATCGACGATAGGTCCGCTTTGACGAAATCGAGCCCGGGCACGCCGGCGTCACGGAACGTCTGGCCGACGACGGTGACGCGCGCGCCGCGCCCCGCCATGAAGCGGGCGAGCGCGCGGCCGAGGCCGCCGGTGCCCCCGACGATCGCGACCTCGAGCGCGTGAAGGTCGAGGGTTTTCGGATCGACGCGCCGCCACGTGAGACTCGTGTTCCGTTTCATCGCGGGGCGAGCGTACCAGCTACGAGCTCACGCGCATCACTACGCGACCGCGGACGCCCTGCTCGACGAGCCGGTGTGCCTCGGCCGCCTGGTCGAGCGACAGCACGTGCTCGACGCGCAAGTCGAGACGGCCGGCCGCGACGAGGGCGTTGATGCTCCTCGCCGCGGCTGCGAGCTCCTCGAGGCTCGCGGTCGTGATCACGAAGCCCGAGACACGTAACGACTTCTGAAAAAAGCGCAGCACCGGGAACGGCGGCGGGGCCGGCGCCGCCGCGACGAGCACGATCGTGGCGCGTTCGCCGAGCGTCTCCACGGCGAGCTCGAAATCGATGCGTCCCGAGGTGTCGAACCAGACCTGCGCGCCGGCGGGCGACAGCCGGAAGACGGCCGCCTGAAGCGCGGCTCGCAGATCGGGCGCGGCGTAATCGACGACGGCCGAGGCGCCGTGCCGCCGGCACCACTCGGCGTCCTCGGGCCGCGCGAGCGCGACGACCGCCGCCCCCTGCGCGACGGCGAGCTCCGAAACGCACGTGCCGACGTTCCCGGCGGCGCCACCGACGACGACGACGTCACCCGGCCGTACTCCGCCCGCGTGCCGAACGAGCCCGACATGAGCCGTCGCGGCGGGGTGCACGAGCGCGGCCATCCGCGTTGCTTCGACGCCGTCCGGCACCGCGTACAGCCGCTCGACCGGCACCGCCGCGTACTCCGCGGTCGGCCCTTGTCGCCCGGCGTAGCCGAGGCTGTTCGACCAGACGCGCGTGCCCGTGGCGAAGCGGCCCGTCGCCGCGGGCCCGGCCCCGACGACTTCACCCACGAGATCGCGTCCGATGACGAACGGGAACGCGGGCAGCGGCGTGCGATAGCGTCCGGAGCGAATCAGCGCATCCACCGGATCGACGGCGACCGCTTCGACGCGCACGAGCACGTCGTCGGCGGCGAGCTCGGGCACCGGCAGCTCGCCGATGCAGATTTCCTCGAGCCCACCGAGGCGCTCGACGTACGCCGCTTTCATGCTGCGGCTCGGCTTCACGGTACCCGTCACGTTGGTGTTCGTCATGCACGGAAGACCCGCGACGAGCACCGAACGTGACGAAGGGTGACTCAGAAATAATGGCCCGCGGCGAGATCGGCGAGGAGCTTCGGGTGCGTCGGCTGCCAGCCCAAAAGCTCGCGCGTCCGCGCGCTCGAGGTCGGATTGTCGAGCGCCGCGAAGCTCGCGAGGAAGCCGAGGTATTGGGCGGCCTCGTCAGCGGCGACGCCGCGCGCCGGCAGGCCGAGGCCGCGGCCGATCGCTTCGGCGATTTCACGGAACGCGACGCCCTCGTCGTCGGTCGCGTGCAGGCGCGAGCCGGCCGGCGCGGACTCGAGCGCGAGGCGGTAGAGGCGCGCCGCGTCGAGGGTGTGCACGGCGGGCCAGCGATTCGCGCCGTCGCCGACGTACGCGGACACGCCGTTCTTGCGCGCCATCGCCACGAGGGACGGCACGAAACCGTGATGATCGAGCGAGCTATGCACGGTCGGCGCGAGACGGATGACGGACGTGCGCACGCCGCGTTCGGCGAGCGCGATCACGGCGTTTTCCGCATCGACGCGCGGTCCGCCCGCGGCGCGGTCGGCTTCCGTTCCGGCGCGACCGCGCACCTCACGCGCGAGCAGGAGCGTGCCGGCGGTGCCGACGAACGGCTTGCCCGATCCCTCGAGCGCCGCGCTCAGCGCCTGGATGGCGCGAAGATCGGCGCTCACCGCGTCGGCGAAGTGCCCGCTGAACGCGAGCTCGTGCTTGAACGCGAGGTGGATGACGCCGTCCGCCGCGCGGGCGGCGGCCTGCAGGCCGTCGAGATCGTCGAGATCGCCGCGGAGCGCGCTCGCCCCCGCGGTCGTCAGGCGTGCGGCCGAGCCGTCCGAGCGGGCCAGACCGACGACCGCGTGGCCGGCCGCGATGAGCTCCGCGACGACGGCAAGACCGATGTGACCGGACGCTCCGGTGACGAAAACGCGCATGGGTGACCTCCTGATGTCAGCTTCTGACATCAGGTCTAGCAGGTGATGTCAGTGACTGCAATCAGGTAAGGTACGCAGGCTTGGCCCGCTGGGAACCGAACGCGAGTGAACGGCTGCAGGAAGCCGCCCTCGGCCTTTTCCGCGAGCGCGGCTACGACCGGACGACCGTGGAGGAGATTGCCGCGCGCGCCGGCCTCACCGAGCGCACGTTCTTTCGCTATTTTTCGGACAAGCGGGAGGTGCTTTTCGCGGGGGCGAAGGCGCTCGAAAAGCTCGTCACGGGCGCGGTCGCGGGCGCGGCGGCGAACGTGGCGCCGCTCGACGCCGTCGCGGCCGCGTTCGAGGCGACGGCGCCGCTCTTCGAAACGCGGCGCCCGTATGCGCGCGAGCGACAAGCGCTCGTTCTCGCGCACCCGGAGCTCCAAGAGCGGGAGCTCATCAAGCTCGCGGCCCTCGCCGCGGCCGTCACCGAGAGTCTGGAAAAGCGCGGACTCGGGAAGACGCGAGCGGGGCTCGTCGCGGAAGCGGGCATCGCGATCTTCAAGCACGCCTTCGAGCGCTGGCTCGACGACGCGAAGAAGCGTGATCTCGCTCATCACGTGCGCGCGGTGTTGAGCGAGCTCCGGCACGTGACGGCGGCTCCGGCGGCGCGCACGACGGCCAGGCGCGCGACACGACGCCGCTCGACGGCGTGACGGCGGAGCCCCGCGAGCGTCCGTCGAGCGCGCGGGAACACCAAAAAAAACCAAGGAATCCGCGATTTTTCCGCCACCGCACGGCGTGCACGCCGCCGCGCGAGCCGCCGCTCGCACGAGACCCCCGCGCCTCTCCACCGCGAACGTATGCCGGAGGCGGGGTCTTGCGTCAATCCCCCGGGCGGGGCGCAGAGTCGCCGGCCGTCGCCGAACGACGACGAAGGAGCGAACATGCACGACGAAACCGACGCGGGCGCGACGCAGCATGCGGTGGTGATTGCAGGGGGCGGACCGACGGGGTTGATGCTCGCGGCCGAGCTCGCGCTCGCGAACGTCGACGTGGTGATCGTCGAGCGCCGCGTGAATCAGGAGCTCGCGGGTTCACGCGCGGGCGGGTTGCATGCGCGCTCGCTCGAGCTCCTCGATCAGCGCGGCGTCGCCGAACGCTTCGTGTCGCAGGGCAAACGGGTGCAGGTCGCCTCGTTCGGGGCGAACCCGCTCGACATCGGGGACTTCCCGACGCGCCACAACTACGTGCTCGCGCTCTGGCAAAACCGCATCGAGGGCATTTTGGCCGCTTGGGTCGCTGAGCTCGGCGTGCCGGTGCGGCGCGGGCGCGACGTGACGGGCTTCACGCAGCACGAAAACGGCGTCGAGCTCGCGCTTGCCGGAGGTGGCACGCTCCGCGCGGAGTATCTCGTCGGGTGCGACGGCGGCCGGAGCCTCGTCCGCAAGCAGGCGGGCATCGAGTTTCCGGGCTGGGAGGCGACGACGAGCTTCTTGATTGCCGAGGTCGCCATGAGCGCGGAGCCGCCGCTCGGCGTTCGGCGCGACGAGAAGGGCGTTTACGGTCTCGGCAAGCTCGAGGACGGCAAGCGCGTGCGCGCCGTGCTCCGCGAGGACGAGCTCCGGCAGGGCGACACGCCGACGCTCGACGAGCTCCGCGCGACGCTGGTCGCGCTCTACGGCACGGATTTCGGCGTTCACGACGTGACGTGGCTTTCGCGCTTCACCGACATGACGCGCCAAGCGGCGTCGTACCGGGCGGGGCGCGTGCTCGTGGCCGGCGACGCGGCGCACGTGCACTCACCGAACGGCGGGCAAGGGCTCAACCTCGGCCTGCACGACGCCGTGAATTTGGGGTGGAAGCTCGCTCTCGTCGTCGAAGGCGCGGCGCCCGCGAGCCTCTTGGACAGCTATCACGCGGAGCGGCATCCGGTCGGCGCGAGCGTGCTTCGCGCGACGATGGCGTTCAGCGCCGTGAACCGCGGCGGCGCGCGCATGGACGCCCTGCGCGACGTGATGAGCGATCTCCTCGCCATGAACGAGCCGCGCAGGCGCATCGGGGCGCTGCTCGCGGGCCTCGACGTGCATCACGACTTCGGTCCGGGCCATCCGCTGCTCGGGCGGCGCATGCCCGATCTCGAGCTCGTCACGGCGAGCGGCCGGACGCGCGTGTTCACGTTGCTCCACGCCGCTCGAGCGGTGTTGCTCAATTTCGGGACGCCGGGTGCGCTCGACGTGACGCCGTGGGCGGCTCGGGTTTCGGCGTTCGACGCGCGCTGCGCCGGGGCCTGGGAGTTACCGGTGCTCGGCGCCGTGCCGGCGCCGGAGGCCGTTTTGATTCGACCCGACGGGCACGTGGCCTGGGTCGGAGACGGCACGGACGCAGGCCTGCGAGAGGCCCTCACCCACTGGTTCGGGCCTCCGGCATCGACCAGCTCGACAGGCTAGACTAGCCGTGCGGCCCACGAAAGGGGATGTCCGATGGGCGAACGAGCGCGCGGGCATCAACGTAGCCCTTCGATTCGAGGAAACCGACCACGGCGTCGACGGCTGCCCGCGAATTGTTGGACGGGCCCACATATACGGCCTCGAGATCCAGCTTTGCCTTAGCTTCGGTGAGCGGGATGTGCATGGAAGGCACGAGGCCGCGCGGTCCGGGCCGATATTCAAGCTCCGAAGCCTTATCGGACAGAACGATCAAGCGCCATTCTTGCTCGTCCCGGAAGGCCCAGTTCTTGGTACGGAGTAGCTCGATCGATAGCAAACTGCCCAGATGGTCTCGGGCTCGTTCGACCAGGGAGTCCACCGGAGTTCCGCCCATGAGCGCGGCAGCGCGCGCGACGAAGTACCGGATCCGCTCGACGAACTCGCCATCGATATTGGTGGGATTCACGTATCGGACCTTGAGCAGGTGCTCGGCCGTTGCTCCTGGAAGCGACCGTAGGCCGATTGAGTATCCCGCACCGAAGGCGCCGTAGGCCCGCCACTGGCTCAGCCCGTTCCCGCCGTCCTGACAGAACGAGGCGATACAGACGTTCGTCGAGTATGCCAACGGCGCGCGTTCCCATTCCTCCAGAAACGACTTGAGCAGTCTCGCCGACAAGCTCGATGGCTCGAGCGACAAGCTGAGGGCGGCTCGCGCGGCCTGCCGGTGACCAAAGTGGATCTCCTCGGTGTCGTTGAGATGCCCGGAATGCGTCGCGCGAATCTGGCCGGAGCCGACGATCCCGTGCAGACCGGCCGCATCGGTGTAGTGCCAGAGTGGTTCCGTGAACGTCGGCGAGTCCGGGTACGGAAACTCGCGAGCGAGCGCCACGCCGAGCTCGTCCGGCGTCAAGACGCGCCCTTCCCCGCCTCGAGCCACTCAATCACCTTTCGGACGAGCGCATCCAGCGTCTGTAGCGCCTCGCGCGCTTGCTCGGGCTTCAGGTCCGGGATGGGACCGGTCGGCACTTCGTCGATGAGGAAACCGGCATGGATTCGCTGACGCGCCTGATTCAAGTCGAGGCAACGCGCAGCAGTCCGCTCGTCGAGAATTGCTCGCACGCTCGGGTCGCCCGACTTAGCCCCGCCTACAAGATCACTGAAGCGCCACGTTCGCGCCGCTTCGGCGTCGATGCGCCTCATCAGTCCCGCCGCCTTGGCGCGAGTCACGATAAAGGTGAGGGCGGCCTCAGCAAGGGAGGCGGACAGCACCGTCACGGCGGCTGGCTGTTGGACCGGACTGAGCGCTCTCAGCTCGGCCCGAGTTTGCACCCACCACGCACGGAACCTATCGTGGCCGAGTGTGCCAAGCAGCGACTCAAACGCGTCCAGCGGGTTCGCGTTCAACGGCCGGCCGTCGGATCTCCGCGCGATAACGTCCTGAACGATCGGGTACGACTTTGTGAGCCACGGCCGCTCAAACGGGCGCTCGCGACGGGTGCTGCCGTATTGAGCGCTCGGTAGGACCCACTTCAACCGGTTGGTGGCGTGACTCACGATTCCGTCTCGCTCCTGCATAATGCCGTCCAGCACGGTGACGGTGATTGCAACCTCGACGGATCGCCGCTCCAGCCCCCGAGCGGCCCCGAGCTCGACAAGATTGTCTCGGGGAAGCTGGGCGGACGATTCGCCGAACTCCCTCGCCATCTGTATAAGCTCGGTGCGGACGAACTCAAACGCTTGAAGGTCTCGAAGGTCCGGGCTCTGCGGAAAGTTGAAGTCGGCGGAGAGCCGGGTGGGGTTCGACTCGCGCAGGCGTAGCTTTGGCTCCCAGGGTGCGTTTCGCTGCGCCCGTGCGATGGCGTCCTTCAACTCGCCGGGGCGGAAGCCCAAGCGTTGACCGACCTCTATGAGCTCGTCGGGCGTTAGGCCGTGGTCCCGCGGGGAAACGAAAACGCTGGCCTCAAGCGCGGAAAGAACGAAGTCGTCGATGTCGATCATGAAACGTCACCACGCTCGCACAGGAGAGCAGGCCGGAACCGAACTCGTCAACTGGCTCCACGCCCCCATCGCCTTACTCACAAAAAAGCAGTGAGCCGTCCGCAGCGTATATGCAGTGTTTCGCCGGACCCGCGATCTTCGGTTTGGCGGTCGGAGGTGGTGGGGTGAGCTTCGCTGGGGCAGGCTACCGCTCTGGGTGGCAGCGCACGAGCATCGATCCTTTGTAGGTCGGCACGAGCGTTGTGGTGCTCGAGCCGTACGCGGTGGCACCGTTGGCGCTGCCGTAGGCGTTCGCTGTCGAGTTCGTGAACGCGACGGCGCCACGCTGCCCCTGTGCGTCGAGCACATCGAACCCATTCGGGCAAACATCGCCGGCCTCCTCGTAGCAATTCGACGCCGACCGCTTGCAGTCGATCGAGTACGTGTCCGGCCCGACCGCCTCGTGGCTCGCGCCCGCGCACGCCAGCAGAGCGGCAACCACAACCAGCATCCCGAGAAAAGCGCTATTCCCCATGATGCGTGTAAACCGCACCTGAGACGCGGCGTCCAGCCGCGGCGTTGGCGCCCGCCGCGTCGCTGCGCACCCTCGCAGCTCTCCCGAGGGGGTGGGCCGCGAAGACGCGGCCGAGCTCAAAAACTGCTGATTGCTGCTGCACACGGCCGCAACGCACGTTCCGTCCTGTCGGTTTACTTGGTGAGGTACATGACGTAGGTATTATTTGAGCAACGCTCGGCGAAGCGCGTTGAAGCGCGAGCTGGGCGAGCCGGGCAAAGCCCGGAGCGCGGCCGCGGGAGCCGACCAAAACCCCGAGGAGTCCGACGAGTGCCGTCTGATGAGGTTCGGTGACCCTCAATAAACACACCGAGGAGGCCCGCCGCGACGCGGTGGCGAGCAAGTCGGCAGCTCGAAAAAGTAGTCGGTCTGCGTCAAGCGCAAGTGCGGTTCTGGAAGGGCGGAGGGCCGTTCATCGGAACGCGTGCGCGCGCTCGACAGGGAGCGAAAGCTCATGAGTCGCAAGCTTCATTGGGCCGCAATCCGCGAAGTGGCGGTCGCGGCCGGCGCCGATCCGCGCACTGTTCAGCGAGTCCTCCGAGGTGAGCCCGTTCGCGGAGGTGTCCGCGATCGCATCGAGCGCTCCGGACAGCTTGGCGAGAGCTCGACCGACGCGCCGCGAACGCTGACCTCGATGCCGGTTGCGTACATCCTCGCCGGGAGGCGCAGTCATGTGTCCGCCACGGCGCCCTTGCTTTCCAAGACCCACGACGACTGTCGCGGCCTACTAGCTCTGCGCGCGCTCCGCACGGCGGCGCGCGAACAAGAAGCCGAGCAACGCGAGCGCCGAAACCAGCGCGGCGCCGTTGCCGCTCGAGCTCGGGCTGAACGAGCAACCGCCGTGCTTCGAGCTCGAGCTCGAGCTCGAGGTCCCGGAACCGGTCGTCATCATGCCGGTGCTCATGCCGGTGCCCATGCCGCCCGCCATCATGCTCGAGCCGCCCGCCGCGCCCGTGGCGCCGCCGGTTCCCGTCATGAGCGGATTCCCGTTCGTGTCGTACTGCGCGAACACCTGGCTCATCGCGAAGTAGTCCGGCTTCGGCATCAGCATCTTGTCCCAGAGGTGCGCATAGTCGTAGTCGGGGAACGTGCCCGGCACCCACGAGTCGAGGTCGCTCAAACCCCAGACCGTGAAGTGCGAGCAGTTCGGCGCGTCGATGCACACCTGCAGCAGATCCGCGTAGAACTTGTTCTGCACCTGCGTCTTCATGTCGTCGAGCGGCAGACCGATGCGGAAGTCGCATTCGGTGATCTGCACGTCGACGCCGATGTCGTTGTAGCGGGCCATGTTGTCGCGAATGGCCTGCATGTCGGGCACGCCGTTCGTCGTCGTGCCGTCGGGCTCGATGAAGTAGTGGCCCTGGAAGCCGACGGCGTCGATCGGAATGCCGCGCGACTTCATGCTGCTCACCATATTGAAGACGTAGTCGGCCTTGCCGTTGCCCTTCTGTTCGATGTTGTAATCGTTGTAGAGGAGCTTCGCGCCGGGGTCGGCCATGTGCGCGTGGTTGAAGGCGAGGTCGATGAAGTCGTCGCCGATGGTGTCGTGCCAGACCGTCGAGCGGAACGTCCAGGTGCCGTTGATCTCGTCGACCGCCTCGTTCACCACGTCCCAGTACGGGAACTTGCCGACGTAGTGGCCCATGAGGCCGTCGATCTGCGCGTACATGATCGCGAGGAGGTCGTCGTGGTCGAACATGCCGTCCGTGAGCCACGACGGCGTCTGCGTGTGCCAAATCAGCGGGTGGCCGTGGAATTCGAGGTTGTTCTGCTGCGCGAACGCCACGAGCGCGTCGGTGTCCGTGTAGTCGAAGACGCCCTGCGTCGGCTGGATCAGGTTCATCTTCATCGAGTTCGCCGGGGTGATCATGGCGAACTCACCGGCCACGATGGAGTTGTGGAGCGGATTACTGAGGAAGATCGGCGTGTCCACCGCGGTGCCCATCTTCACCATCGCCTTGTAGTCCTTGAACGGATGGTGCGACATCGCCGGCGTCGTGTACGACGGCATCGCGGGCGGCGGCACCGGCTCGACCACGATGTCGTCGACGCAGACCGTCCCGGTCGAGCTCCCGATCTGGAACTGAAACTGCGCCATCGGGTCGTTGCGCAGGTTGTAATAGGTGTAATCGACCTTCTGCGGCGTCGCCGTGGTCGGGAAGGCCGTGATCGGCACGCTCTCGATGAAGTAATCGGTGTACGGCGCGACCCCGAGCCCCGTCTTGAACTTGATGGTGCGCGCCGCGTCGGCCGTGACCGTGAACGAGATGTGGTAATACTGATTCGGGAGCAGCGCGAGATTGCTCAGGCCGATGAGCACGTCCCACACGTTCTGCCCGCCGCCCGTCATCATGGTCGCGCAGAGCTGACCGTTCGTGACGGCGAGCGTTTCGTCCGCGGGGTACATGTCGGTGTTGTTCGCGTAGCCCCACCAGGGCGCGTAGCTCGTCGAGTCGAACGTGCCGTTCGAGACCTGGTTGCCCATCTGCGCGGGGGAGCCGCCGGCGCCGCTGCTCATGCCGGCCGAACCGGTGGCCGTGCCGGCCGCACCGCCGAGCGAGCTGCTCATGCCCGCCGAGCTGCTCATCGCGCCGCCGCTCGAGGCCCCGCCCGCCGACATCCCGCCGCTCGGCGCGCCGCCGCCGCTCGCGCCGCCGCTCGAGGCCCCGCCCGCGCTCATGCCGCCGCCGCCGCTCTGAGCACCGGCCATTCCACCGGCATTTTGCGCGAGGGCCGGCGCCGCCCACAGACACAGCGCGGCGATGGACGAAAAGCCGACACATTTGAAGGCGGACGAAGTCGCGACCATGAGGCGGTTCCTTTGGCTAAGTGAAACGGGCACCGTGGGTTCTACAACGCTGAAGGGGACCAACCAACCCGAACCGTGGCCGAAAATCAGGGGTCTCGCGCCCTCATTTTGCTCGGCCGGCAGGAGGGTCGGAAATTTCCGCCGTGGAGGAGCAAGGAGCCGCGCACGAGGCGCAAAGCGACCGCGAGCTCGAAGTAAACTTGCACGGGCGAGGCACGAGATTCGCTTCGCAGCGCTCTACGATGAAAAACAAGAACACGATCTGCCTGTGGTTCGAGAAGGACGCGGAAGAAGCGGCGCGCTTTTACGCCGCCACGTTCCCGGACAGTCGAGTGACGGGCGTACACGAAGCGCCCGCCGACTTTCCGGGCGGCAAGCGCGGACAGGTGCTCACGGTCGAGTTCACCGTGCTCGGGATCCCGTGCCTCGGGCTCAACGGCGGCCCTCAATTCAAGCACACCGAGGCGTTCTCTTTTCAGATTGCGACTGACACTCAGGAAGAGACTGACCGCTATTGGAACGCAATCGTCGGCAACGGCGGCGAAGAGAGTGCTTGTGGCTGGTGCAAAGATCGCTGGGGCCTTTCGTGGCAAATCACGCCCCGCGCGCTCACCGACGCGCTCGCGGCCGGCGGCGCGGAAGCCAAGCGTGCTTTCTCGGCGATGATGTCGATGAGGAAGATCGATATCGCGGCGATCGAAGCGGCGCGGCGCGGCTAGCTCCCCTTCCGACGTTCGATCGTCATGCGGAGCTCGTGGTAGCCTCGGGCGATGCGTGGGTTTAAAGTCGGGGTTTTGATCTTCGTCGGCTCTGCGTGCAGCCAGAGCCCGAACGGAGAACACTCGGGGAGCGCGGGTGACGGCGCCGTCGCCGGCGCGGGAACCGTCGGGACGGCGGGCACGTCGAGCGGCGTTCCGGGCAGCGGGACGGGCGGTACCGGCGGCTCGGGCACGACGGTGGTCATCCACCCGAACGGCGGCGCCGCGAGCGCGACCATTCCGCTCAATCCCCCCGCCTCGGTGAGCTTGAGCGCCTGTAAGAGCGTTTCGGACGACGGGAGCTCGACCGCTTACGGCAACTGCATCGACTGTTGCTTCAGCGCGAGCTTCACGGAGGGCGGCTTCTTCGCGGGCACCTGCGCGTGCAGCATCGGCGTGGAGGATACGAGCGTGTGCGGCTCGCAGAGCGCGAGCTCCGATCAGTGCAACACGTGCTGCCTCGCCGCGGACTACTACGGGTCAGGCACGGTCCCGGGCGGCGGGTGCACCTGCCGAAATCGGAAGGACCCGAACGTCTGTGCTCTTACCAATTCTGCGGCCGACTGCGCGGTCTGCTGCATCAACGCGGGCTACGTCATGAGCTCGCCCGCGAACGACGCTTGCGTGTGTTCGAATGGCTGAGACGTCGCGCGACGCGCGGAGGAGGCGGCGACCGTTCGTGGTAGGGTCGCCGTCTTGTCGCGTTCTTTGCTTCGTTTCTTGGGTTTCGCGAGTCTGGTGAGCGTCGTTGCGTGCGGGTCGAGCAACGGCGGCGCTCCCGGCGGCAGCGGCGGCACGGCGGATACCAGCGCGGGCGGCACTGCCGACGACGGCGGCAGCGGGCCCGTCGTTTCTACACCGCGTGTCGCGTGCACGGCGCCTGCGGGCTACCGGAACCTCTTCAGCGAGGTGCTCGGGCAAGCGTCCTCGGACGTGCAAACCAAGCTGACGGGCGTCGTGCAGCAGCTTTTCCACGGTAGCGGCGACGATCAGCCGGTGTACTTCGCGCTCTCGGCCGATCCTTCGCAGGCGTACATCGAGGACATCGCCAACGGCGACGTGCGGAGCGAAGGACAATCCTACGGCATGTTCATCGCGGTCGAGATGAACATGCAGGCCGAGTTCGACGCGCTCTTCAGCTACGCGAAGTCGTGCATGCAGCAGCCGAGCGGCGTGTTCGCGTGGCACATGACCGTCGATACCTGCACTCCCATCTCGACCGGGCAAGCCCCCGACGGCGACGAATATTTCGCCGAGGCGCTCCTCCTCGCGCATCGGCGCTGGGGCGACGCGGGCGCCTTCGACTACGGCGCCGAAGCGCTGAAGGTCATGGCGGCCGTCGCCGCGCACGATTTCAAATCGAACCCTGCCATCGTCAAGTTCAGCGCAAGCTCCGCCTTCTCCGATCCTTCGTACGTGCTCCCGCTCTTTTACGCGGAGTGGGCGTGCTTCGACACGGCGAACGCAACCCTTTGGCAAAACGCCGCCACGTACGCGCGCACCTTCTTCCCCAAGGTCATCGACCCGAGTACCGGCCTCGCCCCGTACCAGGCGAACTTCGACGGCTCGGCGCTGAGCTCCGGAAACACTTTCGACGCCGACTCATGGCGCGTGCCGATGAACGTGATGGCCGATTTTGCCGTGAATGCCACCGGCGGCTGGCAGCCGGCTTACGCCGCGACGAACGCCGCGTTCTGGACGAGTCAGGGCCTCGCCACGTACGGCGACATGTACTCGCTCACGGGCACTCCGACGGACATGTATCATGGCGCGGGGCTCACCGGAGTGAACGCGACGCTCGCCTTCGGCTTGCCAGCCTCCGACGCCGCGCCGTTCCTCCAAGCGGCCTGGGACCAAGCGACCCCGACCGGCAAATACCGCTATTACGACGGCATGCTCTACACGATTTCGATGCTGTATCTGACGGGCACGTTCAGTCTCTTTTACTGATCCTGCGAGCGGTCGCCGATCCGTTCGGGCTCCTTCCACGTAGAGGGTGGAAAAGGAGCCTACCGTGAGCGAAAAAGACAACGTTGCCCGCATCGTCAAAATCTACGAAGCCTTCGGTCGAGGTGACGTAGGCCACATCGTGAGCCAGCTCGCCGACAACGTGCGTTGGGTGACCCACCTCGAGCCCATCGTGCCGTGGGCCGGCGACTTTTCGGGCAAGGCGTCGGTCCCGAAATTTTTCGAGGCGATCGGGGGCGCGGTGGAGGTGACGTCGTTCACGCCGGCGGAGTTCGTCGCCCAGGGCGACACCGTCGTTTCGACGGGCGAGTTCGGCTGCAAGGTGCGCGCGACCGGCAAGTCCTCCACCTCGCGCTGGGTCTTCATCTGGAAGTTCCAGGAAGGTCGCGTGACGAGCTACGAGCAATTCCACGAACCCGGCCTGGCCGCCGCGTTCCGCTGAGCGCGACCGGCGCGCGGCTACCGTTTCAACGAGCTGGCCGCGCGCGAGAAGTAGCTCCGGGCCGCTTGTACGCGGCGCGATTTTTCGCGAAAGTCGGCCGGTGCAGACGGACGCGCGCGCTCACGACGTGATCATTGCGGGGGCCGGCCCGGTCGGCTTGTTCTTGGCGAACGAGCTCCGGCTCGCCAACGTTTCGGTGCTGGTGCTCGAGCGAGCGGAGGATCCGCACTCACCGCTCAAGCGCCTCCCGTTCGGCATGCGAGGCCTCTGGGGCCCGAGCATCGAAGCGTTTTACCGGCGCGGCCTCTTGGAGCGAATCGCGTCGCAACCGCGTCCCGACGACGGCAAGCCCGGCCTGCCGAAGCCGGGTTCGATGGCGTCCGGCTCGGGGCGCCGCGGACCCGCCGGGCACTTTGCCGGCATCCAATTCGACTACGCGAACATCGACGCGTCGCGCTGGACGTATCGCATACCGGGCCCCGCCGACACGCTCTTGGGCGCCGAAATGGAGCACATCGAAGACGTGCTCACCCGTCACGCGCTCGCGAGCGGCGTCGAGATCCGGCGCGGCCGCGGCGTCGACGGCTTCGAGGCGTCGGACGACGGCGTGACCGTCAGTGCCGGCGACGAGCGCTTTGGGGCGCGCTTTCTCGTGGGGTGCGACGGCGGCCGCAGCACCGTGCGCAAGCGTGCGGGCTTCGACTTCGTCGGCACCGAGCCCGCCTTCACGGGCTACTCGGTGCTCGTCGATATCGCCGATCCGGAGAAGCTGCCGCTCGGCCGGCATTACACGCCGGCCGGCATGTACACTCAGTGGCAGCCGGGCGTGATCGCGATTGCCGACTTCGACGGCGGCGCCTTTCATCGCACTGAGCCCATCACGCTCGAGCACGTACAAGCCGTCCTCCGGCGCGTGTCCTCGACCGACGTGACGCTCACGGCGCTGAACCTCGCCGCGACGTGGACCGATCGCTCGCAACAAGCGACGACGTATCGCAAGGGGCGCGTGTTGCTCGCTGGCGACGCCGCGCACGTTCATTCGCCGCTCGGCGGCCAAGGCTTGAACCTCGGGCTCGGCGACGCGATGAACCTCGGGTGGAAGCTCGCGGCCACCGTCCGCGGCGACGCTCCTGCAGGGTTACTCGACAGCTACACGGCGGAGCGTCATCCGATCGGCGCGCGCATCCTCGACTGGTCGCGGGCCCAGGTCGCGCTGATGTCGCCCAATCGACATGCCCGCGCGCTCGAAGCCATCCTCCGCGATCTCATCGACACACGCGACGGCGCGACCTACTTCGCGGAGCGCCTCTGGGGCGTCTCGCTCCGCTACGATCTCGGCGGCGAACACCCGCTCGTCGGACGGAGCTGTCCCGACTTCGAGCTCGAGGACGGGACGAGGATCGGCGCGCTCTTGCGTGACGGAACCGGCTTGCTCCTCGACTTCGGCCCGGACGCGCCGCTGAAAGCGCTCGCGCCGTCTTGGGGCGACCGCGTGCGTTACGTCTCAGGCAACGTGAAGGAGCGGCTCGGCCTGTGCGCGCTCCTCGTGCGTCCCGACGGGTTCGTCGCCTGGGCGAGCGAGTCGACGCCGAACGTCGACGAGCTCACGCGAGCCGCGGCGAGCTCTTTTACCCCCGCCAAGCTCGATACGCGAGCAGAGCCGAAAGCGTGAGACCAATCCCGACGACGAGCGCCCGCACGACGCTCGCCGGCGTGCGCCGCGCGAGGAGGCCTCCGGCGTAACCCCCGGCGATCGCGCCCGTGACCATGATCGCCGCGGCCCGACCGTTCACGAGGCCGGCCCACACGAAGTAGAGCGAGGCGACGCCGTTGATGAGCGCGCTCAAAAGGTTTTTGAGCGCGTTCCGGTACTGAATGTCGCCCGCGACGACGAGTCCGATGAACGCGAGCGTCACGATGCCCATCGCGGCGCCGAAAAAGCCGCCGTACACGCCGACGCCGAACTGGCAGCATGCCGCCGCGATCGAGCGGCGCCGCGACGTTTCGGCGCTGACCGGCGCGGGCGTCGCCGCTTTCGCGACGCGCCCCTGAAAGAGAATCAAGAGCGTCGCTCCGAGCACGAGCCAGGGCACGATCGCGTCGAAGACCTTCACGGGCGTCACGTGCAGCAGCACCGCGCCGGCGACGCCGCCGACGACCGCGGGCCCCGCGAGCAAGCGCAGCAAGCCCACGTTCGTCCGGAGCTCGCGCCGGTACGCCCACGCCGCGGCGAACGAGCCCGGCATCAGCGCCACCGCGTTCGTCGCGTTGGCGATGGTCGAAGGAAGCCCCCACGCCATGGCGGCGGGAAACGAAAGCAGTGTCCCGCCGCCCGCGATCGAGTTCACGGCGCCGGCCACCGCGGCCGCGCCCGCGAGCAGAGCGTCGCGATGCCAATCCATGGCCGAGACGCTAGCCCAGCGGGCCGCGGAGGCGGAGCCCTTCACGGAGGGGCTTCAGCGCTCGCGGAGATACACGTCGACGACGCTGCCGTGCCGTTCGTTGCCTGCTCGATCGCGAAAGACGAACTCCGCGCGCTCGCGCTCGCAGTTTCCGGCGGTGCAGCGTGGTGCGTCCGTGTAGGCGAGCGACAGCGCGAGCACGGAGTCCGCGAGCGGGCTGAGCTCGTCGGGCGTCGACGCGCGATCTTGATTTTCGTCACGCCAGAGCGCGAGCCGCGAAAAACCGGGGTCACGCGCCGTGATCCAGCCGTCCCCGTCCGCATCGAGCGCCGCGAGCGCCGAAAAGCCGTTCTTCGCCCGCTCGCCGCCCGGCAGGCGCGTCATCGACCCGAAAAGCTCCGCGCCGTCGTCGATCGTCCCGTTCGCGTTGCGGTCGAAGACGAGCCACGGCGTGTCGCTGCTCACCCACTCCGTCCGCACGAGCGTGTCACGCCCGGCGAGGTCGAACGCTCCCGCGGCGTGCGTGAACGTGACGGGCTCGTCGTCGAAGGCGAGCACGAGCGGCGTGTCGCACCCGCTCTCGTCGTAGTTCCATGCCCCACCGATGATCATGCAACCTTTCGTGCCGCCGTAAGGACCGCTGCACGCCTCCGCCTGTCCGGGCTGACAATTCTTGGTGGAGTAGCAATCACTCCACGTGTAGCCCTGTAAGCCGTACTGGCACGCGCTCGCTCCCGGCTCGCCGCTTGCCGTGGTGCAGACTTCGAACTGTCCGTCGTCGGGGCACGCTCGAGCTTGGCCCGCCGCACCCGCGGACCCGGTCGCACCCGCGGACCCGGTCGCGCCCGCGGACCCAGTCGCACCCGCGGCTGCGGTCGCACCCGCAACCCCGTTGCCGACCGGCGCCCCGTCGCTCGCGGACGGCCCCTCGGCACCCGCGGAACAGGCCCCGAGCGCAAACCCCAGAGCGACGACGACGAGCCTCATGCCCGACTCCGCTGCAACCGGCACGCCAAGAGCGTACCGCGTTTTTCTCGCCATTTTCGCGTTATCGCGCTGTGCCAGCTTGAGCCAGGCGCGCTCCA
Source organism: Polyangiaceae bacterium (assembly GCA_035499895.1). Lineage (GTDB taxonomy): Bacteria > Myxococcota_A > Polyangia > Polyangiales > Polyangiaceae > PMG-095. The sequence goes on along the minus strand of DATJXW010000022.1, from coordinate 58,346 downwards.
CCCCTGATCGCACGGGAAATCCTCGAGAAACGCGCTGCGCGCTGGCGGGCACGGCGGGGCGCGAGTACGACGGGGGCGTGGAATCATGTCGTGTTTGCGGGGGTGACGGCCGCATCGCCAACTCGTTCGGTGGAGGCTCGAAGACGTGCCCCGCGTGTCACGGAACGGGACGCCGCGTCGAGGAGCCGCTGTTCCGAGACGTGACGAAGACGAAGCCGTCGCATCACGGCACGCCGACGAAAGCGGCCGTGCCGGCGAAGGCGACGTGGCCGACGACCTTCGACGGCTCGACGCTCGCGAACGAAGTCAATGCGTCCGGCGTGTCCGCGGAAGCCAAGGCGCGTCTGGTTCGTGAAATCATCGAGTACGAGGGCACGCACGGCAAATGCACTCAGACCTTCACGAAGAAGGTCCGAAAGCAGCTGCGCTGACGCCGCTCGGCCGTCGGCGCCGCGTCGCTTCGGGCCGGCGCGGTCAGCCTGAATCGCCTTGTCGATCCCGTTTCTTCTGCTCTGCCTGACTTCGCGCGTCGCCTACTCGTTCAACGACGTGTGGACGGGACGACTTGCGCGCCGGCACGGGCGCGTCGAGGTTGCGGCCCTGCGCGGCGTCTCGCTCGGGCTCACGATGGCGCCGCTCCTCTGGTTCGCGCGACGAGGCGCCTGGAGTGCGCTCCTCGGGCATTGGGTCGAGCTCGCGGTACTCGTGTCGCTCACCGCCTGCTCGAACGTCCTCCAGCTCCACGCCGCGCGTTCTTTGCCGTTCGGGCTACGCGCCGCGGTCAGCGTGAGCACAGTCGCTCTCGGTGGGATCCTGCTCGGCTTCGCCGTACTCGGAGAGCACCTGGGTGCGGGCGAGCTCGTCTGGGGCGCGCTCGTCGTCTCGAGCGCGGCGCTCGCGGCTCTCGGCGACCACTCGAGTGAAGAACTTCGCGCCGACGTGCCCAAGGGCACCTTGCTCGCGCTCGGCTCGTCGGCGCTCATGGCGGTCGCCGCGCTCTTCTTGTTGCGGCTGTCGCGCGCGACCGACCCGCTGCTCGCGGCCTGGTGCTGGGAGTTCGGCTCCGGCCTCGTGCTCGTGCCGCTCCTCTTCTGGCGCGGACGCGGTCGACTCGCGGCGGGCACGGGCACGCGCTTCTTGCGCACCGCCACCGCGTCGCTGCCGACCGTGGTCGGCTCGGGTGCCTCGGCGCTCGCGCTCACGCGGGGTCCGCTCGGGCTCTGGGGAGCGCTCGCCGGGACTCAAGTGCTGTTCACGGCGCTCCTCGGCGCCTCGCTCCATCGCGAGAAGATCGGCCCCGCGCGTTGGCTCTGCTTTGCGTGCGGCGCCGGCGGCGTTTTCGCGCTCGCTTTGAGTCGCGGCTGAAGCGACGCGCGCGGGGGCGGTAGCAGGAATCGTCAAAACCCAGCAGGAAGCGACAAGACTCGGTCGCCGGCGCCGCTCGATGCTCTCGCTCGCATGACGGTCGAGCTCGATGCGATCAAGACGGCGCTCCTCGGCACCTGGGTCAGCCTCGCGCCGGAGCTCAGGCCGAGCAAGAACATCGACGGCACGATCAAGCCGTTCTTTCTGTCGCGGCACTTCGTTTACCAGCCGGAGGATCGCTTCGAGCTCAGCGTCGTGAACTTTGCCGACCCGTTCGGCAAAGTGCCGCTCGCGACGATCGACATCGCCGGGCACATGTCTTGGCGCGGCGACCACCCGATCGCGGCGGGCGCGCACCAGGTCGACTTCGTCGCCGACGAAGCGTATGCCGTGACCCCGTCGGCGCCGGGCTTCGCCGAGCTCTTGAACAACGTCGCCGGCGCCGGCTATGCGCGCTGGGAGGTCGGCGCGAAGCAGAGCATTTTCCGCAAGTCCTTCGCGCCGTTTCGGCTCGCGCAAGGAACCGACTTCAAAGAGTACGACCTCGTGTACCTCGCTCACGACCTGCTCTTTTGGGGCGCGCGCCACGCGGACGGTCGCGGTTTCGACACCGAGGAGAATCGCCCGACCAATCTCCAAATCCCGCTGATCCGAGGCTGACCACGCCGCCCCGTTCGCGACGAGCGAGCGCCGCATGGTAACTTCGGCGCGATGGGTCGCGCGCCGCTCGAGCCTTGGCTCAATTCGATGGAGCTCGACGAAGCCGCGACGCTGCGCTCGCACCGGTATTCGGATCGTTTCTCCGCCGTGCGCGTCGCAACGACGGGCCGACTGCCGGGCGCGGTGCAGAAGTCGTCCTCGGTGACCGCGGCCCTCGTTTCGGTGTCGCTCGCGCCGATCGCGGCGCCGAGCTACCGCCTTTGGGTCGACGGCAAGCGGATGATGCCGCGCGAAATCCCGGCATTTCGCGCGCACGTCATCGACCTCGCCGCCGAGCCGGCGATGTGGGCCGATCGCGGATTCGAGGTCGTCCACTTCCACGTGCGGCGCGCCGTGATCGACGCCGTCGCGCGCGAGCTCGGCTACGAGAAGATCGGCGAGCTCCGCGTCGCGGTCGCCGAAGAAGATGCCGTCCTCGCGCAGATCGCGCGAAATGTGGGGCGGCACTCGGGGCCACGGCCGCCCCTGCTCGCGCTCGACCAGCTCGAGCTCACGCTCGCCGCTCACCTCATGCAGCGCTACGGCAACGCGCGCCGGCGAGCGACGCCGCGCCCGGGCGGTCTCGCCGCGTGGCAGCGGCTGCGCGTCACCGAGTTTCTCCGCGAACGACTCGACGGCAAGGTGCGCCTCGCCGAGCTCGCCGAGCTCTGTGAGCTGTCGGTGAGTCGCTTCGCGCACTCGTTCAAGACCACGTTCGGCGTGAGCGCCCACCATTTCTTGCTCGAGCGCCGCATCGAGCGCGCACGCGAGCTCCTGGCCGAGAGCAAAGCTCCCCTGTCCGACATCGCGAGCCAGTGCGGTTTCGCCGATCAGGCGGCCTTCACCCGCACCTTTCATCGCATCGCCGGCGCGAGTCCCGGCCGCTGGCGGCGCGAGCACGGCGCGCTCGGCTCGCGGCTCGAACGCGCGCGAACGACCTGAATCGAAGCCGGCGAGCTCGGGCCCCGCCCCCGTCGCCCGCCGAGCACACCGGCCGTCGGCTTTGCTATCGTTTCGGCGTGCCGTCGCGGCGAAAGCTCGAATGCTCGTGCGGCGCCGAGACCTTTCGCTTCGTGACGTGCCTCGAGCTCCCGCCTGACGGCATGAGCGACGAGGCCACACTGCAGGTCGTCGAGTGCGAGCGCTGCAACGCGCGGTTCGGCGCCGTCTACGAAGAGTCGCGGCGCGGCCGCTCCGAGCTCTGGCACCACTTCTTCGTCTTGAGCGAACGTGCGTCCGTGGACGCGCTCGAGCGGATCATGCGAGCGTGCCCGACCCCCACGGACGCCGAGTGTGCTTGCCGTGTCCACCTGGCGCTCGGACGCGGCGGCGCGGTTCAACGCGCGCAGGAGCTCGAAGAAGAGCTCTTCGCGCCCGCAGCGCCTCCCCCTCGCCTCCCGAAGCGCGTGGCCCCGAGTGAACGCGCGCTCCTCGTCCTCGGAGCCGCCGTCCTCGCGTGGTGCGCCGCGGTCGCGCGCGGCGGGCCGAGTTGGTTCCCGAAGCTCTTTGCGCCGCCCGTCGTCGGGCTCTCGCTCTGGCTCGCCTGCGTGCCCCGTTATCACCGCGGGCAGGAGCCGCGCTGGTGGCACGCCGGGTTTTGGACGCTGTTCGTCGTGGGCTTTTGCGGCGGCGTCTACTTCGCGAGTCGGTGAGTCGTCGAGCGCCTCACTCGACCGCGCGCCCGGCGAGCAACGCACGGAGCCGCGGCACGAGATCGCCTGGCACCGCGCTCGGCCCCGCGATCGAGCCGCTCAGGATTCTCCCGCTCGAGCGGCCGTCAGCGCCAGGGATCGCGATCACGGGCACGAATTCGTAGGCGTAGCCGGCCCGATGCAGGGCGTCGCGGTATTGATCGGCGTCGAATTCGAGCAGGTGCGCTCCGGCGAGCAGGGTGTCGAGCTCGCCGTTCACGACGGCCGCGTGAAAGCGCTGACACGGTTCGCACCACGGAGCACCGACGTAGACCAGCGTGCGCGCGCCGCTCGCCGCGGAGAGCTCCACCTGTTCTTGGATGAACGGCTCGACGGCATCGAGCCGGTGCGGAGGCAGGATGAAGCGAGGCCGGCTCGCGCCCACCGCGTTGACGGTCGGCAGGGTGGCGGTTGCGCTCGGTGCGGGCGCGCTCGCGAGCGGCGCGGGACGCGGGCGAGGCGGCCCGGGCGACGCGCTCTCGCACGCGGAAACGAGAACGATGCCGAGGGCGAGCGGGGTCGCGGCGTGCACCCGCTACTCGTAACAAGAAAAGCGTCGGGGCCGAAACACACCGCGCTCGAGCCGAGCGCCCTTCGTCTCGTTCGGTGCACGGCCTGGGCGCCGCCCCTCTGGTATGTTGCCGCGATATGCCGCTTTTCGGACGCGCCGAGCATCTCGCGATCGCGAGCCGCGCGTTCGAGGCGATGCAAGCCGGACGCGGTCGTGCGCTCGTCGTGACGGGTGAGGCCGGCATCGGCAAGAGCGCGCTCGCGCGTTCGGTCGCGAGCGAGGCGGAGGCACGCGGCGCGCGCGTCGGGTTCGGGCGAGCGTGGGAGGTCGGCGGCGCACCGGCGTTCTGGCCGTGGGCACGCGCGCTCGACGAGCTCGGCCTCGATCTCGACGAGCTCCTCGGGAACGCGTCCGGCGAGATGGCCGGCGCGCAGCGCCTCGTCGCGTTCGACCGCGTCGTGCGGGCCGTGTGCCCGGCGGACGGCGCGCCCGTCGTCGTGATCCTCGACGATCTGCACGCCGCCGACGTCGCGAGCGTCGAGCTCGCGCTCGCTTTCGCGCGTGCCGTGGCGCGAAAGCGCGCCCTCCTGCTCGTGACGACGCGTGAGAGCGAGCTCCTCGCCCGGCGCGAGCTCGGCGAGCTCCTCGGAAAGCTCGCCCGCGAAGGCGACGCCATTCCCTTGCGGCGCCTCGATCCGAGCGACACCGCCACGTGGCTCGCGTGCGCCGGTTTCCAGGGCGACGCCGGCGAGGTTCATCGTTTGACCGAGGGGAACCCGCTCTTCATCGAAGAAGCGGTGCGCCTCGGCGTGGACGGGTTCGCGACGGCGGCGGCGGGCGGCGTGGCCGTCGTGCTCGCCGAGCACCTCGCGCGGATTTCGCCGCGGACGCGCGAATTGCTCGCCGTCGCGTCGGTTTTGGGCCGCGACGTGTCGCTCGCGGACGTCGCGGCGCTCGCTCCCGCGTCGCCGGACGACGTCGAAGCCGCGGTGCGCGAAGGGCACCAAGCCGGCGTGATCTCGCGCGTGGCCCGTGGTGCGTTTTCGTTCGCCCACGTGCTCCTGCGCGACGCGCTCTACGCTTCGCTCGCGCCGTCGCGCCGGGAGCCGTTGCACGCGCGCGCGGCCGAACGCATCGAGGCGAACGGCGGACCGGCGGCGCTCGTCGTGGAGCACCTCTTGGCGGCGGGTGTCGCGACCGACGCCGACCGCGTCGTTCGCACGGTGCTGCGGGCGGCCGAAGCCGAAGTCGGGCGCCACGCCGCCGATTCGGCGGTCGCGCTCATCACGAGCGCGCGCGGGCGACTCCTCGGCCGCCTTTCGGAGACGACGACGCTCATGCTCGATCTGGCCGATGTCGACGCGCGCATGTCGGTCGCGCCCTCGGACGAGCTCCGCGCACGCTGCGCGGACTGTGGCGCGCGCGCCAAAGCGCTCGGCCTCGGCGTCGAGCAAGCCCGCGCGGCGCTCACGTACGGCCGCGAGCTCCTCGCCGGTCGCATCGACGACTCCATGGTGCGCTTGCTCGAAGAAGCGCTCGAGGCGCTGCCGCCCGCAGAGCGTGCCCTGCGCGCGCAAGTGCTCGCGCGCCTCGCGTCGGCCCTCGCGCCGCCGCGGCAGGACGCGACGTTCGAACGTTGCACGCGTTACGCGCGCGAAGCGCTCGCCCTCGCCCGCGAGCTCGATCACGTTCCGACGCTGCTTTACGCCCTGCTCTGGTCCTTTCACGCGCTCATCTACATCATTCCGCTGCGCGAACGCGTCGACCTCTTGAGCGAGCTCGCCTCTCTCGCGCGCGAGCACGGCGCCGACGTCGTGCTCGCGAACCTGACGTTTTATCCGCTGTCGCTGCTCGAAAGCGGACGTCCGGTCGCCGCGCGCCATGCGGCCGAGGAGTACTGCCGGCTCGTCGAGTCACTGCCGCTCCCCGCGCTCAAATGGAAGGCAACGGCGCTCCGCGGGCTGCTCCTCGGTATCGACGGGCGCCTCGACGAGGCCTGGCGCGTGATCGACGAGCTGCGCGAGCCGGCGAAGACGGCCCAAGCCATGGCCGGCGCGTGGTCGCTCTCCGCGCTCGCGCTCGTGACGTGCACGGGCGACAAGCAGCGGCTCCGCGCGGTCGAGCACGAGCTCATCCCGATCCTGAAGTCGCGCACGTTCTTGAACCCGTGGGTCGCCTGCGCCTACGCGGTGCTCGGGGAGAAGAAGGAGGCGCTCTCCTACCTCGCGCCGCCCGAGCAGCTCACCCGGGGTCCCACGGGGATTCTCGTCCAGGCACAAGCGGCGATCTTTCTCGAGAGCCGCGAGCTCGCGGAGGCGTATTACGAGCCGCTCGCGAAGTCGGCGCCGTTTGCGCGCTTCTTTTGGGGTGGAGGCGCGTTCCCGTTCGGCCCGGTTTCGAGAATCCTCGGCGAGCTCGCGCTCCTCCGCGGCGACCGCGCGCGTGCACGCGAGCATTTCGACACCGCGATCGCCGAGTGCCGCGAGATGGAAGCCGTGCCGTTCTTGAAGCTCGCGGAGGAAGCGCGCGCGCGGCTCGGCGATTCGACGGCGCCGCGGCAACCTTCGAAACGAGAAACGAACGTCGGCGTCGCCATCGCGCGCGAGGGCGACGTCTGGGCGGTGACGCCGAGCACCGGTGCGCCGTTCCGCGTGAAGCACGCGAAGGGCATGGACTACCTCGATCACCTGCTCAAAAATCCCGGCAAGGAGATCTACGTTCTCGTCCTCGGCGGCGCGGGCGAAGGTCCCGAGGACGCGGGGGCCGTTCTCGACGAGCGAGCCAAGCTCGCGTACAAGCGGCGCGTCGAAGAGCTCCAGGATCGGATCGACGAAGCCGAAGAGCTCGGTGATCGCGGACGCGCCGCGCGCGCACGCGAGGAGCTCGAAGCCGTGGCGGAAGAGCTCGCCGCCGCGGTCGGGCTCGGCGGACGCGACCGCAAAGCCGCCTCGAACGTCGATCGGGCCCGCGTCAACGTGCAGCGCCGACTGAAGGACGCCGTCCGGCGCATCAGCGAGCACGACGCCGCGCTCGGCGGCTATCTCGAAGCGACGGTCCGCACCGGCACGTACTGCGTCTACCGGCCGCTCACCTAAATTACCCAATATTTTCAGGCGCTTGTACGCCGTTCCACGCTCTCGAGCGCGTGATGGAACGACGTTCCGCCGGATGGAACGCCTCTAGGCCGAGAGCCGAAAGGAAGCACCCATGACCACCATCCGCGAGTTCCACGCTCACGTCTACTTCGACGCTCCGACACGCGAGACGGCGGAGCAAGTTCGCGCCGCGCTCACCGAGCGCTTCGACGTCCAAATCGGCCGGGTGCACGAGGGCCCCGTCGGCCCGCACTCGAAGCCGATGTTCCAGGTCACGCTCGCGCCCGACGAGTTCGCGAGCGTCGTGCCCTGGCTGATGGTCCATCGCGGCGGACTCAGCGTGCTCGTGCATCCGCTGACGGACGACGAGATTGCCGACCACGAAACCCACCCGCTCTGGATGGGTCAGGCGCTCCCCATCGACGTCGACTTCTTGCGACGTCACCTCGGTGCCTGATCCGTCCCGAACCCCCAAACCGTTCCAGAAAAAGAGGTGACCCATGAACATGCATGCATCGTTCGGTAGCAAATTTCCCTTGGCTCGCTGGTCCGTGCTGCGCCTCGCCTTCGGCATGCGCACGCTGCTCCGCGATTGGCAGGTCGGCGACGGACGCGAAGCCGCGCTCGAGCGCTACGTGCTCGCGAACGCGCGCCAAGGCGACCTCGACGACGTGATCGGCACGATCGATCGTTTCGCCTACGAGAAGAGCTTTCTCATCAACGTGGGCGACGAAAAAGGGGCGCTGCTCGACGCGGCCATCGAGCGGGCGAAGCCGAAGCGGTTGCTCGAGCTCGGCACGTATTGCGGCTACTCGGCGCTGCGCACCGTGCGTGCCGCACCCGAGGGCGCGCATCTCTTCTCGATCGAATTCAACGCCGACAACGCGGCGATCGCGCAGAGCATCCTCCGGCACGCGGGCGTCGCCGATCGGGTGACGATCGTTCACGGCACGCTCGGTGACGGCAAGACGGTGGCCAAGCTCCGGAGCGAGCACGGCTTCACCCCGGGCACCCTCGATTTCGCGTTCATCGATCACGCCAAGGAAGCGTACCTGCCGGACATCGAGACCATCGTGCGCGAGCGCTGGCTCCGTCACGGCGCGATCGTCGTCGCCGACAACGTCAAAGTGCCGGGCGCGCCCGAGTACCACGCGTTCATGAAGGCGAACGAGGGCAAGCTCTTCCGAACGCGCGAGCACTCGACGCACCTCGAGTACCAGCGGCTCTTCAAGGACCTCGTGCTCGAGTCGGAGTTCCTCGGCGGGCTCGCCTGAGCGCCGCACCCGAGCCGGGAATGCTCGAACCTCCGACGGCGCGTCCTGCGGAGGTTCGAGCCGAACCGAGGGAACGGCTCGAGACCGGGCGGCTCGGTGAATTCTCACTTCGGAGCGAGCTTCGCGCCGCGCGCGCGCAGGAGCTTCCGGAGCACGCTCCTATGACAGCGCTGCTCGTCTTCGCAATAACAGCCGAGCGAAAAGTTCGACGAATGCGACAGCGCCGCCAGCAAATCGAGCGTTCGCTTGGGCGCGGGCTCGGCCATCTCGCGCTCGAAGCGTTTGACGAAGGCCGCCCATTCCGAGTCCGTGCGCGCCGCGAGAGCGCGCTTCACGAGCTCGGCGGTCGGAGCAAGCTCCGGATACCAAACGTCGTACCAATTCCGCGACGCGAGCGCGCTTTTGGGAACGCCACGGGGCGGCCGGCGAACCGTGCCGATGCGAAGGCCTTCGTCGGCAGCGCGCGCACTTCCCAATCGGACGATCCTGAGCACGCCTGAAGCTTAGGCCGGTTTCGTCGCCGAGGCCGTGACGGATTTCCATCTCGATCTCGGCGCGCGGCATGCGGGTGGAACGGGCGTTGTCGTTCTCGCGCGAGCTGGCGCAACTTGCGCCAGTTACGAAACGAGAGCGCGACCCGAACCGTTTTGCATGGCTCGCGCAACTACACCGGAGACCACTCGTATCGATCGTGAATTTTGGAGCCCCACTTGGGTGAGGCCCGCAAAATTCACTAGCTTTGGGCGTGGTCTGTCTCGTCGGTGCTTTTCTTGTTTCGATACACCCAAGCGAGCTTGGGTGTAACGGACGACATGGGGCGGTCCGTTGGACCGAGCCGTCAGGAAGCTGCTACTTTCGTCATGGTGTGGGCAAAACCAACGACGCGCGAGCGTCGCTTTTCTCTGGGTGTCTCTGCGCGTCATCGTCTCGGTAGTGTCGGCGCGCTCGTCTGGTTGACCGTCGCGTGCGGCGGCTCGGGTCACGACGCGCACGAAGGGGGCACGCAGGCGACGGGCGGCGCCGCCGGCACGAGCGCGGCTTCGGGCGGGCGCGCCGGCAAGGCGGGAGGCGGCGCGGGAGGGACCGCGCGTGGCGGCAACGCCGGGACGGAGACTTCAGGCGGCGCGGAGGGCGAAGCCGGTACCGGGGGACGGGGCGGCACGGCCGCGGGCGGCGCGAACGGTGTCGGCGGCAAGGGCGGAAGCAACAATGCGGGCCGCGGCGGAAGCAACAATGCGGGCCACGGCGGAAGCGGCGGCACGAGCGGCACCGGCGACGAAGGCGGCACCGGTGACGAAGGCGGCACCGGCGACGAAGGCGGCACCGGCGACGAAGGCGGCATCGGCGACGAAGGCGGCACCGGTGCGGCGAGCGGAAGCGGGGCGAACGGCGGAGCCAGCGTCGGCGGCGCCGGAACGGCGGGCATGACCGGCGTCGCGGGCTCGGGAGCGGGGGGCGTCGGAGCAATGGGCGGCAGCGGGGGGAGTGGCGAGCAAGCGAGCGGATCCGTCCTGCTCGTCGGCGAGGACGAGGACCCGCGCGACGTGTCGCACGGCCAAGCCTGGTTCATGGTCGCCAACATCGATCCGAGCACGCCGAACGCAGCCCATACCTGGAGCGTCACGCGCGCATTGCCCGCCGATCGCTGCAGTCCCGCCGACGTCTCCTTCTACGGGCACTACGACACCTCGAGCCAGACCGCCGTGTACGCGGAGATGCCGAACTCGGCGGCCACGATCGACTGCATTTACACCGTCGACATCGCCGTCGACGGCGTGGGGCACGACAGCGTTCGTTTGCGCATGGTCGATCGCGCGCCGTCGCTCGAGCTCGATCGCGGCGGCGGGGACGCGTCCGGTTGGACCATCGTCAGCGCTTGGCCGCCGGCCTTCGAGGCCCAAGCGAACGACGATGACGACAATACGGCCACGTTCGAGCTCGGCGGGCCGGGTGCGGCGAGCATCGGCTGCGACCATTGCGAGCAAACGCAGACGGGAAATCCGCCCGGGGTCGCGATCAGCGCGTCGCCCGCGCCGCCGACGGGCACTTACGACTTCACGCTCTCGGCCACCGATCCGCTCGGCGCCTCCCAAGAGGTGCCCGTCACGTACGTCTATTCGGATTGCCTCATCGCGCGCAATTGGGGACCGGTCGATCCCGCACCGGACGGGACTACCGAGCACCCGTTCGCCACGTTGCCGGACGTTCTCGCGGCGGCAACCACCCAAGGCAAGGACGTGTGCCTCGACGACGGACTGAACGGCTTCGACGTCGACACTCTCGTGCTGCCCGCGTCGCCGCGTTCACCGAACATCCTCACCTACAATGCCGTGCGCGCCCACGTGCGGGTGTCGTCGCCGGACGGCGTCGGGTTCGCGCCGGGCTACGCCGGGACGCTCGACGCCATCGAGTTCAGGAGCGCGGCGACCTCGAGCGGCGCGACCACGCTCGCCGTCACGGACGCGTCGCCCACGCTCGTCGACTGCGCCGTCATGCCACCTTCGGCGCCGAACGCCGTCGGTGTGGCCGTGAAGTCCTCGGCCGGCAACCACGCGCATCCCGTCTTCGTCGGCGGGATCCCGGGCGAAAGCACGACGGCCGTCTTCGCCAACGGCACTGCCATCGACGTGAGTGAAGCCACGGGCGGCGACTCCCTGCTCGAGCTCCGGGGCGCAGCCACCGTGTCCACGCCCGCCTGCAGCGGCCTCTGCCGCGCGATTCACATCGGTCCCGACGCGGCCGCGAACATCCGGACGACGGACGGCATCGGTGCGGGCAGTCAGGATCTCGACGCCACCGTGGTCGGCATCGACGTCGAGGGCTCGCCGGGGCATCCCGCGACGGCGACCATCACCGGCGCGCTCGAGGTGACGGCGAGCGGCGGCGGCACCGCCATCGGCATTCGACTGAAAGACACCGTCAACGTCGAGATCGCGGACAACCAACGGATCGAGGGCGGCGTCCAGGGCTCGGGGCTCGGCGCCGGCATCGCGGACGGCCTCGTCGATCACACGGGCGCCACGCAAGCCGGCGCGTCGAGCGGTCTCTACGTCCACGACAACGGCTACATCACGGCCACGGCCGGCATCGTCGACTGCTCGACCAACCGCGACGCCGCCGTCGGCATCCTGCTCGTGGGGTCGACCAATGCCACCATCGAAAACAACGGCGACGCCGGCAATCCGCTGATCGGAATCTCGGCCTCCGGCATCGCCGCCGACGCAGCGCCCGCGACGCGGCGTGTTCCGGCCGCGGCCGTCGGCGTCTGGCTCCTCCAAACGAGCGGGGTACACGTCACCGGCAACACCATCGCTCCGGACTTGCCGGCCGAATGCGCTGCTTTTGCGAACAAGCCCGATCTCGTCGCGCTCCGCGACGGCATCCCGGCCAATCCCCAAAGTACGGCGAGTCCGCTCGGCGCCGCGCTCGGTTCGACCGGCCTCGTCGTGGAGCGCAACGTCGCCTGGTGCATGCCGCAAGGCCAAGACACGGAGTCGAACATCGGGCGCTGCGTCGGCATCGAGCTCAATCAGAGCAGCGGACCGCGGCTCGCGAACGATTACGTCGGCGCTTCGCGCGGCGCGACGCTGCTCGGACTCTCGCTCGACGACGTGAGCGGCGCGACGGTGGTGAACGACACCCTCGAAATCGGCCGCCTCGACGAGTGGTACGACCCCGCGCCGCCCTCCGGCTCACTCGTCAAGCGTGCCGTCGAGGTGCTCGGCGGCGACACGACTCGCCTGGCCGACAATCAACTCGTTCTCGACAGCGACGGCGACCTCGACGACACCGGAAACAGCGTCCCCGTTTACGTCTCCCAAGTCACGAGCGCGCCCGTGAGCCTGCTCCAGAACTCGCAGTTCTGGCGCGCGGACGGCGCGTCGCCGCTCGTTCGCGTCGTCACCGCGGGCGGCACGACGAACGTCGCCGCGAATCAGCTCGCGTCCGTTCCGCTCGTGACGACCCAAGGCGGAAACTTCGCGGCGCCCCCCGGCTTCACGCGGCCGAGCTCCGCGCTCATGCGCGGCCGCACCCGCCTCGCGCCCGATTCCGCCGCTCGCGGCGCCGGCCTCCCCGGCACGACGCCCTTCGTCCCGACGGACGACATCGACGGCGACGCACGGCCCTCGGGGCCCGTCGACGTCGGCTGGGACCAGTGGGTTTCGCCTTAGCGCGCGACTACGGCCCGCCGGGGATGCCGACGAACTTGAACGCCAGAAAGCCGGCGACGACGAGGGCACACCCGCCGACGAAGAGCCGCCCCACGGGCATCACCCAGCGATCCGGCAGAAAGACGAAGATCGACGGCACCCGAAAAAGCCCGCGAGCCGGCGCGGGTGGTTCGATGAAGGCAAACACGATGCAAAGCAATCCGTAAATCGCGCACACAACGACGAACGCCCAAGGCATGGTTGGTCCTCCGGTGTCGAGTGTAGCGCCCCTTCGCTCACCGTTGAAGAGCGAGCGGTGCTCGATGTCCGTGTTCTCACGGCGAATCTTGGCGCAAGTTGCGCCACACTTTGGCGCGAAGCGCGCCCCTGGCCTGCCGCCATCCCCTCCCCGTGCTATTCGCAGCGAGGGTAATGCAACGCGGGTCCGCACTTCTATGGGTACTCTGCGCCGCCGGCTTAGGGGGCTGCGGGGCAGGCGCCTCGCGCGGTGACATGGCCAGAGCGGAGTCCGAGGCTCAATCCGCGCGAGCGGAAGCGTTGCGGGAACACGCGTTACTTCTCGAGATGGAGGAGCGCATGGTGGAGCTCGAACGCCGTTTGGCGAACCAGATGCGTGGGTGCGAAGCGACGCCCGACCGCGGCCTGGTCGACGTCGAGAGTGCGCGCCCGCACCCGAACACGGTTCCGCTTCGCTCGCAGGGTGACTTCCTCACCGAGGCGCACGTCGCGGCACCCGCGCGAGCGCCCGCGTCGGGCGGTGTCGTCGCGGCGCCGGCTTCGGAGCGGGAGCACGTGCAGGAGCTGCTCGACGATCTGCGCGAGCATGCGTTCGATCGACAGAGTGGGCTGTCGCCCGAACGCCGCGAGGCACTCCGCGTCCTCTTGCGACGCGAACGAAAGCTCGACTCGAATCCGTGGAGCGACCCCTGAGCGAGTCGGAGCGCCCCGCGCCGGTCACTTGCCGCGGGCGGCGCGCCGGAGCGCCGTGAGCGCCGCCTCGCGATTGTCGAAGACGCTCACGCGAGCGGCGTCTTCCTTGGCGTACCTCTGGACCTGAAGCTTGCCGGGAACGGTGCTCACTACGAGCGCCATCTCGAGCCAATCGGACGAGAGGCGCTGACGAAACGGAGCGAACGCTCGCTCGAAATTCTCGTCGTTGCGCCCGACCGCGGCGCTCACGTCGATGAGCAAACACGAGTACCGGCGAGCGACGGCCGCGAGCGCGCGCTCGGCCGCACCCCACACCCGATCGAGCTCGCCGAGCTCGACGCGAGTCGGCTTGCGAACGACCAGCACGATGGGCTCACCGGCGAGCGCGAGGACCTGCACGTGCTCGTTCTCGAAGAGCGGCGACGACATGGGCGCTCGGCGACGATAACACGCGCGGCGAGCCGTCGAGCGGGCGACCCCCGAGAGGCCCGCTGCCCACTATTTCCTACTCGCTCGGTGCCTCGGACGCGAGGCGGGGGAGCTCGCGCACGGTCGAGAAGTCGCGCTCGGGATTCACGATCTCGACGTTGCCGAAGCGACGCAGCGGTTCGGCGATCTCGGCGGCGTCGCCGGCCACGACGATCACCGGATGCTCGACGTCGAAGTAGCGCCGCGCCACGGTGAAGACGTCCGCCGGAGTCAGCTTCTCGAGGTCGCGCCGGAGACCGTCGAAGTAGTCGTCGGGCAAGTGGAGCACCGCGAGCTCTGCCGCGAGATCCGCGAGCGCGCCGAGCCGTTCGGTGCGGAAGAGCATCTCGTCGGACAGCGAGCGGACCGCCATGGCCACCTCCCAGGGCGCCGGCGGCGTCTCTCCCATGCGGCGAAGGTTCTCGAGCAACGCTTCGACGGTCGTCGACGTTTTCGACGTCTGGGTGCCCGCGCTCAGAACGAGCGGGACGGGACCGTGCGCCGGTTCCTCCGCGGTCGAGCCCGTGTGATACGCGAGCGAACGCTTCTCGCGCACGTCGAGGAACAGGCGACTCGCCAGGCCGCCGCCGAGAATTTGGTTGCTCGCCGCGAACGCCGGCCACACCGAGCTCGAGCGCTCCGGACCGAGAGTGGCCACGTAGATGTCGCTTTGCGCGGTGTGCGGGCGGTCGACGAGCCAGACCGTCGGCTCGAGCGACGGAGCCGGGTTCGGAAAATCGAGCGGGGCCGGGGCCGCGCCTTTCCACGCGGCAAAAGCGCGCTCGGCGGCGAGCTTCACCGCGTCCGGATCGACGTCGCCGGCGACGACGAGCAACGCGTTGTGCGGCGTGAAGTGCCGCGCGTACCAGGCGTGGCAGTCCGCGAGCGAGATGCGCTCGAAGTCGGCCGGTGTCGCGTCGTAATGAGAATACGGATGCTCGCCCTGCGGCAGCGCATAGAGCTGACGGTAAAGAACCATGGAAGCCGCCCAGTCCGCGTCGCCGGTTTCCTCGCTCTTCACGCGTTGAATCTCGCGCTGGCGGAGCTTCTCGAACTCGAGCGGCGAAAAACGCGGGCGCAGCCCGACGTCGGCGACGAGGTCGAGGGCTCGCTCGAAATCGACGGAAGTGACGCCGATGCTCAGGCTCGTCGAGTCGCGCCTCGTCGTCACGTCGAGTCGCCCGCCCAACGCGTCGGCTCGTTCGCCGAGCCCGAGTGCGCTCGACGGTCCCGCGCCGCCCGCCTTGAGCAGCTCTCCCGTGAGCGCACCGAGACCCGGACGCTCTCCGTCGCTCGCGACGCCCGAGAAGACCAGCAAGCGCACCTCGACCAGCGGAAAATCCTTGCGCGTGATGACCTGAAGCGCGGTCCCGTTGTCGAGCACGAAGTGGCGGCTCGCGGGAAATTCGGGTTCGGGCAGCGCCCCGGCGGGAGGCGGCTTCGCGAGCGGGTCCTCGGCGACGGGCGCCGGCGCGGCCGCGGCGGGCGGGGGCGGCGGTCGCGGGGGCGTCACGCTCGGTCGGGGTGCGTGCGCCGCGCAGCCGAACAGGACCGCGGCCGCGAGAGCTTCGGTCGCGCCGGCGGCGCGGTGCGAAGTACGGCGCGTTCGCATCATGGCGTCGCTTCCTTTCCACGAGGCATGACTTCCACTTCGGATCGGCGCCCTGGGACGAGCCAGCGCGCAGCCGCGCTTCGGACCTCTTCGGGCGTGACGGCTTCGTAGCGGGAGGGCTCCGAAGCGAGGAGGCGCGCGTCGCCGTAAAGAGCCTCGAACTCGCCGAGCTGAGTCGCGCGGGCGAGGTTCGTCTGGAGCTCGAACAGGAAACCGGTGCGGATCCGATGCTTCGCTCGCTCGAGCTCCGCGCGGCTCGGCGGCGTCGAGCGCAGGCGTTCGATCGCCGCTTCGAGCTTCGCTTCGACGTCTCCGAGGCGACCCTTCTCCGTCAGCACCGCCATCACGCTCAACTGATCGGGGCCGCGATGCCCGTCGGTCCACGCCGAGACCTCCTCGGCCGACGCTTCATCGTGCACGAGCGTGCGGTAGAGCCGGGACGTTTCGCCCCCGGCGAGGATCACGCTCGCGAGGTCGAGCGCGTAGTGGTCCGGCGCGCGGGAAGGCGGGATTTCGTAGCCGAAGAGGACCGCCGGCGTGTGGGCGTTGTCGTCGGTCACGCGGGCCGAGCCGTGACTCGGCTCGGTGGGCGGCGAAGGCGGGGGGGGCGGCTCGGTCGGGGTCGGCTGCGCCGGCCCGAAATACTCGTTCACGAGCGCGAGCGCGCGCTCCGGCTCGAAGTTGCCGGCGATGGTGAGCACCGCGTTGTTCGGGGCGTAGTAACGGTCGTGAAAGGCTTTCACCCATTCGAACTTGGCGGCGTCGAGATCCGCCATCGAGCCGATGGTCGGGTGGGCATAGGGCGGATAGCCCTGAAACACGAGCTCCGAGAGGCGCATCGTTCCGAGGGCGTACGGCTGATTCTGCACGCGCATGCGGTACTCCTCCTCCACGACCGCCCGCTGATTCTCGAAGTTCTCGGGCGTCACGGAGAGCCAGCGCATGCGATCCGATTCGAGCCAGAGCGCGAGGGCGAGCTCATTTTGCGGGAGCTCCTCGAAATAGTTCGTTCGATCGCTGTCCGTCGTGCCGTTCAGCGTGCCTCCGCGCTCGGTGATGAGCTTGAAGTGGGCTCCCTTCGCGGCGTGCTTGCTGCCCTGGAACATCATGTGCTCGAACAGGTGCGCGAAGCCGGATTGGCCGGTGACTTCGTTGATCGAACCCACGCCGTAGGTGACGGAGACGGCGACCGTCGCGGACGTCGGGTCTCGATTGAGCACGACGCGCAGGCCGTTCGGCAGCGTGATGCGCTGGATCGACGCCTCGAAGTGCGCCAGCGACGTCGCCACCGGATCGGAGGCCGGTGGTTCAACGATTTTGCTCCCCCGAGTCGCCCCGCTCGCGGCGGAACGCACCGGCTCGGCGAAAGCGTCACGCGCACCCGCGCTCGTCGCTGCAACGAGCAAGCACGTGGTGAGAGCGATCCGGCGCACGCGCACGGAACACGCCGCGCGAAGCCCCCATTCCCGCGTCGCGCGTTTCAGACGGGCCGTCGCGGGACCATCGGCCCGCTGTGTCCGCTCGGCACGAGGGAAAACACGAGCGCAACCAGCGCCACGACGACGTTGTTGAACGTGGTGTAGCCGGTCGCACTGAAGCACGTCGCCGAGACGAACAGCCAGAGCGCGAGCACGGCGTTAGCGAAGCGGGCGCGCGGCACGCCAATCGCCGTGATCGCCACGGTGAACATCAGAGCGCCCACGACCCAGGCGTTGGTTTTTTGCAGCGGCAGGTGCTGCCAGAGCAACGAGGACAGGAACAGCCATGCCCCCGTGACGGCGCTCACGTAACGCGGCCAAGGATCGACGTCGTTACCGTGAGATGCGATCCACGGTCTGTGGGGTTGGAACGTGGTCATTCACGACTCCTTTCGTCGTCAACGAAACAAGTTGCACCTCAAAATAATTCCCTCGCTGCGCCCGTGCTCGGAGTCCCAAGCTTGGAACATTCGATGCACGTCGGGGCGCATGGCGAATCGTCGGCACGCCGGACCGATGCTGCGCGTGCTTTCGTTCGTCCGTGCACGAGTCGCCGGCGCGCAAGAGCGTCTCGGTGAGACGAAAGACCCCGCGCACGCGGCGCGCTCGGTCGTTCCCGAAAGGAGCACGAGGGAGTCATGACGAGTTTTTCGAAAATGCCCGTTTGCTGGGCCCTCTCGAGCGCGCTCGCGCTCGCTGCGTGCTCGAAGGGGAAAACCGGCGGAGAGCAGCCGCCCCCCGCAGCGAGCGCCAGAGCGGCGACCGTCGCGGCGCCGAGGCAGCTCAAGGACGCCGACGTGACGCGCGCGACCGAGGAAGCGTTTGCACGCGACCCCGGGATCGACCCTGGTTTGCTGCACGTGAACACGACCAACGGCATCGTCGAGCTCACGGGGTCGGTCGGTGACATCTTGACGAAACGGCGGGCCACCCAGCTGGCCGAGACCATCCGTGGAGTTCGTGCCGTGAGCGACCGCATTCAGGTCGTCACGAAAGCGCGGCCGGATCCCGACCTCGAACGCGACGTGAAAGACGCCCTGTCGATCAACGCCGCCACGGACACGTTACCGATCACGGTGAGCGTCCGAGACGCGGTCGTCACGTTGTCGGGTACGGTGCATTCCGGACAAGAACAAAAGATCGCCGAGCGCGTCGCCGAGAGCGTGAAGGGCGTCCGCGCCGTCGACAACCATACGGACCTCGTCGTGGGTGCGCCGCGCGACGATCGCGAGATCCTCGCGGACGTGAAGAGCCGCTTCCGCTGGGATCGCCTGCTGAACGACGGTCTCTTGGAGGTCGCCGTCGCGAACGGCAAGGTGACTCTGAGCGGCGTCGCCGGGAGCGCGACGGAGCGGCGGCGCGCCGAACGCGAAGCGTGGGTCAGGGGCGTGACGAAGGTCGACGCTTCGAAAGTAAACATCGAGTGGTGGGCGAAACAGGACGATTTGCTGCGCGAAAAGCCGCTCAAATACACCGACAACCAGATCGCCAAAGCCATTCGCGACGCGGCGGCGCTCGATCCGCGCGTCGAATCGGCGGGACTCACCGTCGACGTGGCGAAGGGGATCGCGACGCTCGGCGGAACCGTGGGCAGCGTGCAGGCGAAGAACGCCGCCGAGAGTCTCGCTCACAATACGGTCGGGGTCGTGGACGTGAAGGACGAGCTCGCGGTCGAACCCCGCAAACCGGTGAGCGATCGGCTACTCGCGAAGCGGGTGACCCAGTCGCTCGCCTACGATCCGGCGCTCGGCTCGTTGGGTCTCGAGGCGACCTCCGACGGCGGAACCGTCACGCTCACCGGCGCGGTCGAAAGCACGTTCGAGCGCGCCGAAGCGACCGAGGTCGCCGCCGCCGTTCGCGGCGTCCGGCGCGTCCAGAATCAGCTGGCGGTCAAACGCCCGGAGGTCGCGTACGTGTACAGCTTCTACCTCGATCCGTACGAGCCGTTCATCGAGAGCTGGCACTACGCACCCGCCAAACCCGTGAAACCCGACGCGCAGATCGCGAGCCAAATCAAAATGGATCTCGCGTTCGCTCCGCTCCTCGACGAGAAGCGCGTCGATGTGTCCGTGAAGGGCGGCACCGCCGTGCTCACGGGCACGGTGGACAGTCTCGGCGAACGAGCCATCGCCACGGAAGACGCGTTCGAGGGCGGAGCCATCGCCGTGGAAAATCGCTTGCAGGTGGCCGCTCCAGGCGGTTGACCAGAAAGCCGCTCGGGTCGCGGGAACGAATCTTGCTCTCCTTCGAGGCGTGTCGAGACGCGGTGCATGGTCAGCTCTCCTCCTGTTCGTCCCGGTGGCGGCAAGCGCCGCTCCGCGACTCGGGTTCGATGCAATTGCTCCCGAGACTCCCGTGGCGTGCATCGAGTCGTGGCCCGAAGTGACGCAACGTTCGAAAGTTTACGATCACTTCGTGCACCTCACGAGTCGCTGCACCACGCCGGCTCGCTGCGAGGTCTCGAGCGACTCGAACCCGACGGCGGTCAGAGTCATCGTGGCGCCCGAGCAAACGATGCGCGTGTTGGTCGCGCGCGGTTCACCGGCGCCGAGCTTCGTTCCGCACGTCGCTTGTCGGTTCCGCCCGACGGCGCATCCCGAACGAAGCGGCGAGCGCTGGTGAGCGTCGCTCGGTAACGGTGCCGTGGTGCGGCGCCAAGCCGAACGTTGAACTCATCTCACTTGCGCTGCACTAGCGGCCCTGGGCAACGTCGGTGGTGCTCGGCGCTCCGAGCAGGTGAACGTAGTCGGCGAGGACGTGCTCCGCTTCGTCGAGGATGACGTCACCGCCGCTCCCGGGACGGGCCGGCTTGATCTCGTTCGAGTCCGACGCCGCACCGGCTTTCGCACTGGATTTCACGGGGTGCTCTTCGGGCTCCGCCGCGAGCGGCGGCGGCAGACCAGGCCTACCGGCGTTCTCCACGGTGAGCTCGTAGGTGGGCGGTCGCCGTTCGGCGAGCGCTCCCGTCAAGCGGTCCCAGTCCTCGGCGCGTTGCTTCGATGCTTTGAGCTCCGTCCGGCGCTCGGCCTCGTTCAACGATACGGTCTTGGTCGCGAGGTTCTGCCTGAGCGCGTCGATGATGGCGCCGAGCTCGGCGAAGGTCGGCTCCGAGCTCCTGCGCTGCAGGGACGAGGCACGCAACCGGGCGACGTACGGCGCAACACGGTTCAGCGGCGTGTACGGCGCCGGCGGGATCGAGTCGGCCGGCAACGGGTCGCCGAGCGACGCTTCGCTCACGTCGCTGAAGTCGCTCGTCGAAGGCAGCACGATGTCGGACGCGACGCCGCGGAGCTGCGTGGAGATGCCGCTCGGCCGGTAGAACTTGGCGGTCGTGATCTTCAGGCCGCCCGGATCGTACGTGTGCGAGAGGCCATTTTTGTCCATCAACGTCGCGAGCGGCAGAATGGTTTGCACCGTGCCCTTGCCGAACGTCGAGGAGTCGCCCACGACGACCGCTCTGCCGTAGTCGGCGAGCGCGCCGGCGAGGATCTCGGACGCGGAGGCGCTGAAGCGGCTGGTCAAGAGCACGAGCGGGCCGTCGTAGGCCACGCGCGGATCGGGGTCGCGATCGACTTCCACGGCCCCGGACGGCCCGCGGATCTGCACGACGGGTCCCTCGCGCAGGAAAAGCCCGGTGAGCCGAATGGCCTCCTCGAGCGAGCCGCCGCCGTTCTCGCGCAGATCGAGCACGATGCCGTGCACGTGCTCGGCGCGGAGTTTTTGGAGCAGCACCGCCACGTCCGCGCTCGCGCTGTGCCGCGCGCCCGCCTCGTCGCCCGTGCCCGCGTAGAAGGAGGGCAACTCGACGACGCCGAGGCGCAACGTCCCGCCGGCGCGCTCGGGTTCGTCGACGACGTAGGCCTTGGCTTCCTGGTCTTCGAGCGCGACGCGGTCACGAATGATGGAAACGCTGTGCGGGGCGGCGCTCGCGCTCGCGCTCGCGGGAACGATGCCGAGCACCACGGTCGTCCCCTTGGGCCCCCGAATCAATTCGACCGCGCGTGAGAGCGGGATGTCGGTGATGGGCACCGGCGCCTTCCCCGGTTCGCCCACCGAGACGATGCGATCACCCGGCTCGAGCGAGCCGCTGCGGGCGGCCGGTCCGCCGGGCACGAGCGCGCGAACGACGCAATAGCCGTCCGAGTTCGCGAGCGTCGCACCGATGCCCGCGAGCGACAGATTCATCGTGATCGAAAAGCTCTGCATCTGCTCGTGGCCGAGGTAGTCGGAGTGCGGGTCGTACACGTGAGCGAGCGCGTTCAGGTACGTCTCGAGCACTTCGCTCGGACGAAAACCCTGCATCATCGCGAGCTCTTGCCGGTAGCGATGCTCGAGCGACGCGACGATACGGTCCCGCGGCGTCCCCGCGAGCTTTTCGTCGAGGTACTCGGCGCGGAGTTGCTCGCGCCAGAGCGCCTCCGCGGCCGGGCGATCCTTCGGCCGCGGCGCGTGGCGCCGATCGAGCGACAGCGTATCGTGGCCTTCGAAGTCGAACCGGCTCGTGGCGAGCAGGTGCGTCACGTAGCTCGTACGCTCACCGAGGCGTTCGAGATACACCTTGAAGACGGCCTCGGCCGCGCTCGTGTCGCCGCGCACGAGCGTGGCGTCCGCGAGCGTCGAGCGATAGGGCGCGAACCGCGCGACGTCCGTTTCCGCGAAGATCGCGTGGGACGGGTCGAGCGCGTCCAAGTAGCCGTCCAGAAACCGACTGGCGAGCTGTCGATCGAGCGGGTGGTGCGAAAATTGCGAGTGTCCGAGCACTTCGGCCGTCAAACGCGTCAGGTTCGCGTCCGTGGGATCGGGTCCGGGTTCCCGAGTTTGCCCGTGCACGCCCCACGCCGAGAGCGCGGTCGCGAGACCGAGCGCCCCCACGGCGAGCATGGTGCGCGGCGCGAGCGGCCGGTATCGAGAGAGGCGATCGAGGAGTCGCTGCATGTGTCTCTGACTCGCACGAGCGGATGACCCGAACCCTGCGCGAGCATGACAATCGTGTAATGTTGGGGAAAGGCCGGCGCAGGAATCGCGCTGCATGGTCCAGGTGTCCGCGACGAACGGAACGACACCAGAAAGGTCACCATGCAGACTCAGACTTCAATCGACGGCAACCGCCCCGCCTCGTTCGCCCACGGCGTGGGCAATGCGGCGATCCAGGCCCTGCAAGAGGAGGTACGGCGTCACTCGCAGTGGGTCGCTCCGCTCGAGCAAGAGGTCGCCCGCGTCATCGTAGGCCAGCGCTTTCTCGTGGAGCGGCTGCTCGTGGGTCTGCTCACGAGCGGCCACGTGCTGCTCGAGGGCGTTCCCGGCCTCGCGAAGACGCTCACGCTGAAGACGCTCGCGGGGGCGCTCCACGCTCAGTTTCGGCGCGTGCAGTTCACGCCGGACATGCTGCCCGCGGACATCGTCGGCACGCTGATTTACAACCCGCGCGAGGGTGATTTCGTCACCAAGCGCGGCGCGGTGTTCTCGAACATCGTGCTGGCGGACGAGATCAACCGCGCGCCGGCGAAGGTGCAGAGCGCCCTGCTCGAGGCGATGCAGGAGCACCAGGTGACGCTCGGCGAGGAGAGCCTGAAGTTGCCGGAGCCGTTTTTGGTGATGGCGACGCAAAACCCCATCGAACAGGAGGGGACGTACCCGCTCCCGGAAGCGCAGATCGACCGTTTCATGTTGAAGCTCGTGGTCGGCTACCCGAGCCAGGCGGAAGAGCGCGCGATCCTCGACGCGATGGCGACGAGCGATCCGGATCTCAGCGTGCGGCAGATCGTCGGCATCGACGAGCTCCTCGCGTCCCGCCGCGTGGTCAATCGCATCTACGTGGACGACCGGCTCAAGGACTACGTCGTCGCGCTGGTCGCGGCGACGCGCGATCCGTCGACGCTCGCGCCGAAGATGTCCCGCCACGTGCAATACGGCGCGTCCCCGCGCGCGACCATCAGCCTGACGCTCGCCGCGAAGGCGAACGCCTTCTTGCAAGGGCGCGGCTACGTGACGCCGCTCGACGTGAAGACGCTCGCCCACGACGTCCTGCGGCACCGCATCGTGCGTACCTACGAGGCCGAAGCCGAGGGCGTCACCACCGACCACGTGATCGACGCGCTGCTCGAGGCGCTGCCGGTTCCGTGAGGAGCGACCCCATGGAAGAGCAGAGCCTTGCAGACATCGTCCGGAAGGTCCGGCAAATCGAGATCCGCACGCGGCGGCTCGTCAACGACGCCGTCGCGGGACACTACCACTCGGTGTTCCGCGGCCGCGGCATCGACTTCGACGAGGTGCGTGAATACGTCCCGGGCGACGACGTTCGCACCATCGACTGGAACGTGACGGCGCGCGCGGGCCACCCCTTCGTCAAGAAGTTCCGCGAGGACCGCGAGCTCACCATCCTGTTGCTGGTCGACGTGAGCGGTTCGCTCGAGTTCGGCTCCGGCGCCGCGAGCAAGCGGGAGCTCGAAGCGGAGCTCGCGAGCGTCCTCGCCCTGTCCGCCACGCGCAACAACGACAAGGTGGGGCTCGTGCTCTTCACCGACGACGTGGAGACCTACATCGCGCCGAAAAAAGGGCGCTTTCACGTGCTCCGCGTCGTGCGCGAAATCCTCGGCGCGACGCCGCGCAAGCGCGGGACGGACGTCGCCCGCGCGCTCCGGTTCGTGAACGAAGTGACGCACCGCCGCGCGATCGTGTTCTTGCTGTCCGACCTCTTGTCGCCGCGGAGCGATCCGGCCGGATTGCGCGACGCGGTGCGCCTCGTCCGGCGCCGGCACGACCTCGTCGTCATGCACATCCGAGATCCGCGCGAACAGACCCTGCCGAACGTCGGCTTGCTCACGCTCGAGGACGCGGAGACGGGCGAGCTCGTCGAGCTCGACACGGGCAAGCGCAAGGTGCGCGAACGCTACGCCACGCTCGCGGAGGCGCGCCGGCTCGAGACCGCGGGCGCGCTCCGCCGCGAGGGCGTCGATTGCCTCGAAATCGACACCGCGCGACCGTACCTGCCGCCGCTCCTCGCCTTTTTCAAGAACCGCGAACGGAGGCTCTCGTGAGCGCGCCCCACGCGCTCGCCCCGGCGCTCGGCGCGCTCGGAGCGGGCGGCGCCGGGCCGGACATCCGCGACATCCGCGGACCGATCGCGATTCCGTCGGTGTGGCCGACCGTGCTTCTCGTCGCGGGCGCCCTCGCCGGCGCGCTGGTCGTCGCCGCCGTCGTGGTCGCGGTCGTGCGCCGCGTCCGCCGGAGTCGCCTGAAAACTCCCGCGCAAACCGCGCTCGAGCGCCTCGAGCAGGCGCGCTCGCTCGCGATGGAGGGGCACGCCGCCGAGCTCGGCGAGGTCATCTCCGAGACGGTGCGCGCCTACGTCGAGGCGCGCTTCGATTTGCGCGCGCCGAAGCGCACGACCGAGGAATTCCTGCACGATCTCGCCTCGGCCAACGACAGCCCCGTCGCGCGACACCGGGACGCGCTCGCCGCGTTCCTCGGCGCGTGCGACCTCGCCATGTTCGCCCGCTTCGCGATCGACGTCGAGCACCAGCTCGCGATGATCGACGCGGCGGTGGCGTTCGTGAACGCGACGGCCGCGGCGACCGTCGCGACCGCTCCCGCGCGCGCCCCCGGACCGCCGAGCGTGCTCACGCCGGAGGAGGCACGATCATGAATTTCGCGCATCTGCCGTTCCACTTCCCGACCCCGTTTCACCTCGCGACGCCGCTCTACTTCGCGTCTCCGGTTTTCCTGTGGGCCCTCGTGCTCTTGCCCGTCGTCTACCTCTGGCGCGGCCGGAGCGGGCGGCGGGCTGCAGTCGGCTTCTCGAGCGTCTCGACGGCGCGCGAGGTCGCTCGCGAAGTGAAGAGTCGCTGGGGCCGCTGGCTGCCGCTCGCGCGCACGCTGGCGCTCGCCGCGGGGATCCTCGCGCTCGCTCGCCCGCAGATCGCGCACGCCCACACCGACGCGCAGGCGAGCGGAGTCGATCTGGTGCTCGCGCTCGACGTGTCGGGCTCGATGAGCTCCCTCGACTTCAAGCGCGACGACGAGCCGGTGAGCCGCCTCGACGTGGTCAAATCCGTCGTCAAAGACTTCGTGGGTGACCGCCCGAACGATCGCATCGGCATGATCGCGTTCGCGGGGCGGCCGTACCTCGTGAGTCCCCTCACGCTCGATCACGACTGGCTCGTGCAGAACCTCGAGCGCGTCCGGCTCGGCGCGGTCGAGGACGGCACCGCCATCGGCTCGGCGCTCGGCGCCGCGGTCAATCGCCTGCGCGGGCAGCCGTCGAAATCGAAGGTGGTGATCCTGCTCACCGACGGCGTGAACAACAGCGGCAGCGTGGCTCCGGAGCTCGCCGCGGAAGCGGCCAAGGCGCTCGGCGTGCGGGTCTACACCATCGGTGTCGGCGTGCGCGGTGAAGCGCCCACGCCGGTCACGAGCGAGGACGGCTCGACGCGACTCGTGATGACGAAGGTCGACATCGACGAGGACACGCTGCGCAAAATCGCCGACGTGACGGGCGGCAAGTACTTCCGCGCCACCGACACCGGCTCGCTGCGCGAGATCTACGCCGCCATCGACAAGATGGAGAAAACGACCCACACCGTGCACCGCTACGAGACGCACGAGGAGCGCTTCGCGTGGTTTTTGACGCCCGCGGCCTGTCTCCTCGCGCTCGAGCTCGGCTTCGGCATGACGCGCTTCCGTCGCGTCCCCTGACCGCGAGATAACCATGCATTTCGTTCATCCCCTGTTGCTCGTGCTCGCCGCCGTCGTCTTCGTGACGCTCGGGCTGCTCTTCGTCCTGACGGATCACGCCCGCCGGCGGGCGCTCGCGCGCGTCGGCGCCGAACGCTTGCTGCCCCACCTGACGGCCTCGTTTTCGCCCGGACGCCGCCGGGTGAGGCAAACGGCCCTCGCGGTCGGCGCGACGCTGCTCGTGGTCGCGCTCGCGCGGCCGCAGCTCGGCTACCGCTGGCAAGAGGTGCACCGGCGCGGCGTGGACCTGCTGTTCGCGATCGACACGTCGAAGAGCATGCTCACGCGCGACGTGAAACCCGATCGGCTCGAGCGCGCGAAGCTCGCCGTCCGCTCGCTGGTGGAGAAATTTCCCGAAAACCGCGTCGGTCTCGTCGTGTTCGCGGGCGACGCGTTCGTGGAGACGCCGCTCACGCTCGACCACGCCATTTTCGACGAGTCGGTCGCCGCGCTCGACTCGAGCGTGATCCCGCTCGGCGGCACGAACCTCGCGAGCGCGATCGACCGCGCGACCGTGGCGCTCGCCGGGGACACGCACGACAAGGTGCTCGTGCTGCTCACCGACGGCGAGGATCTGTCGGGCGACGCGCTCGATGCGGCCGAGCGCGCGGCGAAGCAAGGCGTCGTCATCGATACCATCGGCGTCGGAACGCCGCGTGGTGAGCTCGTGCCCGAACCCGACGCGAACGGCACGGCGCGGTTCGTGCGCGACGAGAA
Source organism: Polyangiaceae bacterium (assembly GCA_035499895.1). GTDB lineage: Bacteria > Myxococcota_A > Polyangia > Polyangiales > Polyangiaceae > PMG-095. The sequence continues at coordinate 31,601 of DATJXW010000022.1, read as the reverse complement.
CGGCAAGCTCGTCACCTCGCGCCTCGACGAAGCGCGCCTGGCGGCGGTTGCCCGCGCGACGGGCGGCGAATACCGGCCCCTCGGCGACGCCGGGCAAGGCCTCGAAGCGCTCTACCGCGACAAGCTCGCGAAGCTGCCGACCTCCGATCTCGCGTCGCAGAGCGTGCGCGTCCCGATCGAGCGCTACCAATGGCCGCTCGCGCTCGGGCTCATCTTGCTCGCCGTCGAACCTCTCGTCGGAGAACGGAAGCGGAGGCGCGCTCGGGGAGCGTCGTTCGCGCGCACGGCCGCGGCGACCGGCGTGGTCGCGGGCCTCGTGCTCGTACCGAGCGCGGCGTGGGCGTCGCCGCAGAGCGCGGAACGGGCGTACGCGAAGGGCGACTTCGCGACCGCGGAGCACGACTACGCCGCCGCGGCGCACTCGACTCCGAGCGACGCACGGCTGAGCTTCAACACGGGCGCGGCCGCCTACCGCAAGGGCGCCTACGACGACGCGGCGAAGGCGTTCGAGAGCACGCTTCGCAGCACGAACCTCGGCCTGCAACAGGAGGCCTATTACAACCTCGGCAACGCGAGCTTCCGGATCGGCGAGGCGTCGCTCGCGAAGGGGGACACGGACGGCACGAAGGCGCGCTGGAAGCAGGCGATCGACGAGTACCAGGGCGCGTTGCGCCTGCGCGGAGACGACGCGGACGCTCGCTACAATCTCGAGCTCGTCAAGCGGCGGCTCGCCGCGCTCGACCAGCAACAGAAGAACCAGCAACGACCGCAGAACAAGCCCGATCAGGGGCAAGGCAAATCCCCACAAAACCAGGGCCAGCAGCAACGAAACCAACACGGTCAGGGGCAGCAGCAAAACCAAGGCGCTCAGGGCCAGCAGCAGAACCAGAACGGCCAGGGACAGAAGCAGAACCAAGGGCCCGGGGGGCAGCAACAGAACCAAAGCGGCAGTGGGCAAGCGCAGAACCAACCGCCGGTGGACCAGGGGAAGCCGCAGCAAGGTCACGGACAAAACGGAGCGAACGCCGACGAGCAGGGACACCGCGCGCCCGGGCAGGCGAGCTCGGGAAAGCCCGACGAGGGCGACGAGTCTCGAGCCACGGACGAAGCTCGCTCCGCTCCGGGTCAGCTCTCGAAGCAAGACGCCGAAGCGCTGCTCGATTCGCTGCGCGGCGAGCTCACGCTCCGACCGAACGCGCAAGCGAACGCGAAGCACAAGCCGGCGTCGCAGGAACCGCAAAGGGACTGGTGAATCATGACGACGCACGCCACACGAACCTCGAGAGCGCGCTGTTTCTGGCTCGCGACCGCGCTCGGCTCGGCGCTCGCCGTGACGCAGGCTCGGCCAGCCGCAGCTCAGACTCCGTCCGCAGCGGCGACGCCGCAGCTCGTCGCGGACCCGGGCCGGCCGGGCGTCGCCTTCGCGAGCCTCGGATTGCCGAAGGGCCCGCTCTACGTCGGTGAGTCGGTCCCGGTCACCCTCCGTGCGTATTTCTCGGCGGGCACGGGGGTCACGCTCACCGGCGCGCCGACGGTGAACAGCCCCGATTTCACACTGAGCCTCGGCGACGCGGCGCAAGGCCACACCACGATTTCGGGCGAGCCCTACCTCGCCGTCACGTGGAAGGGGCGCCTTTCTCCCGTCAAGGCGGGCCACTACGAGCTCGAGCTCGAAATCCCGAGCACGCTCGAGTGGCGCGCGGCGCCCGTCCGCTCCGCAGCCGCACCCGACTCGGATCCGTTCGGCGACGTGTTCGGCGATTTGGACGGGCTCGGGATGAACGGCGATCCTTTCGCCGCCATGCAGCAACACATGCAGCGCTTGATGAACCAGGCGATGCAGGATTTCGATACGGGGCCGCTGCAGAAGCGCTCCCTCACGCTCCAATCGAAACCGGTCGCGCTCGAGATCGAGCCGCTGCCGGCCGCCGGGAGACCCGCGAACTTCAGCGGAGCCGTGGGGCATTTCACGCTCGAGACGAGCGTCCGCGAGCCGAACGTACGCGTGGGTGAACCGCTCGACCTCTCGGTCGTCGTGCGCGGCGACGGCAACTTCGACCGCGTGAGCAGCGCCGGCGTGCCGAGCTCGACCACGCTCGAGAGCTATCCGCCCACGAGCAAGCAGACCGCCGACGAAAAGACGTTCGTTCAGCCCATCGTGCCGCGCCAGGCGGGTCGCATGGAAATCCCGCCGGTCGAGCTCAGCTATTTCGACCCCAAGTCGCGCCGTTACGAGACGGCGCGGAGCTCGCCGATCACGCTCGAGGTGGGCCAGGGGCAAGCGCTCGCCGCGACGCGCTCGGGCGCCGTCCCGAACGCGGCGACGCAGCCCGGGCTCGCGCCGAATGCGGCCGGCGAAGGCCGCGTGGTCGCGTCCCTCAGCCCGCTCTACACGCGCCGGCCGTTTTGGTTGGCTCAGCTCGCTCCCTTGGGTGCGCTCGCGGCGGCGCTCTCGCTCGTGAGCCGCCGCAAACGGCTGGCGGCGGATCCGCATCGACACCTGCGAGCGTCGGCGCGCAAGGCACTCCGTCGGCAGACAGCGGCTTTCGAGGCCGCCTTCGCGGCCGGCGACGCACCGGGCTTCTTCGCGGCCGCACGCGGCGCGCTGCAGCAGCGGCTCGGGGCGCGTTGGGGGATCGTGCCGGAAGCGATCACGCTCGTCGAGATCGAGCGTCGCACGAGCGGAGCCGACCTCGCGACGCTCCGCACGGTGTTCGAAGCCGACGCCGCGCGCTTCGGTCCGGGCGCGACTCAGCAAGACCTCGGAGCTTGCCACGACGCCGTGCGCCGCATCCTCGCTCACTCGGAGGCATCATGACCGCTCTCTCCTCGTTTCCCCGCCGACTCGTCGCCGTGCTCGCCGTCGCGGGCGCGTGTCTCGGTTGTTCGCGCGCCGCTGAGGCTTCCCCCGCGCTCGACGCGGCGAACCGCGCGTTCGCCGCCGGCGCTTACGGCGACGCAGCGACACGCTTCCAAGCGCTCGTCGAGCACGAGGGTTACTCCGCGCCCGTGCTCTTCGATCTCGGCAACGCGTATTTGCGGGAAAATCAGCCCGCACGCGCGCTCCTCGCCTACGAGCGCGCTCGCCTCTTGTCGCCGCGCGATCCGGCAATCGCTCGGAACCTCGCCCAGGCGGAGGCGGCCGCGGGCTTCAGCGACGATTCGAGCGCAGTGATGCGCGCCGCGCGAACGCTCACCCTCGACGAATGGACCTGGCTCGCGACCGCGGCATTCTGGCTCGCCGTGGCTGGAACGGCCGGGGCGTTCGTGTCGAAGCGCGGCCGAGCTTGGGCGGGGCGAGTCGCCGTGACGGCGGGACTCGTCGCCGCGGGAGCGGGCGCGGCGCTCGTCGTCGCGAGCCGAGTGAACGACGCGGGGCTCGTGCTCGAGGCGGCGCCCGTTCTCGTTTCGCCCTTCGCCGGAGCGGAGAGCAGCGGCTCGCTGCGACCGGGCGCGCGCATCGCGATCGAGCGCACCCACGACGCGTTCGCCCTCGTGCGCGACCGCGCCGGTCACGAGGGCTGGGTCGAGCGAGCAGCCGTGGCGCCAATCGTGCCGGATGGAGCTAAATACGGAGCATGAACTTCCTCGTGATCGAGGACGACGAGAAAATCGGTGCCTTTCTCGCGCGCGGCCTCGAGCAGGAGGGACATCACGCCGATTGGGTGAAAAACGGACTCGACGGGCTCGCGCACGCCCGGGCGGAGCGCCACGACGCGCTGATCGTGGACCGCATGTTGCCCGGCCCGGACGGGCTCGAGATCATTCGCCGGCTTCGCGCCGAGAAGAACAACACGCCGATCCTGGTGCTCAGCGCGCGAAGCTCCGTCGACGATCGCGTGGCGGGGCTCGGGGTCGGCGCAGACGACTACCTCACGAAGCCGTTCTCCTTCGCGGAGCTCGTGGCGCGCCTCCACGCGCTCGTTCGGCGCACGAGCGCCGCGCCCGAACCCACCACGCGCCTCGTTTACGCGGACCTCGCGCTCGACCTTTTGACGCGACGGGCGACGCGCGCGGGCCGTACCATCGACCTGCACGCCAAGGAGTTCGCGCTGCTCGAGTATTTGATGCGTAACCCCGAGCGCGTCCTGAGCAAGACGATGATTCTGTCGCGCGTCTGGGATTACGCCTTCGACCCGCAGACGAACGTGGTCGACGTGCTCGTGAGCCGCGTGCGGACGAAGGTGGACAAGGGCTTCGACGCAAAGCTCATCCACACGCTGCGAGGCGTCGGCTATGTCCTCCGCCAAGATTGAGCGGCTGCTTCGCTCGACGGGCTTCCGCCTGACGGCCTGGTACGTCGCGGTTTTCGCGGCAAGCTTCGCGCTCACGGCCGGCGTGCTCGCCTGGTTCATGAGCCAAGCGGTGACGGCCAAGGCCGAGACGCTCGTCGCGACGCGGCTCGCCGAGTACCGCACCGAATACCAAGCGCGCGGGATCCCCGGGCTCTCGAGCGCCGTTTCGCAGCACACGACCGCGGGCGATCGCGACGCCGTCGCCCTCACCGACCGCGGCCGAACCCTCTACCGTTCCGGGTCCGGCGACGCCGCTCCGAGCGCCTCCGGCGTTCGCGTGGCGGTCGCGACGCTGGCCAAGGACGTCGAGCTCCGGCTCGAGCACGGCAACAACGAAGAGCGCGAGCTCCTCGAACGCCTGCGCACGGCGACGCTCGTCGCGCTCGGCGCGGCCCTCATGTTGGGCGTCTTCGGGGGCGCCATTCTGACGCAACGCGCGCTGCGACCGGTACGCCGCTTGACCGCCGCCGCCGAGGGGATCCTGCGCTCGGAAACCTTCGACGCCCGCGTGCCGACCCGCGGAGCCGGCGACGAGCTCGACGAGCTCGCGACGCAATTCAATCGCGTGCTCGCCCGCAATCAAGCGTTGATTCAGGGCATGCGCGAAGCGCTCGACAACGTGGCGCACGACCTCCGCACGCCGCTCACGCGCCTGCGGAGCGGCGCCGAGCTCGCGCTCAAGGACCGGGCGGACGGCGCGAAACTCGCCGAAGCCCTCGCGGACTGCGTCGACGAGTCGGATCGCGTGCTCGCGATGCTCCGCACCTTGATGGACGTCTCCGCCGCCGAAGCGGGCGCCATGCGGCTCGAGCGCGAGCGGGTGGAGCTCGACGTGCTCGGCCGCGAGGTGCTCGACCTCTACGAGCTCGTGGCCGAAGAGCGCGGCGTTCGCCTGGTTTCGAGCCTCGAGCCCGTCGCCGTCGAAGGAGATCGCGCGCGGCTGCGCCAGCTCGTCGCGAACCTCGTGGACAACGCCGTCAAGTACACGCCCGCGAGCGGGCTCGTCGAGGTGCGCACGCGGCGCGAAGGCGAGCGGGCGCTCCTCTGCGTGCAAGACACCGGCGTCGGCATCACGCAGGAAGAGCGGCGGCGCATTTTCGATCGTCTCTACCGGGGCGACCGCAGCCGTTCCGAGCCGGGCCTCGGCCTCGGCTTGAGCTTCGTCCGGGCCATCGCCGGCGCGCACGGCGGCACGGTCGAAGTCACGAGCACTCCGGGCGAAGGCTCCGTTTTTTCGGTCTTTCTGCCGCTCGCGGGCGCCTGACCTACGCGCTTGCGAGCCACTCGACGAGCGGCGCCGAGGTCTTGCACGCGGCGGCGAGCCATTTCACGAGTTTGCTCGACGTGAAGAGCGCCTTCGGGATCGCCGGGAAACCGACCGTGAGTCCCTTGTAGGTGAGGAGCTCGGCACGCGGGTGGTCCGGCGGAAACCCCTTCGGCACGCGCTTCGAGCGCTCGTGCGTCTCGGCGACGAAGCCCTTCTTCGCGAGCGCGGCGAGGATCCCGACGAGCGCTTTGCCGCGCTTGTCGTCGGCGACGGCCTTGCGAAACCGCTCGAGCGACTCCTTCTCCATCATGTAGTGTCCCGCCGCCGCGAACGTCTCACCCGCGCCGATGTGGACGTAGCAGGCCATGGGCAGATCGGTCGTCGTCTTCGCGTGCCGGGCCAGCGGGATGTAGCCGCCGATGTGCGTCTTGTACGGCGACTTGTCCTTCGAGAAGCGCACGTCCCGGAAGATGCGGAACACCTTCGGCTCGCCGAGATCGGTGTGCGGATACGCACCGTCGATCGCCTCGCGGAGCTCGCCGAGGAGCGCCTTCATCGGCTCGTTCCACCCGGTTTCGAATTCGGCCTTGTGCGCGAGAAACCAAGCGCGCTCGTTCTTCTTCGCGAGCGCCTTGAAGAACTTGCCGTCCGCGTCGGGGAAACCCGTGAAAGCGCCCATCTCGGGGAGCCTACACCACTCGCGACCGAGATCACCCCGCTGTCGACTCGGCGCGGCTCACTGACCCCACGAGATGTTCCGACTCACGGTGACGACCTGCGCGTCGCCCTCGTACACGTCGATGCGCGCCGAGCCGGGATTGCGGGGCTCGAACGTCAGGTGCAAGTCGCTCGGGCTGCCGGGATTGACGACGGTGAAGTCCTGCACGCCGGTCGAGTAGTCGAAGTTGGTCGGCGCGAGATTCTCGATGTCCGAGTAGTACCAAACGCCTGCCATGCTCGGGTCGCCCGTCCAGGTCATGCGAAAGCGGACCGGCTCCTGCGCGGGCGTGACCGCGGCGAGGCTGTAGTCGCCGCTCGCAACGCTGCCGGAGAGGCCCATCACGTTCGGGCCGTAGGTGCCCTGCATCGGAAATTCGATTCTCGACACCAAAGGATACGCGGCCGCGTCGCGAAAACGTTGGATGTACGACTCGAAGTCGGCGAGGTTCACGCTGAAGCCGAGCGCCGCGTAGCGAGCGGTCAAGCGCTGGCGCACGAGGCTCGGACTCACGAGCGACGCCGCGTTCATGAGCTCCTGCCCGGCGCTCGCGTCGCTCAGCGCGCCGTCTTGCTGAATGTCTTGCGCGATCACGGACATGAGCTCGGAAACCTCGCTCACCGAAAGGTAACCTTGGAGCATCGTCGAGATGGCGAGCAGCGCCGCGTCTCCTTCCGAGCTCCCCGTTTCGTCGAGCTCTTCGGACGGCGGCAGCCCCGGGAGCATGAAGCCGAACGCGGCGAGCACCGCGGATTGCGCTTGGGCCTTCGCGTCGTCGAACGAGCTGCCGTGCGCAACCAAATACGAGACGCGCGCCGCCTCGAGCTCGGTGAGAACGTTGACGTTGACGATGCTGCGATCGGTCAGGTGCGAGAGCGCCTCGAGTTGCAACGGCGAGCCCGAGTCGTCGTTCGTGACCTCGTCGTAATAGAAGCCGTTCGCGCTGATCTCGACGTACGAGCCCGCGCTCGAGTTCACGTCGACGACGAAACGGCCGAGGTCGTCGGTCACTTGGGTGGCGAACGTGCGCCCCGTTTGACCGAGCGACGCGTCGAGCTCGAGCGCGAGCACGGACGTTCCGCGCTCGAACGCGCCCTTTTGCGCGACCCCGCCGACCCGCACCGCGCCGTCGTCCGCACCCGCTGCTCCGGCGAAGTCCGGGTTGTCGAAGTTGCCGCCGGTGCCTCCGGTCCCCGACGCGCCGCCGGTGAGGCTCGGGCCACCGGCAAAAGCGCCCGTGCCGACGAAGCCTCCGGTCCCCGGCGCACCCACCGTCCCGGCCGCGCTGGTACGCCCGCCGATACCCGTGCGTCCTCCGGCGCCGATTCTCCCGCCCGTCCCTGCGCTCGGACCGGTGGGGGGACCCACGCTGATGGTCCCACCCGTCCCGATGCTCCCGCCGGTGCTGATGGTTCCCCCGCCCGCTCCGAGACTACCGCCCGCGCCGGGAACGCCCCCCGTCCCGACGTTGGCTCCGGCGCCGACGCCCGTCTCGAACGTCCCGCCGTTCCCCACGTTGTCGGAGCCGCCGGAGTGCGCCGAGGAACCCAAGTACTCGGTCGAGCGACCCCCACAGGCCCCGTGAGCGGCAGCGACCACCACCACCGGTAACCACGGCCAAGACCTCCACTGCACGACGCCTCGGTGCACCAGGCCGGGGAATTTAGCTCAAAAAATCCCCGTCCGCACGCGTCGTTCACGGGGGCCCGCTTGAACGTTTTTGCGCCCGGCTAGGTGGGCGGAGGGGCGAATATGCTCGGCCGGCGGAACCCGGGCTCCGCGGGAGCGAAAAGAAACCCCTGAAGTAGATCGGCGCCGAGGGCTTCGAGAGCCTGGCGTTCCGCGTCGGTCTCGACGCCCTCGCACACGACTCGAGCGCCGAGCTCGTTTCTCCACACGGAGATCATGGATCGTACGAGCGCGGCCCTGCGTGCCGAACCGTCGACACCGCGAATGAGGGCGGCGTCGAGCTTGGCCACGTCGGGCTCGAGCCGGCTCAAGCTCGTCATCCCCGCGTAGCCCACGCCGAGGTCGTCGATGCCCACGCGGAAGCCGAGTCCTCGAAGCTGCCCCACCCGCTCGCGAAGATCGGCGATGCGATGCAACGGAGCCCGGTCGGTGACTTCCAGGACTACCCGGCTCGCTTCCGAAGAGAGCGGCGCGGTCGACGCGTAGAGGCTGTCGTCGCTCAGTTCGCCCGGATGTAAGTTCACGAAGATCGTCGAGTCGGGCGGGGCCGCGCGCGCACACGCGGCCACTTCGCGCCGAATCAAGCGACCGAGATCGGGCACGCGTCCGAGCCTCTCCGCGGCCTCGAAGAGTTGCTGGGGCGTCGCGAGCAAAGGCTCCGTCGAACGCACGAGCGCTTCATACCCGTAGACCGATTGCTCGAGCGAGGACACGGTGGGCTGAAAGGCAATCCAAATTTTCTCGAGCGCCCGATCGAAGTGAGCGTCGAGCCCGGCCTCGTCTCCGATGAGCCGCGGATCGACCTCGCATATCTCGAGCGCGCTGCGCTTCAGCCGCGCGACTCGATGCAAGGCCGTGGCTTCCCTGACGACTGCGAGTAACTCATCGTGCTCGATCGGCTTTTGGAGATAGCGAAAGCCTCCGTACTCGACGGCGGCAATGGCGCTCTCCACCGAACCGTGCCCGGTGAGGAGGATCACCGGCACGTCGAGGTCCACCTCCCGAACGGCGCGCAAGAACCCGATGCCGTCGAGTTCGGGCATCTGCAGGTCCGTGACGACCGCGTCGAATTGCGTGCCGTCCGCGAAACGTGCGAGCGCCTGATTACCATTGGCCGCCGATTGGACCGACATCCCGCTCTCGGTCAGCGCACGCGCTACGAGCATTCTGAACGACGGTTCATCGTCCACGACGAGAACCCGCGGCGGCCGGTTGCCGGGGCTCTCTCGCTCGCGTTCGCCCGTGACCTCGACGAAGGCGTGTGGCGGAGCGGTGAGTGCCGAGGCGACCGCGTGCGGCGCGGAAGACGGCCATTTGACGACCGGAAACGGCGGACCGGGTTTCGCGAAGAGGTATCCTTGCTGTAGATCGCAGCCGAGCTCGAGCAGCGCGTCGCGTTCGGCCGTGGTCTCGACGCCTTCCGCGACGATCATCATGCCCATCCCGCGGCAGAGCGACGTCATCGACTCGATCACTCTCTGCTTCAGCGGGCTCGCGGACACGTTGCGCGTGAGCGACATGTCGAGTTTGACCACGTCGGGTTCGAGCACCGCGAAGCTCGTCAACCCGGCGTAGCCCGCACCGAGATCATCCACCGCGATGCGGAAGCCGCGAGCACGCAGCAGCGCCACACGCTCGTGGATGTCCTGAATCTTGTGGAGCGACGCCCGCTCGGTGACCTCGAACACCACCCGATCCGCGATGGTATCGAGCGCGGAGCCCGGCTCGAGCAGCTCCGGATCGAGCAGCTCTTGTGGGTGGATGTTCAAGAAGAGCAACGAGTCGCGCGTCGCTCCCTGGAATAGTTGCCCCGCCCAGCGGCGAACGACTCGGCCGAGATCGAACACGGCACCGAGCCGCTCGGCGGCATCCAGAATTTGCATCGGCCCGGGCAGCGTCGGTTCCGCGCTGCGCATGAGGGCCTCGTGCGCGATCACCGTGCGGTTGGAGACCGAGACGACCGGCTGGAAATGGACGGAAAGCCGTTCGAGGGCGCGCTTGAAGCTCACGGCGAGGCCCATCCTGTCCGATGCGCCGCCCACGCCCGCCCAATTCAGGGCCTCGCGCTTGACGCGTGCCAAGCGATAGAGCTGCGCCGCGTGCTGGACCGTCTTGCGGATCGCGTCGGCAGCGAACGGTTTCGTGAGATAACGAAAGACGCCGTACTCGATCGCCTCGGCGGCGCTCTCGATCGAAGCGTGCCCGGTCAGAAGGATCACCGGCAGATCCGCGTCGTGCGCGCGGACCTCACGCAGAAGCTCGAGTCCACTCATCCCCGGCATCGCGACGTCGCACACGACGACGTCGACTCCGCCCTCGCGCACTCGGTTCACCGCATCGTGCCCGTTGTCGCAGGCGGTGACGTTGCCGCTGCCGTGAAGCACGCGCTCGAGCGTGGCGAGCACGGACTGGTCGTCGTCGACCAAGAGAATCGTGGGAGCCCCGCGCCGAGGCGCGTAAGATGGTGGAACACTCGTTTGATCATCCAACATGCGAATCCCTCGTGCTTCGCTTACTCGGCCGTGCCGATCCCCTCAGCGATTTTTCGAGTGTGACACACAACGGGCGATCGAGCGGAGTCCGCGGCGTGGAATCGCACTCGCAGAATCGATATTAGTTTTGTACAAACCTTGCCGGGGCGAAAAGGTCTGTCAGTGAAGTGTTTCGCAAAGCGAAGCACTCGATTCCGAACACACCCCAAGCCCTGGTCGGGGCGTTCTGCAACGAGCTCTCGTCCGACCCGACTTCACGCGAATGCGGCAGACGTCGAGAGCAGGTTCAACGCCGAGGGGTGAAGGCGCGAGGTCGGAAGCCGCCTAGAGTTCGGAGGCCGCGGACGAATTGTACGGGGGCCGGCTCCCGTACGGTATCGCACTCGAACGTGCACCCGGAAACGACATGCGTGAGGGGTGTCGGCACGGGAGGCCCCGCATTGTGAAGTCTGACCAGGGTCGGTAAAAGTGTGATGGCGTCCCACAGCGTGACGCCGCTCGAGTGACGCGTCCCGGCAGAACTCGGCGCTCGTCCACGAGCTGGCGTGTTCCGGTCGACTCGGCCTATCATGGGGGCAAAACGAGGCGGTCATGCGGGAGGATGCTCTGGATTTCAAGCTTCTCTTCGAGGGTTCGCCGGACGTCTTGTTGGTGCTCGCGCCGGACGCTCCTCGCTTCACGATGGTGGCGGCCACGGACGCTCGTCTGGCCGCGACGCACACGACCCGCGAGCAGACCATCGGTCGGGGACTGTTCGAGCTCTTCCCCGACAACCCCGATGATCCGGAGGCGACCGGGACGAGCAACCTCCGCGCGTCGCTCGAGCGGGTGCTCGCCACGAAGGCGGCCGATACGATGGCCGTGCAGAAGTACGATATTCGCGGGCCCGACGGCAGCTTTCAGGCGAAGTATTGGAGCCCGAGGAACATCCCGCTGCTCTCGGCGGACGGAACGCTTCGGTACATCCTTCATCGGGTGGAGGACGTGACCGAGCTCGTGCAGGCGAGCGAGCTCGGCGAAGTGCTGCGGGATCGCACGCGGCAGATGGAGCGAGACGTCATCAATCGCAGCCGCGAGCTCGCCGAAGCGAACCAGAACCTGCGCGCCGCCAACGCGAAGCTCGGCGAGCTCGACGCCGCAAAAACGGCGTTCTTCAGCAACGTGAGTCATGAATTCCGCACGCCGCTGACCTTGATCCTCGGCTTGGTCGAACGCGGTCTCGCCGCGCCGCTCGCCTCGGTCGCCGGCAGCGACCTCGAAGCGCTGCACCGCAACTCGCTGCGGCTCTTGCGCTTGGTCAACAGTTTGCTCGATTTTTCGCGGCTCGAATCGGGCGGAGTGCGCACGGCGTTCGCTCCGACCGATCTCGCGGCGCTCACGGCGGGGCTTGCCGGCGCGTTTCAGTCGCTGTTCGACGACGCCGGCCTGCGCTTGATCGTCGAGTGCCCGCCGCTGCCGGAGCCGATTTACGTCGACGCGGCGCATTGGGAAAAGATCGTGATGAATCTCGTCTCGAACGCGTTCAAGTTCACGTTCCAGGGCGAGATCGCGGTACGGCTGAACTGGCGCGGGGCTCACGTCGAGCTCTCGGTCGAAGACACGGGGACCGGAATCCCCGAACACGAACTGTCCCGGATCTTCCAACGTTTTCACCGGGTGGAAGGCGCGCGCGGGCGAAGCTTCGAGGGAACGGGCATCGGTCTCTCGCTCGTGCACGAGCTCGTGCGGCTTCACGGAGGCGGCATCCAGGTCACGAGTGAGGTCGGACGTGGAACGAGCTTCGTCGTCTCCATTCCGGTGGGCGCCGCGCACCTACCCAAGGACCGCGTGTCGACGGCCCTGACGGCGCTCGCCGCCGCTCCGGAGGTCGCCGCGCAGGTCCTCGAAGCCAAACAATGGGTCCGCCCCGCCGACATCGCGGTGCTCTCGAGCGACTTTCCCGCCGCCGAAGCCGAAGCGCCGCTCCGTGCTCCGTCCTCCGGGCGCATCCTCGTCGCGGACGACAACGCGGACATGCGCGAGTACCTGCGACGCCTGCTGTCGCCGCATTGGTCCACGACCCTCGCGCCGGACGGAAGGGCCGCTCTCGATGCGGCGCTGTCCTCGCCGCCCGATCTGATCTTGAGCGACGTGATGATGCCCGAGATGGACGGCGTCGCGTTACTCCACGCGCTGCGCGCGGACGCTCGCACGAAGACGACCCCGGTGATTCTGCTCTCCGCTCGTGCCGGTGAGGAGGCGCGCCTGGCCGGGCTCGAGACGGGGGCGGACGACTACCTCGTGAAGCCGTTCTCCGCCCGCGAGGTCCTCACGCGCGTTCGGACGCATCTCGAGATGGGCCGCTTGCGCCGCGAAGCTTACGACGAGCTTCGGCGGACGCAGGCGCAGCTCATCCAGTCGGCGAAGCTGGCTTCGCTCGGCGAGCTCGTCGCCGGGGTAGCTCACGAGGTCAACAATCCGCTCGCGTTCGCCATTTCGCACTTGAACACCGTCGAACGCAGCCTGGAAGCGGTGCAGCAGGCAGGCGCTCACCCGTCGTCGGGCCAAGCCGCGACGCAGTGGGAACGAGCTCTCTCTCGACTGCGCGAAATGCACGACGGCCTCACGCGAATCAGGGAGCTCGTGCTCAAGCTCCGCACGTTTTCCAGACTCGACGAGGGCGAGCAAAAACAAATCAACGTGCGCGAGAGCATCGACTCGGTGCTCTCGATCGTCGGACATCGACTCGAGGCCCGCATCACCGTCGCCACCGATTTTCGAGGTCCCGAAATCATCGATTGCTTCGCCGGGCTCTTCAACCAAGCCGTGATGAACTTGGTGACGAACGCCATCGACGCCATCGACGAGGCCGGCACCATTTCGATCACGACCGACCTACGGGACGATCACTTCGAGCTCTGCATCGCCGACACCGGACGCGGGATCCCCGAAGCGGTCCGTGATCGGGTCTTCGATCCCTTCTTCACGACCAAACCCGTCGGACAAGGGACGGGTCTCGGCCTGTCGATCGCGGACTCGATCGCCAAAAAGCACGGTGGTCAAATCCAGCTCGCGCCGCGACGCGGAGGAGGCACGGAGGCGCGGCTTCGCTTCCCGCTCGGTTTGGCCGTCGCGTAGAATGCGTCCAATGCCCTCGAAAGGCTCACCGGGCCGACTCACGTCGGGCTCGCGGCTCGCTTCGTTCGGGTTCACGTTCGCGGTCGCGTGCGGTGGGCACGGTACGGAAGCCGCAAAGCCTCGAAGTCCGGCGACGGAGCCGGCGGCGCGCGACGTCGCGAGCTCCGAGAGCACGCCGTGCCCCTCCGCGAGCAGCGGCGACCCGCTGCGGGCTTGGGCGCCACGCTTTCCGGTCGAGCGAGGAGGCGTCGTGGTCGTGCTCGCCGGGGGCGAGGCGACGAAGCCTCGAGTCGCACGGCTCGCGCTCGCCGACGAACTCGTGGACGTCCAGACGAGCGGTTGCGGGGCGGCGCTCGCCGTGTGGATCCCAGGCGCACTTTGCCCGCCACAGCCGCGTTTGAGCTCGGACTTCGGCGCGGTCGCTCCGGTGCTCGCGACCGAGTGTTTTCGACCGATGAACCCGTCCGTGGCGGTTTCGGCGTGCACGAGCGGGACGCTGCCGAGCGAGCGCTGCGACATGCTGCCGGCCGCGATCCCCCGCCTTCGACTCGCCGCCGAGCGAGCGTTCGAGCAAGGCGCCGCCGTGCAGGAAACGGGACTGCACGGGCGGCGGTTCGTGGCGGCCGGCTACGTCGAACACGCCGACGGCACGAGCGAGCGCGAGCTCGTCATCGTCGGCTACCGCCTCTCGCTCGACTTTCATCGCCAGGTCGAGTTCCCGAGCTATCTGTGCGCGCTCTTCGTTCATGCCGACGACGAGCACGAGCAGCGAAGCGTGAAGGGCGCCCTCGACGACCTCGCGCTCGGTGTCACGCCGACGTCGCCGGCTTACGCCTGGGCAACGCGTTACGGCTTGCCCACCGACACCGACTGCAGCGAAGCAACGCGGGACGCGAACGGGACGCTCGTGGGCGTGAACGGCGCGTGGCGGCTCCGACAAACCGCGGCCGGGGTGGCGTTCGTCGCCGATCGCTGGGGCGCGAGCGGTGAAGCCAAGCTCGTCTTCGCCGCCGAACACGAGCTCACGCAGCCGGCGCCAAGCGCGCCCGAGGCGCCGTAGCCGTAAAAAACGGCGCGCGACGCTAAGCGCTCGGAGCGCGCAACGCCACGAGCAGCTCTTCCAGTTGGTCGAAGTTCTCGCCCATGCCGGCCTCCATGCCGGCGAGGGAGCGGTCGAGCGCTTCCTTCGACGGATAGCGTTCATGCATGACGAGCAGCGTCTTCCCGGCCTTTTCTTCGAAGGTCACGCTGGTGAGGGCGCCGTCTTCACTCTCTTCGTTGGTCCAGACGAGGCGCGAGTGCGGTGTCACCTCGAGGTACTTGCCGTGGAACACCATCGTGTTCGAATTGCCGAAGTCGAAAACGAAACGGTAGCCGCCGCCGACGCGCACGTCCGCCTCGCAGGAAAGCAAGGACACGCCCGCCGACTTCGGTACCCACCACCGCTCGAGGAGCTCGGGCTTGGTCCACGCCTCGAAGACGATACGCGCCGGGGCGTTGAAGCTTCGCGTCACGACGAGCTCACGCTCGGATTTGCGTTCCACCGTCGTGCGGTTTTTCGCGCGGCTCGGCTCACTCTCTCTTGCGTCCATCGACCTTCTCCTTCCGTTTCAATTCCTCGAGAACCTCGTCCAACTCGTCGAAACGCGAGGCCCAGAGCTGGCGGTACCGCTCGATCCACGCCGTCTCTTCGTCCAATCGGCGCGGGCCGAGCGTGCAGGTCCGCACCCGCCCGACCTTCTCCGTACTGACGAGGCCGGCCTGCTCGAGGACGCCGACGTGCTTCTTCATGCCCGTGAGGGTCATGTGAAACTTCGCGGCCAGGTCCGTGATCGAAGCGTCGGCACGGCCGAGCTGCTCCAGAACGCCGCGTCGCGTCACGTCCGAGAGCGCGGCGAACGAGGCGTCGAGCTGCGCTTTCGAATACTGAACCATGTGGTTCAGTTTGTAACTCACGGACGGACGCCGCGCAAGAGGGAACCGGCGGGCGCGGGAACGGCGAAGAAGCGCTGGTCGGGACTACAGCGCGAGCGGGTCGAAATACACCTGGACGAGGTGACCGTCCGGATCTTCGAAGAAGTAGTTGGTGAACGGCGCCGCGACGAGCGGACGGGCGATGGCGACGCCGTCTTGCCGCATGCGATCGTAGAGGTCGCTGCACGCGGCGGCCGATTCGACGAGGAAGCCGAAGTGGAACCAAGCCGGCAGCCGTTCACTGCTCGGCCCTTCGAGATAGATCTGAAAGCCGAACGGCGAGCGCAGGATCGTCGCCGCGGGCTCGTCACCGCGCGGAAAGAGGGCGTCGAAGCGGAACCCGAAGTACTTCTCGTAAAAGCGCTGACTCACCGGATCGCGACACGCGAGGTGGAGGTGTTTGACGTTCGGGCCCATGCCGCCCTCAGCCGCCGACTCGGCGCGCGAGCTCGCTCAGCTCTTTACCGAGGGTTTCGGCGTAGTAGAGCGTGCTCGCGATGAGCGGCCCTTTGTCCTGCTTCATGACGAAGGCGACGCTGCGTCCGTCGCCGACGAGGTGCACGCCCGAGCTCTGGAATGCGCCGAAGAGCGGCAAGACCTGGCCGAGCAGGGCGGCCATGCCCGGCTCCTGAGTGGCGACCACGTAGTTCTGGTCGACCGCGGGATTGCCGGTGGGCATGGGAGCGAGCGACTGCGTTTGCGCGATCGGCCCGAACGGAGTGCTGCGCGACAACGCTTCGAACGGCGGGAACGGCTGGCGTGCCTGCGCGCTGAGCCGGCAGTCGAACCACGTCCGCCAAGTGATCTGGCTGAAGCCCGTCTCTTGCTCGACGCGGTAGAGGTACGAAAATTCGAGCGGCACGCCGTGCGGGCTGCCCTGCGCGCGCACTTCGATGTGAATCGGACGGTTGTCCGCCGGCCCGCGCTGCACATCGACGTTGGCGTGCCGAATGAACAGATTGAACAGCGGATCGCCCTGAACGAGCGTGAGGCCGAGACGCTGCGCGAGCTCGCCGGCACGGTAGTTCGAGAATTGCTGGTCGTAGCTTTTGAGCTGTTTTTTCTGGCGAACCACGAAGAACAGCAACGCCGCGAGCGCGAGCACCGGAAACAAGAAGCTTTGAATGGGAACTTGGCTCATGCTTTTCCCTTCACGTTCCCGGAGGACGCCAGCCGCCCGCGGGAGCGGACCAGCCCGGCGTCGGCGCCACGGCGGCGGGCGCGGGACGCCCGAACGTGCCGATGACGTTGGCGAGCTGCTCCGGTTGGTCCACTCCCGAGACGGACAGCCGGCGCCCGTCCGTGAGCGTGACCTTGATCTCGGTGCGTACGCCCATCTTGCTGCGGTGGCGAATGAGCTCGACGCCGCGCACCTGGTCGCGCCCGATGCTCCTCGTCCCCGTGAGTCCCGTCCAGACGAATCCGTTTTCGAAGAGCTCGACTTGCTGACGCCAGCGCAGCACGGGCACGATCAGCACCAACAAGCCCAAAACGAGCGCCGCGCCGGCGGTGAGCAACACGTCGTCGAAGCCCATGCGCACCTGGTCGGGCGTCGGGGCGACCACGGCTCTCAGCGGACCGACCACGCTGGCGAGCAGCAAGAGGCCGCCGATGTACCAGGCCCACCCCCCGGCCGAAAACGTTCCGCGATGCACGGTGATACGACGACCGAAGTCGTGCGGCGATCCCAAACCCATCGCCCGGCAGTCTCGCATGCTTCGCCGTTTCGCACCACGACGAACGCTCGCGGCCGCGGCCGCGAAACGGCGGGCCGCTCACACACGATTGAACCGCGGTCTAACCCATGATCGCGTTGATCGTGGCGCTGTCGACGTACTGATCGAAGCGGACGATCTTGCCGTCCGAAATCTCGAGGACATGGGCGACCGCCGCGCGAACGCTCTCGCCGCGCGCCTTGCCCTTGGCGACGTAGTGTCCCTGCATGACGACCACGTTGCCCGCAGCGACGAGCCGTTCGATGTCGATCGAGAAGGACTCGAAGTCAGCGGGTATCTTCGCGAAGACGTTCTCCACGACGGCCTGCGGGCCGCGGTAAACGCCGCCGTACTCGTAGCCGGCGGTCTCGGTCCACTGGATGTCCGGATGCATCGCGCCGAGCACTTTCGGGATGTCCCCGGTTCCAAACGCCGCGTAAACGCCCGTCACGAATTCCACGTTGTTCATCGTCGTCTCCTTGGTTATCGAGCCGGTGGCCTCGGGCGATGTGGCGGTATTTGCTCAGATTTCTCGTCTGAGCATGCCCGTCACTCTCGCTCGTGAGGCTGGCTTCACGAGTGAGGCGTTCGTTCCGCGTCCGTCCGCGGTTCGTTCCGAACGAACCAGGCGCCGTCAGGTCGTCCAGGCGACGTTGGCGCGCGGCTCGTAACAGCACGAGACGCCCGTCGCGAGCGATTCGTCCAAGTGCGCGGCGAGCTCGGGCAGCGCCGCGGAGAGCTGCGTGATGGCGTGGCGAATCGTGCGCGTCACGTTGAGGCGCGCCTTTTCGCTGGGCGAGCCCGTCCGCCGCGGCTTGCCGCCGAGGCCCGTCGCGCGCGCGAGCTCCTTGAGGAGCGCCTCGCGCTCGGCGCTGCGCTTCGCATGTCGCGCGAGGTCGTGCTTGGCCTCGGCGTCGTCGAGCTCCTCGTCCAAGTCGGCGAGGCGCGTTCGATACTGGCGGAGCGCTTCGCGATCGAGCGTGGGCCCGGCGTCGCCGGCCGGCACCGGATCTTCGGCGGGAGCCGCGATCAGCGAGAGGGCGGGCACGGGTGAGCGCGGTCGCGAAACGAGCTCGCGCAGGTGCCAGAGCCCCTTCATGTCCGGGACGTGCACGCTCTTGCCGGCGAACGCCACGTGCCAGACGCCGCCCTCCGGCCGGAGCATGGCGTTCTTCGCCGGTTCGACGCGCGACGTGTGCGCGAGGAGCTCGGCGACGTGCCGAGCGGTCACTTCGTCGCGGATTTCGTGCGCGAGCGGCAGCGCCTCGCGCAAGAGCGTCGATGCCGTCGAAAGCTCGCCCCGCTTGGCGGCGACACGCGCGAGCGACAGCAGATTCCGAGGTATCGAGCCGTGAATGGTGCCGATGCTGACCGAGTCCACCTCGCGTCGGCAGCGGAGCGCCCATTCCCAGAAGCGGCGTGCTTCGTCGACCGCCCCGCGCTCCTCGCAGATCTCCCCCAACGTGTTGCAGGCGACCATCTGCCCGGCGGCGATACCCTGACGGCGGCAAATTTCGGCGCATTCGGTGAAGAGCGAGACGGCGGTGTCGACGTCGCCGCCGGCGCGCTTCGCGTTCGCGACGTTCCACAGACAGAGACCCTCGGGCCACGCATCACACGCCTCGGGGTGACGGCGCACGATCGCGAGGCCGGCTTCGGCGCGTGCCAGGGCGGACTTCGCGTCGCCGTTGAAGACGTCGCACTCGGCTCGGACGCACAAGAGCATCCCGAGAATCGGCGGCGGCTCGCTCGCGTCCGCGAGCAGAGCGATGCCGACGTCGATCGACTTCGCCGCGGCGACCCAATCCTCCGTGTCCTGCGCGACCAGGAACCCCTGAACGAAGCGCGCGAAGGCGGCGAGCTCGAGCGGCACGTCCGGCGCGGCCGCGAGCGCCCGTTCGACCCAGCCGAGGCCTTCGCGGAGCCTGCCGCGAAGCCACCAAAACGGCAGCAGCGACGCCGCGAGCTGCATGGCCGCCGGAGGTTCGATGCGGAGCAGGTGCGCGAGCGCGACGCGCAGGTTGTCGTCGATGCGCCCGAGCACGTCGAGGTGCGGACGCTCGGGTCCGCTCATCAGGCCGGCGCATGCCTCCAGCGCAACACCGAGGAAGAAGCGCGCGTGACGCTCGCGGACGGCGTCGCCGGCAGCACCGAGGCGCTCGACGGCGTACTGCCGAATCGTCTCGAGCAATTGATACCCGCCGCTCTCGCCGAGCTTGAGGAGCAGCGACTTCTCGACGAGCCGGGCCGTGAGATCGGCGACGCGAGCCGCCGTCTGGCCGTCGGACCCGCAGACGGCCTTGATGGCGGCGAGGTCGAAGCTGCCGGCGAACACGCCCATGCGGTGGAGCAGGTTGCGCTCCTCCTCGCTGAGGAGCGCGTCGCTCCATTCGACCGTGGCGCGGAGCGAGCGCTGGGCCCCGTCGGCGCGGCGCGCGGGCTGCGGCAACAGGGTGAAGAGCTCGTCGAGATGTGAGGCGATGTCTTCCGGATCGAGGCCGGCCACGCGCGCGGCGGCGAGCTCGATGGCGAGCGGGAGCCCGTCCACGCGGCGGCAGATCTCGCCGAACAGGCGGCAGGCGCGCTCGGTGTCGAGCGCTCCGCGCGCGCGCGCCCCGGCGCGCTCCCGGAACAATTGAACGGCGCTGCTCGCCGTGACTTCCTCGAGGCTCGCCTCCGGACCCACCACCGCGAGCGGGGCGAGTCGATACGTCACCTCGCCGTCGATCCACAAAGGCTCTCGACTGGTCGCGAGCACGCGCAGACGCGGCAGACGCGCCGTCAACGCCGAAACGAGATCGGCGACCGCGGACACCACGTGCTCGCAGTTGTCGATCACGAGGAGGACGTCGCGATCGGTGAGCCAACCGACGAGCGCGGTTTCGTAGGATTGGCCGCCCGACCTCGGTAACCCGAGCTGAGAGGCCACCTCGGCTCCGACGAGATCCGCCGAACGCACGCTCCCGAGCCAAACGACGGTGACTCCGCCGGGAAATTCCCGTGAACAAGCCGCCGCGACGTTGATCGCGAGCGCGGTCTTGCCCACGCCGCCGGGGCCGAGCAAGGTCGTGACCGGAGCCGAGGTGACGCTCTCGCTCACGTCTTTGACCTCGTCGTCTCTGCCGACGAGCCGCCGGGGGCGCAACCCCGTTGCGCTCGGACTCGCCGTCGTCACTCGCGCTTGCTCGGGAATCACCAGGCGGCACTATCGCTCACGGCGGCCCGCGCCGGCAACCGACGGCGTGAAGGCTGCGTGCCTTGAGAGTGCCAGCGCGCGCTCAGGTCACGTGCTTCGCGAGGTTCTCCCAGTAGTTCGCCTTCCAGCCCTGCGCGAGGTGCTCCGCTTGGTCCTCGGGAAAGCCGTCATGCTGGAACGACAGCTTCGTCCCGTCGCCTTCCGCGCGTAGCTCGAAGCGAACGATCGAGTACGTGCCTTCCGGCCATGTTTTGGCGCGCCAGGCCTGCACCACGCGCTGGTCGGGCACGAGCTCGACGTGCCTGCCGGTGATGTGGCCGCCGAAGGCGGAGAATGCCGAACCTTCCGTCGCGTCGCCGCTCGCGGGGGCGCCGGTGATCCGGCCGAAGCGCTCGAGATTCACGAGAGCTTCATAGATTTTACGGGGCGGAGCGCCGAACGAAACGTCGTCACGCAGCGTAACCATGCGAGCCTCCTTGTTGCATCATTAAACCAATCGGTATATTGATTCGTCGCACGTGTCAAGAAGCGCAGGGACCAAGCAGAAGGAAGAACGCCTCGATGCCGTCTTCTCGGCGCTCGCCGATCCGACGCGACGCCGCTTGCTGTTTCGCCTGTCGCGAGGCGAAGCTTCGGTCACCGAGCTCGCCGAGCCGTTTCGGATGACTCTGCCCGCGGTCAGCAAGCACCTCCGCGTCCTCGAGCGCGCGGGGCTCGTCAAGCGGCGCCGAGACGGCTGGTATCACCGCTGCGAGCTCGTGGCGGAGCCGCTCGGCGAAGCGGCGGCTTTTCTCGCCGAGTGGCGGCCGTTCTGGGATCGGACACTCGAGCAACTCGCGCGGCACGTCGAGGAAGACTGAGTGACTTCCTCGCTCGCGCTGATCGCGCGCCGCACCATTCGAGCGAAGCTCGAGCGTGTTTTCGCCGCCTGGACGGAGCCCGAGCAGTTGCGTGCGTGGTGGGGGCCGCGTCCGGTGACCTGCTCGGACGCGGTGGTGGACCTGCGCGTCGGCGGTTGCTACCGCATCGCGAACGCCCTGCCCGACGGCCGCACCTTGACGATCTACGGCGAATTTCGCACCGTCGAGCCGCCCCGCAAGCTCGTCTATACATGGCAGATGGATGACGGCAGGTCCGAGTGCTCTCTCGTCACCGTGACGTTCACGCCGCGTGCGGACGGCACCGAAGTCGTCGTCGTGCACGAAAACGTACCGACCGAGGCCATGCGCGAATCGCACGAGCGCGGCTGGCGAGGTTGCCTGGACGCTCTGGAAAGCCACTCTGCATGAGCAGCGAGAACGCGCGCCAGCGCTACGTCACCGACATCGCTTACGTGCGGCAGTTTTGCTCCGAGCTCAACCCCGCGCTCCTGCGCGCGACGGCGGCGCTCGCCGGCTGTCCTCCGCCGCCAGGCGACGACTTCGACTTCTGTGAGCTCGGTTCGGGCTTCGGCGACACCGTCGCGACGCTCGCCGCGGCGTACCCGAACGCCCGCTTCGTCGGCGTGGACCTGAACCCCGAGCACGTCGGCGCCGCGCGAAGCCTCGCGAGCCGCGGCGCCCTCGAAAACGTCCGCTTCCTCGAGTGCGACTTCGAAGACCTATCGAGCGAGGAGCTGCCGAAGTTCGATTATCTGTGCGCCCACGGTCTGATCTCTTGGATTGCGCCCGAAAAGAGAGCGGCGCTCTTCGCGCGCGCGGCGGCGTGGCTCAAGCCGGGCGGACTCCTTTACCTCGGTTACAACGCGCTGCCCGGGTGGGCCGCGGTCGAGCCGCTGCGCAGATTCATGCTCGACGCTTCGGCGGACGTCGCGGGAGGCAGCGCGGCACGGGCTCGCCACGGCCTCGCCGCCGCGAAGGTGTTGTGCGAGGCCGGCGCGGACTACTTCGTCACGAACCCCTCGGCGCAGCAAATCCTCGCGACCATGCTCGAGCGCGGCGCGCCGTACGTCGCGCACGAGTTCTTCAACGCGCACTGGTACCCGCTGTACTTCGCCGACGTCGTCGAAGAGGCCGCGGAGCGCGACCTTCGCTTCGTCGGTCAGCTTCCGTTGCACTTGAATTACCGCGATCTCGCGCTCCCTCCCGCGCTCGGAGAAGCCTCTCGGGTCGTCTCCGAACGGCGCGCTTGGGAACAGTTGCGGGCTTTCGCCACGAACGAGTTTTTCCGGCGCGACGTGTACGTCAACGGTGCGGTCGCTCACTCGGCGAACACGACCGAGGAGTACCTCGAGACGACCGCGTTCGGCACGCTCGTTCCGCTCACGGAGGTCAAGCGCGAGGTCGCGCTTCCGAACCGCACGCTCGCGTTCACGGGGCCGCTCTTCGACGGCGTCGTCGAAGCGCTCGCGTCACGCTCGTCCACGGTGCTCGCGCTCGCGATGACGCCGTCGTTGGCGGCGTTCGGGCTCGACGCGATCCGCCAGGCCGTCCTCGCGCTCCTGATGGGCACCGACGTGATCCCCGTTCGTTCCTCGCCCGCGGCACCCGACGCGACCGGGTCGCACTATCACGTCCCCTCCCCGTTCAATCGCGCGATTTTGGCGCAGCCGCTGTCGCCGCAACATCCGCTCGTGCTCGCGTCGCCCGTGGCGGGGACGGGCGTCGGCATTTCGATGCTGCACGCCGTGTTGCTGCGCGCGCTGACGGAAGCCGCCCCCGACGACCGCGCGGCGTGGATACGCGCGGTCGTCGACGCGAACCCGCTCCGCATTTGGGATCACGGGCGAACGCTCACGGCGAAAGAGGACCTCGCACGGGTCGTCGGCGACCAATTCGAGCAGTTCTGCGCGCTTCACCTGCCGAAGCTCGTCGAGCTCGGGGTC
Organism: Polyangiaceae bacterium; assembly: GCA_035499895.1. GTDB lineage: Bacteria > Myxococcota_A > Polyangia > Polyangiales > Polyangiaceae > PMG-095. The sequence continues at coordinate 8,314 of DATJXW010000022.1, read as the reverse complement.
GTCGAACGTCGATGAGCCGTCCGGATTCAGGGAGCGCGCGCGTGTAGCGCCGAGGCGCCGATGCCGTAATCGGCCGGGAGCCCCGAGGGGTCGTGCGAGGCGAAGACGCGGAGCTCGGGGCGCTCCGCGGTGAGCGCGCGCAAGCGATCCTGGTTGTAGAAGCGCAGCCGGCGATCCGTCGTCACGATGGTTTGAAAGAGCGCCACGCCGGGCGCGCACGAACGCTTCGGTCCGTGAACCTCGCGGGGATCGAAGAAAGCGTCCCCCGCCTGGAGCAGCCAACCCCGGTCGGACTCGATGGCGACGCCGGAGTGACCGAGGGTGTGGCCGAACAGCGGTACGAGCAGCATCTCCGGCGGGAGGCCCTCGAGTCCGCGCACCGCCTCGAACCCGAACCACGGCTCGCCCTCCTCCGAGTACAACCGAAAGTCGGGACCGTGCGCCCACATCGCCGGACGGTAGCGGCGGCGGGCACGAAAGCCGTCGCGTTTCATCGCGGCGGCGTGCTCGCGCGCGTGCACGTGAACCTTGGCGGCCGGAAAATCCGAGAGCCCGCCGACGTGATCCAAATCGAGGTGCGTCATCACGATGTGCCGCACGTCCGTACGCGCAAAACCCGCCGCTTCGATCTGCGCGACGGCGGCGAGCGCGGGATCGATCTTCGGCCGCGCGTAGCCGTAGGCGAACTCCTCACCGAGACGCGAAGCGATGTCGCGGTAGTCGGCCGTGCCGAGACCGGTATCGACGAGCACGAGCCCGCTCGCCGGCGTCTCGACGAGCAGCACGTGGCACACGAGATGACGCCCCCGCAGGGAGAGGCGCTGAATGACCGCGCAATTCAAGTGATGGACCCGCAACGCACTCATGACGGCACCTTTCGAAACCTAAACGGAACGATCGTTCCTTTTTAACGTGCACGCTCCGCGCGCGTTTGTCAAAAGCTCCGTTCCGCTGCATGCTCGGCGGCGTGCCCCGCGTTTCGGCCGCTTATCACGCCGCACGGCGGCGCCAGATCCTCGACGCCGCGCGCGCCCGCTTCGCCCGCGACGGTTTCCACGCCGCGTCCATGGACGACATCATCGCCGAGGCCGGCGTTTCGCCGAGCACGGTCTATCGTCAGTTCGAAGGGAAGGAGGCTTTGGTGCGCGCCGTGGTGGACGACGTCCTCGACGAGTTTTCGTCGCTCTTGCGCGCCACGTTGAGCGCCGGCCATTCGCCTGCCGACGTGATTGCCCGCGTGCTCGACAGCGCGCCCTCCTCGAACGGCGCCGCCCGGCGCCAGGGTCGCGCGATTGCGATCTACGCGTGGGCCGAAGCCCAGCGCGACGCCGCGCTTCGCCGTCACCTGCGCGGGCGCTACCTCGAGCTCATCGGCGTGAGTGAGCGCCTCCTCGCCCGCCTCCGCGACGAGGGCGCGCTCCCGGCCGACGCCGACGTCGGCGGGCTGGCACAGGCACTCGCCGCGCTCGTGCCCGGCAGCTACATCGTCGGCATGCTGCTCGGCGAAACCAAAGTCGCTGCCGCCGTCGCGAGTCTCGTCGGTCGCGGTCGCCCGAGAAGGCGGCGCGGGCCGGCGGGCTAGGCCTACTGTCGTCGCCTTCCTTCCGCTAGAATCGGGCGCGAAACGACATGAGCCGTGCGTCAACGATGAAGCGCTCCTGGGGCCCCGAGCCGGCGACCCGCAAGCGGAACGTGATCGACCTCGAGCGCTACGCCCCGGCGTACCTGACGTTCGTGGCGAACAAGCTCGGACGGGGCGCTTCGCGCAACTACCTGCGGCTGTTCAACGTCGGCGTCGAAACGTGGCGCTGTCTCGTGTTCATGGCCATTCACGAGTCGATCACGGCCCAGCAGCTGTCGCAGATCCTGGGCATGGACAAGGCCGCGGTCAGCCGCTGTTTCAAGCGGATGCAGGCGAGAAAGCTCATCACGCTGGGCCTCGACGCGGCGGACGGGCGCGTGCGCGTGGCGACGCTGACGGCGGCCGGGCGCGCGCTGCACGACGAGATCCGAGGCATTGCGCTCGAACGCGAACGCGCGCTCCTGTCGGTGCTGAGCGAATCCGAGCGCGACACGCTGCTCGTGCTGCTCAAGCGCCTGCACGAGAACCTGCCCGCCGTCGAGAAGGCTACGAGCCGTTACGTCGCGGCCCACTACCCCCAGGCGACCCGGCGTCGAGCGCGGTCCGTCGGCGCCTCGGCGGAGTGAACCTCCGTTCCGTGCCGCGCCGCCGAGCGACACGCGGTGAGCGCATGCGACTGGAATGATCCGCGCGCGTGGTAGCGGCGCCGGCCTCGCTGCCGGCCGATTGATGACATATCAACTAGTAGTTCCGTTAACTAGTTGACTTGTCAACCAACCGGGCGTTAGCGTCGGCCGAGACGCTCAGTGAGGAGGCGATGATGTCGCGTTCGATCCTTCGTCCGATGCATGCCGTGTCGATGCGCCGCTCGCGCGCCCTCGTGAGCGCCGGTCTCGCCGTCCTTTCGATGGCCGCCTGCGACTCGTCAGGAGGCGAGTCGAACGGCGGGGGGAGCGGTGCGACGGTCGCCGCCGGAGGCGCCGGAACCGGTGGAAAAGCGACGAGCGGCGCTGGCGCAAGCAGCGGCGGCTCGCAGGGCGGGGCCGTGGAAACCTCCGGAGGCACACTCGGCCGCGGCGGAGGCAACCTCTCGGCGGGCACGACGGGCGGAGCGGGACGCACGGGCAACGCAGGTTCCGCGGGCACGGGGACCGCAGGCTCGTCGAACACCGCAGGGCGAGGCGGGAACACGGGTGTCGCAGGCAGCGCGAGCGGACGGAGCGCGGGCGGACAGGGCGGCAGCGCCGGTTCGGTTGCCGCGAGCGGAAGTGGTGGAACGACGGGCTCGGCGGCGAGCGGCGCGACTTGCCCGGGGACGCTCGCGGCCGGCGACTCGAACCAAGCCATCATGTCGAGCGGCATGTCGCGGAAATTCATCGTCCACCTGCCCACGGGCTACACGGGCAGCGCGCCGTTGCCGGTGATCTTCGACTTTCACCCGCTCGGCGGCACCGGCGCGTCGCAGGAAACGGCCTCGGGCTGGGGCAAAAAGTGCGACAGCGTCGGTTGCATCGCGGTGTTTCCCGACTCGGGCCCGAGCGACAACTCGTGGAACGTCGGGTTCTGCTGCAGCGATTCGCAACAGCAGAAGGTGGATGACGTTCAATTCACGCGAGACATGATCAAGTGGCTCGCGCAAAACACCTGCATCGATCCCAAGAAAATCTACGCGAGCGGGTGCTCGAACGGCGGCGGCATGGCGTACATGCTGGCCTGCAACGCCGCGGACGTGATCGCGGCCGTCGCGCCCGTGGATTTTCGTTGCGTCACGGGCGAGCAGCCGTCCGATCCTTCTTCCCTCACCGCGACGAACAACACCGCCTGCACGTGCAAGCTGCCCCGCCCCATCTCGGTCATGGGATTCGACGAAGGCCAGGACATGTCGATCGTCCCTTACGACGGGGGCAAGACCGTCGTGCCGGCCGACTGCCCGCCGGGCGGGAGCTGCGCCGCGTTCAACTTCCCAGGCGCGCAGGTGAACATCGACACATGGGCAAACTTCGACGCGTGCACGGGCTCGGCCGCCACCGACGCGACGAATTCGATCTGCAAAACCTATGCGTCATGCGGCGGCGGCACGGAGGTGTCGCTGTGCACCGCGGCGAGCTCGAACCACTGCGGGAGCTACGGTCTTTCGAAGATTGTCGATACCGCCTGGGACATGTTCCAAAAGCAAACGCTCCCGTGACGGAAGCAGCATGAAGCCGTAGTTCACGGCCACCGCACGCGCTATCCTGGCGCCATGCGTTTGGTGGTGTGGTCGGTGACGATGCTTGCGTTCGCTTGTGGGAAGAGCATGTCCGAATCCCCTGGTTCGCCCTCTGCGGGGCGAAGCTCGAGCGCGGAGTCGGGTGGAAGCGGCGGCTCCGCGGCGGCAAACGCGGGCGGCGGTGGAACCAGTCACAACGGCGGAACCTCCGGCGGCACGCGTGCCGGCGGCGGCGGAAGTGCGGGCGCCACACTGAACGGTGGGACCGCGGGTGCGGCGACGGGCGGCGTGTCGAACGCCGGGTCCGGCGCGGGTGCGAGCGGCGGCATCGCCGGCGCGAGCGTGGCTACGGCGGGAAGCGGCGCAGGCGGAAGCGGCGACATGGCGAGCGCCGGCACTTCGAGCGTGGAAGCGGCGGGCGCCGCGGGGACGCCGGAACTCGCGTGCCAAGGCAGCGCCGACGCGTGCGGCTGCGGCTGTTGCGGCGGCGTCGCGTTGACCCCGACCTGCTACTACCCCGAGCACGGTGACGACCTCGCCGCGCTCGTGGCCGCCGACAAAGCGACCGGCGTGAACTGCGACGCCGTCGGCTGCTCGATCGGCGCGCATCTCGTCTGTTGTGAGACCCCGAGCGTCGACGACACGGCGACCTACACCATGGGCGGCTACGAGAGCAGCTACAATTACTTGGTCGTTTCGCGCAAGACCGCGGCGGGCCGCTGCACCCAGGCGGTCTTCGTCGAAGCACCCGACACTCAACCCGTGTTCCTACTCGACATCTCCGACGGCGCGGCTCTCGTCAACAACAGCACGCAAGACGGCGCCTGCGACGACATGAACGGGGCGCCGCAGCGGGCGGCCATCGGCGGAATCGGCTCGATGAGCCACACCGCGCCGCACAGTTGCTCCTGGGACTTCGACTTCACGCTCTTCTTCGGCAACGACGACGGCAGCGTCGACCCCGTGCGTTTCAAAGCAACGAAGGTCGCGCTCCCCGGGCTCACGGATGGGCAGTGCTAGGCGCCGCCCATGTCGTGTGGCTCAGGTGGCATTCGAGCGCGCGCCGTCGAGTAGCTTCCGCACCATCTCGAGCAGCGCTCGCTCGCTGAAAGGCTTCGGCAAGAGCGCGCAGTGCGGCGCGTCGAGCTCGGCCGAGGCGAGCGTGCCGGCGTGAAAACCGCTGCAAAACAGGAACGGTAGGGCGGGCCGCTCCTTTCGGACGGCGTCGAAAAGATCACGTCCTCCGAGCCGCGGCATGATCGCGTCGGCGACGATGAGGTCCACGTGTCGGCCGCCCGCGAGGAGCTCGAGCGCTTCTTGTCCGTCGCTCGCGACGATGAGCGCGTAGTCGTGCTTTTGGAGATAGCGCGCCAACATTTTTCGCGCGCCCTCGTCGTCGTCGACGACGAGAATGACCTCGCGACCGGCGTGCTCGGTCGTCGAGGGAGTGGGCGGCAGCGTCGCGCTCGCCGGAGCGTCCACGCTCGGGAAGAACAGCGAGAACGTCGCGCCGTTGCCCGGCGCCGTTTCGAGCTCGACGAAGCCGTCGTGGCGCTCGACCGCGCCCGCGACGACGGCCATGCCGAGCCCCGTCCCTTTGTTCTTGCCCTTGGTCGTGAAGAACGGCTCGAAGATGCGCTCGCGCGTTTGCTCATCCATGCCGATGCCGTCGTCGCGAACGACGCAGCAAACGAAGGCTTCGAGCGTGTCTCGACCCGGCCGTGCTCGCGTCACGCGCGCGGTCGAGACGTGAAGCTCGCCGCCCTGCGGCATGGCGTCGCGCGCATTGGCGCAGAGATTGAGCAATGCCTGCCTGAGCTCAGTGCGCGCGCACTTGAGCCAGGCCGGCGGCCCCGGGCTCCACTCGAGCTTGACTCTGGCGGTGACGAGGCGGCGCAGAATCGGTAACTCCGCCTCGATCACTCGATTCAAGTCGACGACTTCGTCATTCGAGATCCGCTCGCCGGCCAGCGTGAGCAGCCGGCGACAGAGATCGGCCGCCTGCTCGCCCGCACGCGCAATGTCGTCCACGTCCTCGCGCGCCTGACCGCGCAGCTCGAGCTGCAGGGCCGCTGCGTTGCCCAGAATGACCATCAACAGGTTGTTGAAGTCGTGCGCGACGGTCGCCGACAGCATGCCGAGCAGCTGCAACTCGCTGCCACGCCGGACTTTGTGTTCGAGCGCCTCGCGCTCTTCCAGGGCGCGAATGCGCTCACGACTCTCCTGCTCGAGCCTGCCGAACAGTTTCGCGTTGTGATCGACCGCGTACTCCAGTCGCCGCACGAGGAAACCCACGGCGCCGATCACGGCGAGGCCGACGGCGCCGAAGATCAACGCGACGCGAATCCAATTGGCGAAGCTATTCGGGTCGAGGATGCCTTGGGTCCGCACCAGGGTGTCCGGAAAATGCCATGAGCGAATGAAACAGACGTAGAGCGCGTCGGCGATCAGCAGTAGAACCAGCGTGCCGAGACTCACGAGCGCGAAGCGTTGACTCACGCACAGCGCGAGCACCGTCAACGTCATCATCGCGACGATGAACGGAATCGGGAACGCAAACCCCAGGATGGGAAGGCTCGTTCCGACTCCGACCCATGCCGCGATCAGGAACGCGAGCGAGCGAAAGCGAACGCTCGCCCGACGCGCGAGCGCGGCGACACCCTGACAGAAAACGGCCAACGCCAGCGCCGGCAACGCGTGCCACTGGCCGCTGCGCAAGCTGAGCCCGGTCTCCACCACCAGGATCCCCGCGAGCAGAACCGCCATGAAGACGAAGACCGCTTGGAGGACTTGCAGCCGCCATTCGGCGACCGCGTTCGCCCCCGTCGGGGCTGGCGATGACTCGGCCCTCTTCACGCTGGCGCGGATCCTTGCAGCAGCTCCGCACGGTGCCACGGGCTGCACGAAGCCTCAAGCGCCACCGCGAGCTTCGTGCGTCATGGTCAGCAGATCTTTTTCGCAACATGTGCGTTGGACGGCCGAGTCAGGCGGAGACCTTCCCGAACCAGCGTGCTTTGCGCGTCGCACCGAAGCGGACTTTGTCGGCGCGAAGCGCTTCACTCGGTTCGTGGAAGGTGCCGGTGGGTTTCGGCCCGGAGAAGAAGTCGACGTCGACGCGCGCGATGCGGTCGGCGCCGAATTCGATGTAGCAAGAGCCGGCGCCGGGATTCTGCGCTTTGGGCGCTTGGTTCTCGAACGCGGCGCTGAGGTTTTCGGCGACGGCGCGCGCGGCGCCTTCGGCGAAGACACCGGCTTTCGGAGCACCGGTGTTGGCGAGATCGCCGACGGCGTAGACGTTCGGAAACTTGGTTTCGAGGGTTCGCGGATTGACCGGAACCCAATCGCCCTCGGTGAGGCCTGCCGCGCGGACCACGTCGGGCGCGCGATTTTTGGGGACGCCGAGCAAGAGGTCGCACGGAAGCTCACGACCACCATCGAGGACGACGACGTTGCGAGTTTCGTCGACGGACGCGACGCGACTGTTCGGGAGGTATTCGATGCCGCGTTCGGCGAAGGCGGCGATGAGCGCCTTGGACGTCTCGGGTGAGGGCGGCACGGGGCTCGGGAGCGGATTCGCCAGCGTGATCTTGCAGTTTTGACGCACGCCGCGCTGCACGAGGTAGTCGTGCAGCATGAGCGCGCACTCGCTCGGCGCCGGCGGGCATTTGTAGGGCGCGCCGCACACGCCGATCACGGCGTGGCCGCGTTCGAAGGTGGGCAGTACGTCGCGCAGATGGGTAGCGCCGGGCACCGAGTAAAATTCGTTCCGTCCGAGGGTGATGCCCGGCGTCGTCGAGACGTCGTAGTCGGCGCCGAGCGCGATGACGAGGACGTCGGCTTCGTGGGTGCCGCCGTCCGTGACCACGCGGCGCGCGACGGGATCGACGGCATGGATGGTCGCGCGCCGGAAGGTGACGCCCGGCTTCGCGAAGTCGGCGTACGGCAGCCGCACGGCGTCCGGCGTTTGCTTGCCGAACATCACGTCGAGCTTCGAGAAGCCGAAGATGAAGGCGTCCGACTTGTCGAGCACGGTCACGTCGATGCCGTCACCGTGCAGCTCGGACAGCGACGTAGCAAGCTCGAGACCGGCGAAACCGGCCCCGAGCACGAGCACGCGCGGTTTCATCGAGCCGCGCCTTCGCCGGAGGCTTTCCCCGGTTGCGCCACGATGCGGAGATACGGCTTCACCTGCTTCCAGCCGTTCGGATAGAGGATCTTGGCCTCGTCGTTCGAGACGGCGGGCACGATGATCACGTCTTCGCCCTGCTTCCAATTCACCGGCGTCGCGACGCGATGCTTCGCGGTGAGCTGCATCGAGTCGATCACGCGCAGAATCTCGTCGAAGTTTCTGCCCGTGGTCATCGGGTAGGCGATCATCAGCTTGATCTTCTTGTCCGGACCGATGACGTACACGGTGCGCACGGTCTGGTTGTCGGCGGCGGTGCGGCCGCTCGCCTCGCCCGCGGCTTCGGCGGGCAGCATGTCGTAGAGTTTGGAGACCGCGAGCGAAGGATCACCGATCA
>DATJXW010000021.1:0-23477 GCA_035499895.1 Polyangiaceae bacterium | reverse complement strand
CCAGCCCATGGAGTTCGGGAAATGCGAATGGAAGAACGTCTGCACCGAGAACGTGGTGTACGCCCCGAGCATCAACATCTCGCCGTGGGCCATGTTGATGACGCGCATCAAGCCGAACGTTATCGCGAGCCCGAGCGACGCGAGCAGCAGGACGCTCCCGAGGCTGATCCCGTAAAAGAGGTTGCCGAGCGAATTGATGAGCAGGATGCGGCTGTCTATTTTGCCGAGCGCAGCCTGCGCCGCGGCACGCACCCGCGGCTCGGGCTCGTTGAAATGTCCCGCGTCGTCCTTCCCGACGACGCGCAACGGCGCTTGAGCGCCGTCGAGCTGATTCGCCAGAACGGCAGCATCGACTTCAAAGCCGACCTCGAGCGCATGCTCGGAAAGTCCGGCAGCCCGCCGACCGAGAAGGACCCGCGGGTGCTCGCCGCCGCCGCATCGGCTCTCTCCAGCATCGACACGCGGGTGATGCTGATGGGCATGGTCGGGAACTTGTTTTACGGCTTGAGCCTCGGCAGCGTGCTCCTGCTCGCCGCGCTCGGCCTCGCCATCACGTTCGGCTTGATGCGCGTCATCAACATGGCGCACGGCGAGATGTTGATGATCGGCGCGTACACGACGTACGTCGTCCAAAACTTCTTCCAGAAGAACCTGCCGAACGCCTTCGATTGGTACATCGTCGCGGCGGTGCCGGCGGCGTTCGTCGTCTGCTTCGCGGTGGGCGCGGTGCTCGAACGCACCGTGATTCAATTCTTGTACGGGCGTCCCCTCGAGACGCTGCTCGCCACCTGGGGCATCTCGCTCGGCTTGATTCAGACCGTGCGGCTGATCTTCGGCGCGCAGAACGTGACGGTCGCGAACCCGAGCTTTCTCTCGGGAGGCTACGAGCTCTTCCCGGGCGTGGTGCTCACCTACAGCCGCATCGCGGTGATTCTCTTCGCGGTCGTCGTGGTCGCGTTCGTGTGGCTCTGGATGAACAAGACGCCCGTCGGCCTGCGCGTGCGCGCCGTCACGCAAAACCGCGAAATGGCCGCGGCGATGGGCATCGCGACGCGGCGGGTCGATCTCGGCACCTTCGGCCTCGGTTCGGGCATCGCCGGGCTCGGCGGCGTCGCGCTCTCCCAGCTCGGTAACGTCGGACCCGAGCTCGGTCAAGGCTACATCGTGGACTCGTTCATGGTCGTCGTGCTCGGCGGCGTCGGCAAGATCGTCGGCACCATCGTCGGAGCGCTCGGCCTCGGCATCGTGAACAAGCTGCTCGAGCCCGTCGCCGGAGCGGTGCTCGGAAAGATCGTGATTTTGGGTCTGATCATCCTCTTCATCCAAAAGCGTCCGCAGGGCATCTTCGCGCTGAAGGGACGCGCGGCGGAGGTCTGATGAACGCGCTCGCGACGTTACGCCGCATGCACACGACGCGCGGCTGGATTGCGTTCGGCGTCGTGGCGTTCTTCGGTTTGGTCCTGATTCCGATCTTGCACGGCGCGCTCCCGCCCACCTCGCCGCTCGCGGTCTCCGATCGCGTCATCGCGCTCCTCGGCAAGTTTTCCTGCTACGCGCTCACGGCCGTCGCGCTCGACCTGATTTGGGGCTTCACGGGCATGCTGAGCCTCGGGCACGGCGTGTTCTTCGCGCTCGGCGGTTACGCGATGGGCATGTATCTCATGCTCGGGATCGGCAAAGAGGGCGTCTATCGCAGCAACCTGCCCGACTTCATGGTGTTTTTGGATTGGAAAGAGCTCCCGTGGTTTTGGCACGGGTTCCAAAACTTCTACTTTGCCGTGTTCGCGGCGCTCTGGGTGCCGGGGCTCCTCGCGTACGTGTTCGGCTACTTCGCGTTCCGCTCGCGCATCCGCGGCGTCTACTTCTCGATCATCACGCAGGCCCTCACCTACGCGCTGATGCTGCTCTTCTTCCGCAACGACACGGGGCTCGGCGGCAACAACGGCCTCACCGACTTCAAGCAGATTTACGGTTGGCCGCTCGCGCTCGCGGGGACGAAGCGCATGCTCTACATCGCGACGGTGGCGGCGCTCTGCATCTCGTACCTGCTCTGCCGCTACATCGTCACCGGCAAGGCGGGTCGCGTGCTCCGCGCCGTGCGCGACTCCGAGAGCCGCGTGATGTTTCTCGGCTACGACCCCCGCAAATACAAGCTCTTCGCGTGGACGTTTTCGGCCGTGCTCTGCGGGCTCGCGGGCGCGCTCTACGTGCCGCAAGTCGGCATCATCAATCCGAGCGAGCTCCAGCCCTCGAATTCGATCGAAATGGCGATTTGGGCGGCCGTCGGCGGGCGCGGCACGCTCGTCGGCGCGGCGCTCGGCGCGTTCGTGGTGAACGGCGCGAAGAGCTGGTTCACGGTCGCGCTGCCCGAGCTCTGGCTCTTCGTGCTCGGCGCGCTCTTCATCGTGGTCACGCTGTTCTTGCCCGACGGCGTGGTCGGCGCCGCCGTGAAGTTGCTCGAGAAGCGCGCGCCCAAGCCGGCCGCCGCCGCGGAGAAGAGCGCATGACCGTGTCGGCACCGACCAGCACCATCCCCGAAGATCCGAGCGAGGACCGCCCCACGGCCGAGCCGCCGACGATCCCGCTCACGCCCGACTCGCAGCGCCGCCCGAAAGCCCGCCGCACGCGCGCCGTCAGCCAAGAACGCCTGATGGAGCTCGTGCAGGGGCGCAAAGCGGTGCTCTGCGTCGACAACATCAGCGTGAGCTTCGACGGCTTCAAGGCGCTGAACGCGCTCACGCTGATCCTCGACGCGGGCGAGCTCCGCTGCATCATCGGCCCGAACGGCGCCGGCAAGACGACGCTGATGGACTGCATCACGGGCAAGACGCGCCCCGACGAAGGCAGCGTCTACCTCGTCGGTCACGGGGAGGACCTCATCGGCCTCTCCGAGTACGAAATCGCCGAGCTCGGCATTTGCCGCAAATTCCAGCGCCCGACCGTCTTTCAGGGGCACAGCGTGTTCGAGAACCTCGAGCTCGCGCTCGCCGGCAACCGCTCGGTCTGGCGCTCGCTCTTCGGCCGGCTCTCGAAGGAAGAGGCGGCGACCATCGACGAGACGCTCGAGACCATCGGCTTGAAGGACGCGCGGAACCGTCCCGCCGGACAGCTGTCGCACGGGCAGAAGCAGTGGCTCGAGATCGGCATGCTCTTGGCGCAAAAGCCGCGCGTGCTGCTGGTGGACGAGCCGATCGCCGGCATGACGCACGCGGAGACGGAGCGCACCGCGGAGCTCCTCGTGTCGCTCGCGGGCGAGCGCACCGTCGTCGTCGTCGAGCACGACATGGAATTCGTACGCAACATCGCGAACAAGGTGACGGTCCTGCACGAAGGCAGCGTGCTCGCCGAGGGCACGCTCGACGAGGTGCAGGCGAACCCGAAGGTCGTCGAAGTTTACCTCGGATCCGGTCATGCTTAACGTCGACGGCTTGAACCAGGGCTACGCCGGCAGCCAAATCCTCTGGAACATGGCGCTCGAGGTGCCGGAGGGCTCGTGCACCTGCGTGATGGGCCGCAACGGCGTCGGCAAGACGACGCTGCTCCGCTCGATCATGGGCGCCGCCAAGATCTGGAGCGGCAAGATCACGTTCGCCGGCAAGGAGCTCACGGGCACGCCGCCCGAGGGCCGCGCGCGCCGCGGCGTCGGCTACGTACCGCAAGGCCGCGAGATTTTCCCGCAGCTCACCGTCGGAGAAAACCTCGAGCTCGGCGTGGTCGCGAGCGGCAAACGCTCCAAGGTGCCCGACCGCATCTTCGAACTCTTTCCGGTGCTGAAGTCGATGCTGCACCGGCGCGGCGGCGATCTCTCGGGCGGCCAGCAGCAGCAGCTCGCGATCGGGCGCGCGCTCGCGATCGGACCGAAGCTCTTGATTTTGGACGAGCCGACCGAGGGTATTCAGCCGAACATCGTCAGTGAAATCGGGGACATTCTGGTGCGCCTGAACCGCGAGGAAGGGCTTACCTTGCTGCTCGTCGAGCAAAAGCTCGCGTTCGCGCGCCGCGTGGCGTCGCGTTTCTGCATCATGGATCGCGGGCGCTCGGTCGCGACGGGCGCCATGAGCGAGCTCACCGACGAGCTCGTGAGCCGGCACCTGACCGTTTAGCTTTCGGCGCAGCCGCGCTCGAGCGCGCTCAGTTCTCGGGCGAGGCGTCGACGTCGAAGTCGCCCGCCGCCTCGTCGTAGCGCACGCGAAAGCGCAAGGGCCGGCAACAGACGGCGCAATCCTCGACGTAATCCTGTTCGACGCCGCCGCCCGGATCCGGATACGTCTCGACCGGCTCCCCACAGTGCGGGCAGCGGAGAGGTTGCATGAAAGGATTGTGCGGGGCGCGGCGCTCGGAGGCAAGCCGGAGCGCCGCGGGCGACGGCGACTCTCGCCGCGAAGTTGCCCGCCGCGCGCGAGGTCTGCTCAGCATCGGCGCCGTGACGCGCCGACTCCTCGCCCTCTTCCTGCTCTCGCTTTCGTCTTGTCTTCAGCTCGAGCCGGCCGACGACACGGCGGCGACCGCCGCCACGGCGGGCACCTCGGGGACCACGAGCTCGCCGACCACGGCAACGGGCGTCAATTGCGGCTCCGATCCGAGCTCGGGCGTCACGCTGTGCCTCGGGATTTCCACGTGTCCCGGCGTCTCCGTCGATCCCGATCAGCTCTCGGGCTGCGGCTTTCGCGTCTCGGGTTCGACGCTCGACCTCGAGTGCGTGTGCGGCGACTACTTGTGCCCGGTCGGACCGCCCGCGAGCTGCAGCGACGCGAAATCGCTCCTCGCCGACGAGACCACGCAAGGCGCTTGCACCGCGGTGAGCGACGGGCGCTGCACCGCGCTCACGACGAACGCGAAGCCGACGACCACGAGCTCGAGCTGCGACACGAGCTGCCGCAGCGACTGCGACGGCGAGCCCGCCTGCATCACCGCCTGCGGCTGTTGAGCGCGGCGCCGTTCAGTTCGCCGCGTGGGCGAGCAGGCCCTGCTTGACGATGAAGTCGATCACCCGGTCGAGGCCGTCGCCGGTCTTCAGGTTCGTGAAGACGAAGGGGCGCTCGCCGCGCATCTTGGTCGCGTCGCGCCGCATCACTTCGAGCGACGCGCCGACGTGGGGCGCGAGATCGGTCTTGTTGATGATCAAGAGGTCGCTCTTCGTGATGCCGGGGCCGCCTTTGCGCGGGATTTTGTCGCCGGCGGCGACGTCGATGACGTAGAGCGTGAGATCGGAGAGCTCGGGGCTGAAGGTGGCGGCGAGGTTGTCGCCGCCGCTCTCGATGATGACGAGATCGAGCGGCCCGTGGCGCGTCATCAGCTGATCCACGGCTTCGAGGTTCGCCGAAGCGTCCTCGCGAATGGCCGTGTGCGGGCAACCGCCCGTCTCCACGCCGAGGACGCGATCTTCGCTGAGGGCGCCGCTGCGGATCAGAAAATCGGCGTCCTCGCGCGTGTAGATGTCGTTCGTCACGACGGCCATGCGAAATCGGTCGCGCATCGCTTTGCAGAGCGAGTCGACCAGAGCCGTTTTGCCGGAGCCGACGGGACCGCCGACGCCGACGCGCAGGGTTTCTTGAGAAGGCGTGCTCATGGTTCCTCAGGATTTGAAGAGGCGCGTGTATTGGGTTTCGTGCAGGGCGCTCGCGAGGGCGAGACCGGGAAGCGTGGCACCGACGTCCGCGTCCGAAAGCGCGGCCGCGTGAGCCGCCGCCGCGGGCACCTGCGCACCGAGGGCGGCGAGCACCCGCTGCGCGGCGAGCTGCCCGAGCGGCAAGAGCCGCGCGAGCGCGCCGACCTGATTTTCGGCCCACGCGAACGCGAACGCCGGCACGAGCGCGGCGACGGGCACCGTGAAACGCGCCCCCGCGAGCGCGAACATGCCGACGTGCGTCACCGCCGGGCTGCGAAACCACGGGCCCGCCTCCACGATGCCCTGATCGGCGAGCAGGCGCGCGAGCGCGCGACCGAGCTGCTGCTCCTCGGCTCGCCGTTCGTTCGTTTCACGCGAGGCGAGCAAGAAGAGCGACCAGCGCTCGGCGGCCGCGGCGTCGTCTTCGACGAACGTCGTCCACAGGCGCCCGAGCAGCGGCAGCTCGAGCTCCGCCAAGCCGTGGGCGAGCACCCCGCCCAAAAACTCGCTCGCGCTCGCTTCGTCCCGCACGAAGCCGAGCTCGAGCGCGGTCTCGAGCCCTTGCGAGTACGCGAACGCCCCGATGGGCAGCGCCGGACTCGCGATTTGCAGCAAGCGGAGCAGGCCCGGCGTGGAGAGCTCGTTCATCGCGCCCTCGTGCGGTGAGCGGCCGCGCGCGCACGAGGTTCGGCGTGGTCGTGCTCGTGGTCGTGTTCGCCGTGCGCGTGTTCGCCGTGCGCGTGCTCACCGTGCGCGTGTTCGCCGTGCGTGTGCTCGCCGTGCGCGTGGGGGTGATGATGGTCGTGGCCGTGGGCGTGCCGGTGCATGAGGTGTCCGCCCTTGCCGTAGGCGCCGCCTTCCGGGCGAAACGGTGCTTCCTCGTAGTCGAGCTCGGCGCCGAGGCGCCGCGCCATGTCGTCGAGCACGTGATCGTGCAGGTACTTCACGCACCCGGGCTCGATCTGCAGCGCGACGTGTCGATTGCCGAGGTGGTAGGCGATGCGCGCGAGGAGCAGCGGATCGGCCGCGCGCGCGACGCTCAGCGCCTCGCGCGCCGCGCGGACGAGCACGTGCGTCCCCGCGTCCGTCTCGAGCACGTCGCCGTCGGCGAGCACGGTGCCGCGCGGGAGCCGCACCGCGAGCTCCCCCCCGCCCTCGAGCGCGCCCAAAAAGCGATGCTTTTGGCGCGCGTCGTAGTCGAGCACGAGCACGCCGTCCGTGCGGAGCGGCGCCGAGGTCGACACTTTGGAGGCGGTGGGCATCGTCAAAACAGGAAATAGCGCTGCGCGAGCGGCAGCGATTTCAACGGATCGCACGCGAGCAGCACGCCGTCGGCGCGCACCTCGTACGTCTGCGGGTCAACCTCGATTTTCGGGAGGGCGGCGTTGTGAACCATCTCGCGCTTGGTGACGCGGCGCGTGCCGCGCACGGCGACCGCGCGCTTCTGCAGCCGAAGCGCGTCCGGCACGCCCGCGTCGAGCGACGCCTGCGACACGAACGTGACGCTCGTCGTCGCGAGCGCCCCGCCGACGGCACCGAACATCGGCCGGTAGTGCACGGGCTGCGGCGTCGGGATGGAAGCGTTCGGATCGCCCATCGGCGCCGCGACGATGCTGCCGCTCTTGATGATCATCGCCGGCTTCACGCCGAAGAAAGCGGGCGAAAACAGCACGATGTCGGCGAGCTTCCCCACCTCGATCGAGCCCACCTCGTGGGCGATGCCGTGCGCGATCGCGGGGTTGAGCGTGTACTTGGCGAGGTAGCGGCGGACGCGGAAGTTGTCGTGCTCCTTCGGATCCTCGGGCAGGCTGCCGCGCTGGATCTTCATCTTGTGCGCGGTCTGCCAGGTGCGGATGCCGACCTCGCCGACGCGGCCCATCGCCTGCGAATCGGACGAAATCATGCTGAACGCGCCGAGGTCGTGGAGGATGTCCTCGGCCGCGATCGTCTCGCGCCGGATGCGCGACTCGGCGAACGCGACGTCTTCCGGGATGCTCGGGTCGAGGTGATGACAGACCATGAGCATGTCGAGATGCTCGTCGATCGTGTTGACCGTGTACGGCCGCGTCGGGTTCGTCGACGACGGGAGCACGTTCGGCTCGCCGCACGCGCGGATGATGTCCGGTGCGTGGCCGCCGCCCGCGCCCTCGGTGTGGTAGGCGTGAATCGTGCGGCCCTTGAACGCCGCGAACGTGTCCTCGACGAAGCCCGATTCGTTCAGCGTGTCGGTGTGAATCGCGACCTGCACGTCGAAGCGCTCCGCCACGTCGAGGCAACAGTCGATGGCGGCGGGCGTCGTGCCCCAATCTTCGTGGAGCTTCAGGCCGAGCGCGCCCGCGCGGATTTGCTCCTCGAGCGCGAACGGCAGGCTCGCGTTGCCCTTGCCGAGAAAGCCGAGGTTCATCGGCAAGCCGTCGGCGGCCTTGAGCATCTGCGCGAGGTGAAACGGACCCGGCGTGCAGGTGGTCGCGTTGGTGCCCGCGGCCGGCCCGGTGCCGCCGCCGATCATCGTGGTGACGCCGCTCATGAGCGCGTCCTCGATCTGCTGCGGGCAGATGAAGTGAATGTGCGAATCGATGCCGCCGGGCACCGCGATGAGCCCCTCGCCCGCGATCACTTCGGTGCCGGGGCCGATCACGATGTCGACGCCGGGCTGGACGTCGGGGTTGCCGCCCTTGCCGATGGCGTGAATACGGCCGTTTTTCAGCCCGATGTCAGCCTTCACGATGCCCCAGTGATCGACGATGAGCGCGTTCGTGATGATGGTGTCGACGGCGTCGGCGCTGCCGCGCTGGCTCTGGCCCATGCCGTCGCGGATGACCTTGCCGCCGCCGAATTTCACTTCTTCGCCGTAGAGCGTGAAGTCGCGCTCGACGGCGATGACGAGCTCGGTGTCGGCGAGGCGCACGCGATCGCCGACGGTCGGACCGTACATCGCGGCGTAACCCGCGCGGTCGATGCGCGTCACGGCTCACCCCCGAGCGGGCCGCTCACGCGCGCCTGAAAGCCGTAGACGACGCGCGCGCCGCCGAACGCGACGAGCTCGACCTCGCGCTCCTGGCCCGGCTCGAAGCGCACCGCCGTGCCCGCCGCGACGTTCAGGCGGTAGCCGCGCGTCGCTTCGCGGTCGAACGCGAGCGCGCGGTTCGTCTCGTAAAAGTGATAGTGCGACCCGACCTGAATCGGCCGATCGCCCGTGTTCGACACCCGCACGCGCAGCGTCGGGCGCCCCGCGTTGAGCTCGATGTCACCCGCCTGAACCATGATTTCACCAGGAATCATCGGAATTTTCTTTCGAGAGTGGGCGCTACTTTTCGACTCTGTCCCAAACCGTTTCTCGACATCACGACCTTACGAGTCCCTCGGCCCAAGCTCTCACTGAATAGGGTGATGCACCGTGACGAGCTTGGTGCCGTCCGGGAACGTCGCTTCGGCTTGGACCTCGACGATCATTTCGGCGACGCCGTCCATCACGTCGTCGCGCGTGAGCAAGGTCGCGCCGTAGCTCATGAGCTCGGCGACGGTGCGGCCGTCGCGCGCGCCCTCGAGGATCGCCGCCGTGATGTAGGCGACGGCCTCGGGGTAGTTGAGCTTGAGCCCACGCGCCTTGCGGCGCTCGGCGACGAGCGCGGCGGTGAAGATCAAGAGTTTGTCCTTTTCGCGGGGGCTCAGCTCCATGTGTTCCTCAAGTGACCCAGATACGCGGCGGGCATGCGGGTTTGTTCAGCGTGAGTTCGCGCGCGATTTCCCACGCGCGCACGAGACGAGCACGCGCCCGCGCCGCGCTCGCTCCGAGAAAGCGGCACACGCACGCCTCGGCGACGTTCGTCACCGCGAAAAGCTCGGCGGCGTCCGGCGTTCGGAGCGCTTCGCGGAGCGCCGCGGTGAGCTCGGGCGGCGCGCCGACCGCGACGAAACAGCCGTACACCGTGCGCCCACCCCAACCAAAACTCGCTCGTTGGACCGGACCGCCGCCTTCGGTGAGCAGCCGATCGGCGAGGAGCGGCCGCCCGCCGCGCGCGAGGAGAAAACGCTGGTCCAAGCGCCCGCTCGTGAAGTCGTCGCGCGAGGCGGGGCGACCGAGGCAGGTGATTTCCCAGCCGAAAAACACGGCGCTCGGCTCGAGCTCGACCTCGGTGACGACGCGGGCGTCGGCGCCGCCGAACGCGATCGTTTCTTGCGGCAGCCACTCGAGCACGCCGCGCGCGCGCACGCGCAGGCGATTGTGGACGAAGGCGGTCGGACCCGCGCTGCGGTAGAGCTTGGTCGCCGCGGGCGTCGTCACGAGCGCGGCGGCGTCGCTCGCGACGTCGACGTCGAGCACGAGCTCGTCGCCGCCCACCACGCCGCCGGGCGGGTGAAGAACGTAGACGTGGCAGGCGCCGTCCGGCTCGGGGTGAAACGGCCGCTGGACGACCAGCGGCCCGACGTGCTCCCGCCGCGCGAGGATGGTGCGCCCTCCCCGGCGTTCGAGCCGGAGCGCAAGCCGGCCCTGCCAGCCGGCGTGCGGTGAACGGGGCTCGAGAGCGTCCATCGCTCGTTCGAGTACGACGAGGCGCGCGCTGAATCAACGGCCGAAACACGCGAGATCGCTCGGGCTTCGCCCGAGCTGCCCGGCACGAAACGCGCCGGACATGCGCCGGTGGGGGCGCCAGAAAATTCAGGGCGTCGCGAGCGCGCTCGGCACGAGCAGGCTGAAGGCGCCCTGATCACCCGACGCGTCGTCCGTGTACGTCTCTGCGACCTGCACGGCGGCGACGGCGCTGTCGCTCTTCGCGGCGAGCGTGCCGTCGGCGTTCACGTACGCGTAGGCGCGGATGAGCGCGCGCGGCACCGGTACGGTCCCCATGGCCGTGACGGCGCTGACCGTGCCCTTGTAGGAGATGGGGAAATCCAGATCGAGCTCCGACAATTGATCTTGCTCGTCGGGCAGCACGAAGCGCGGATGCACGTACCAGCCGTAACCCGTGCTCGGATCGGGCTGGACCCTGAGATCGAACGTTCCGTCGTCGGCCTCGAAGCTGAAGGCGCCCTTGTCCTCGACGAGACCCGCGGTCGCTCGCGGCACGGGCGGCACCGCGCCGTCCCCGACGTTGAGCACGTTCGTGTCGATGATGACGGACGAAGCGACCAGGTTGACGCTCGCGCCCACGGCCGGTCGACCGTCGGGAATGAGCGCGCTGCCCCCATACGTGTTGGGCGGCGAGAACTGGACGATCTTCCCCGCTTGGGGCGACGGCGTCTGCGCGACGACCCAATCCGCTTCGACCGTGCCCAGGCACGACCCCACGAGACAGCCGGATTTGGCCGCTGCCGTGACGTGGTAGTGACCCGGCAGGAGCGCGACGTCGCCGACGCCGTCCGAGCCCACGTCGACGCTGCGCGAGAACGACGTCGAAAGGCCGGACACGCCGTCGATCGACGTTGCGCGCAAGAAGACGGTCGCGGGAACGGGCGTGCCGTCGGACGCGAGCGCCGTCTGGAATTCGACGTCGACCGGAGCCGGCAGGAGCCCGGTTTGAACGAGCTCCGCCGGCGCGGACTTGCCGTCCGCGGTGACGAGCGCGCCGTCGACCTGCGCGAGCACGACGGGAGCGGTGAAGAGCGGCTGATCGGTGCAATCCTGCGTGGGGCACGTGCGCGGATCGTAGAGCGGCGGCGTGAGCCGCAACACGTCGTTACCGATGTCGGCCGGCTCGAGCATGTTCTTCACGACCGTGTACACGGGCGCGTACACCAGCGTGACGGCGTAGGTGACCGACATGTCCGGATTGGCCGGCTGCGTCTTCAGCAGCGTGTCGACCGGCTCTTCGTAAGAGAGAACGCGCCCCGTCGCCGAATCCACGAGATCGAGCGTCCAGCCGGCGAGCGGGTCCGCGAAAAAAGGGTCCGCCTGCGCGAGGTCGTCCGTGTACGGCTGCGAGAGCGGCCACGTCACGTCGACTTCCAATCTGGACGCGGCGGGCAGCTTGTAGTCGAGGTTCGAGGTGACGGTCTGATTCAGGAGCAAGCGCGGCGGCACCTGACAATCGAGGTCGCCGGCCATGGTCGCCGCGAGCTTCAGATGCGGCGTGATGTAAACGTCGTACTGGCCGGGCGGGAGCGTCTGCTGAAACTCCATGCCGTCCGTCGTCGACGCGTAGCTGTCACCGGGCATGCCGATGAGGTGCTGGCTCGGGGTGAAGGCCACGTCGGCGGGGATGCCGCCGCTCATCGAGGTCATGACGGTGGTGTTCGACGGGCCCGTCCACATCGGAACGCACTTGGTCGCATCGAGATCGATGCTGACCGTGCCCGTGACTTTGACGCTGTCGTCGAGCGTGATGTTGAGCGATCCGCCGTTCGGCGGGAGGTAGTTGCCGGCCGTCGAGTGGTCCTCGTAATAGGTGAGGTTATCGATACCGGCGAAAGTCGGCGGCGGCGTGACGGTGACGAGCAGCGACGTGAGCGAGCCGCCCGAGCCGACGCAGAGGCCGTCCTCGCAGCGAGCGCCCGAGCAGTCGTCGTCGTTTTTGCATTGGTTCACGGCCGTGTCGCTCTGATACAGGCCTGCGGAGAGCGAGCAACCGCCGAGCAGCAGCCCGAGGAGCGCCGAAAAGCCGACGATTCGGCTCATTGAGTCGTGCCCTTCGAGTCCGTCGAAGGGTCGGGACAGGCCGAAAGCGGGATCACGCCCTGGTCGTCGTTGAACGTCGCGAACCAGCTCACGGCCGCGAGGTCCGGCGGGGAGCCGATCTGTTGGTTGTTCTGCCCGTCCCACCCCGTCTCGTGCAGCACGGTGATGGTGATGACGTGGCAGCCGGGATCAGTCGTGAGAAACCCGGCCGGCATGTCCCAATGCCACTGAACGAGGCGCGCCACGTCGAGCGTGGACGCCTTGATGCTCTTGTGATCCTTGTACGAGCCGCGCCCGTTGTAATCGATGTAGAACGCGGTCACGAGATCGTCCCCAGCGTCCTCCGAGTGGATGAGGAAGTGAAAATCGAGCGGCGCGGCGCCCTCGACGTCGTCGTAGTGCTGGACGCTGCGCGGGTTCGGGGAAATGGAGTTCGGGTCGACGAAAATCGGCGTCCTGTTGGCGACGCCGTATTCGGGCGCGTCCGGCACGAGACACCCGGTGGTGAGCAGGGAGACCAAGCCGAGCATCCACGACCGGCTGTGCGACGAACGTGCCATGGCTCCTAAATGCCCGAGAGCGCGAATTTTCATGAACTCGAGGTGTGACAACGCTGTCCTACTCCAGGCCCTTCCGCCGACCGGAAAGTACTACCTCAAACCGCGCCGGGGACGAGTCACGGCCGCCCGCCGCGCGCTCCGCGCCAGCGGGTTTCGGCGTACTCGGCGCCGAGCGCGAGCTGAAGCAAACTTTGAATCGACGGGCTTTCGGCGCAAAGTCGCGCGATGCCGCCCGGCGAGCGCACGTCGTCGGCTTCGAGGTGATCCTCGGCCGCGACCTCGGCGACGGCGACGCCGAAGTGGCCCGTCGCGAACAATCCGGCTCGCCGAATCGCCACGCGCGCCTGCTTCAGGGCTTGGTCGTAATCGAGAGCGTCCGGATCGTTGCAAAGTTCGCGCAGCCGGCGCTGAGGACGCGCAGGAATGCTCTCCCACAGCATCTCGGCGAGGTTCAGCGCCGGTCCGATACCGCTCGCGTCCGGACGAGAAGGACCGAAAGCGAAGCCGAGCGCGCGCAGCACCGAGCGCGCTTGCGCCTCGGGTAAGCCGAACAACATGACGAGCTGCGGCGCGGACGCCGCGAGCATGGCGCCGAGATGGAACGCAAGCTCCGGGGTCTCGCGCGCCACGTCGCCGGAGAGCACGACGGACGGGGTCGCGAGCAGGGCGACGCCGATGGTGATGGGACCGGCCGTGCGGCGCTGGTAGAGCGGCGTGCGTGAAGCGCCGAGAGCGCGGGCGATGTCGCCGTAAGCACGGCCGAGCGGAGTCGGGGCCGTCGGCTGGACGCGTTCGAGACCCGTGATGCCGTAAGCGCCGGGATCGCGGCGAAAGAGGTGCCCCGCCGTCTCCCAGACGAGGGCGAGCGCCTCGAGCGTCGGGCTCTGGGTTTCTCGAAAGAGGAGCGCGCGCACGGCGTCCGTCTGGGGGTCGAGCTCGTCGAGGGGCGGCGGCTCCGACGCTGGTTCGCCGCGCAGCACGGCCAGGACGTGTTCGACCGCGCTCGCGTACGCGGGGTTGCGATCCTCGCGCGCCGTGCGGGCGAGCTCGGCGAGGAGCTCGCGCTTGCCGGGCGTGAGCAACGCGAGCCGGCGGTACACGCCGACCCGATCGTGGGTCCTCGCCGCGTCGGTGCCGAGGAGGGCGAGGAGCTCGTAACCGGCCGCTTCGCTGCCGTCGGCGAGCGCGACGTGGAGGCGCACTTCCTCGGCGGAGCTGCCCGCGAAGGTGCCGGACAGCTGCTGTTTGCGCGGGCTCGGGGGCTTGCCGCCGTGCGAGGAGACCGGCAGCGGCGACTCGGTCGCAGGCGGCGGACGCGGCTCGGGCGCGGGCTCGGGTGCGGCTTCGATGCGAGGCGTCGCCATGCGCGCCGTCGTGACGAGCGGGATCGGCAGCGGGGGCGCCTTGCGCTCGTCTTCTTCTTGCTCGATGACGACGTGCTCGCGGACCGGGCCCTCGTCGAAGAGCTCGAGCGCGGCACGCTGCGAGAGCTCGCCGATCTCGAGCTCGGGGGCGGGCGCGTCGCGGCTCGCGAGCTCGGAACGCAAGCGCTCGAGGGCCGCGCGTGCGGCGCTCTGCGTCTCCGGATCGGCGGCGGCGAGCTCGAGGTAGGCGCGCGAGCGCTCGAGCTCTCCCGCGCGGCGGGCCGCTTCGCCGGCGAGCAGCGCGGCGCGAGAACGCGAACGCAGCCCGCCGAGATCGCTCGCGAGCGCGAAGTCGAACCGCTCGAGCGACTCCTCCGCGCGACCGAGGGCCGCGAGCCGCTCGGCGAGCCCGAGCGCGAGGAGCGGCCGCAGCCCGCGCGCGGCGACTTCGCGCTCGAGTTCGCTGAGTCCGCCGCCGCGCCGCTCGACGCGATCGAGCGCCTCCGCGAGGAGAAAACTCCGAAGCTCGGCGAGGTCCGGCGCGAGATCCGGCGGCACGCGCTCGAGCTCCGCGATGGCGCGCTCGGCGTCGTCGGGCGTCCCCGCCCCGCGCGCGAGGTACTCGAGCTTGCGCGCGAGGAGCTGCGCGTCGACGAGATCCGGAGCGAGTCGCGCGGCGCGCACGGCTCGGTCGAGCGCATTGTCGCGATCGCCGGCGGCGAGGCTCGCGCGGGCGGCTTCCGTCAAGAGGCGCGCGCGTTCGTCGACCGGCTTGTTCGAGAGCGACGCGAGCTCGTCGAGCGCGTCGGCGAGGCCGGCGGGGTTTTCGCGCCGGCGCTCGATTTCGACGCCGAGCTCGAGGAGCTTCACGCGTTCGACCCACGCGCCCATGCCCTCGAGCGTGCGGTGCGCGCCCTCGACGTCGCCGCCGCTCAGGTACGCCTGGCAGGCGCGCCGCGCGAGCTCGGCGGCTTCGCTGCGCTCGGTCGCGTGGGAGCTCGCGCGCAAGAAGAGCGACGCCGCGGCGAGCGGATCGCCGAGCCGCTCGTCGAGATCGGCGAGCACGCGCAGCACGCTCAGGTGCTCGCCCGTCGCCGCCACGAGCGCCTGGAGCTCGGCGCGCGCCTCGTCCGGCCGCGCGAGGCGTTGCTCGAGCACGGCCGCGCGCCGAAGCCGGAGCCGCCGCACGTCCTCGACGCGACCGGCGACGGCGGCCCGCCGTTCGAGCAGGCGCGCGACGCCCTCGTAGTCGCCTTGACGTTCGGCGTCGCGTTCGAGCGCGACGAGCGCGTCCGGATCGCCCGGGCTCTTCGCGGCGAGCGCGCCGAAACGCAAGAGCGCGCCCGGTTCGTCGCCCATGGACTCGAGCAGCGGCGCGAGCTCGCGGAGCCAGCCGACCTCTTGCGTGGGGTCGGCGCCCGTGTCGATCAAGCGCGCGAGCGCGTGCGCGTGACGCTCCCGCTCGCCCGTCTGGCGCGCGAGCGTCGCGAGATCGCCGAGCAGGCGGGGGTGATCCGGCGCGCGTTCGAGCGCGGCGGTGAGCACCGAGAGCGCTTCCGGCCCGCGCCCGCGCGCCGCGAGCAGCGCCGCGAGCTCCGTACCGACCCGCGCGACGCCGTCGCGCGCGAGCTCGTGCCGCTCGAGCTCGGCCTTGAGCAGCGCCTCGAGCTCGTCACGCCGGCCCGCGCGCGCGAAGAGCGCGGCGCTCTGCTCGAAGAGCTCGGTCCGCTGCGCCGCGTCGATGTCGACCAAACCCTGCGCGCGCGCCAGCGCCTCGAGCGCCCGCGGCACGTCGCCGGCGCGCTCGGCCGCGTGCACGAGCTCCATCACGAGCGCGAAGCGCCCGCGGTCCGGCATCGCGTCGACGGCGAGCGCGATGAGCTCCGGGTCGCCCGTCGCTCGCGCGGCCGCTTCGGCGCGGGCGAGCAGCGCGGCGTCGTCGGCGTCGCGTCCGGCCGCGAGCACGAGCAGGCGGGCCGATTTCGCGGCGTCTCCGCGCGCCTCGGCGATGGCGGCGCCGAGCGTGAGGAGCGGCGTGCCCGCGCTCTCGAAGCGCCGCTCGGCGCGCTCGACCAGCTTCTCGACGAGCCCTTCGGCGCCCGGCCCGCGCGCGATCGTCGTGGCGTACGGCTCGAGCAGGCCGAACTGCTCGAGGTCACCCGCCGCGGCCGCGCCGCGCTCGACGGCTTCGGCCGCGAGCGTGGCATCGTCGAAGGTCGTGAGCGCGCTCAAGGCCACCTCGACGGCGATGCGCGCGCCTTCCGGGCCCTCCACGCGGGCGAGGACGGAGCGCGCGGCCCGCCGAAACCGGAGCTCGGCGGCGTCACGCTCTTCCGGTTGGTCGCGCACGAGGTCGGCCATCGCGAGCGACAGCGACGAGACGAGGTCCACGTCGACGCGCACCGCGAGCGCGCGGAGCAAGACCTCGACGCGCTGGCGCCGGCCCTCCTCGCTCTCGCCGGCGAAGACGGCCGCGCGCCGGAGCCACGCCGCGCCGAGCTCGGGGTGCTTGCTGCGCTCGGCCACGCGCTCGATCGCGTGGACCATTTCGGCGCGTAAATCACCCCGTTCGGCCAGGCGGGCGAGCGTGACGAAGACGACGCCCTCGGACGGCACCGCCTCGAAGGCACCGACGGCGTGGCGCAGCGCGCGAGCGAGCAGGCCGCGGCGCTCGAATTGCCGCGCCGCGCGGTAGCGGACGGCGCGTTCGCCGAAGCAGCCGAGCGCGTTCGTCGCCAGACGGTCGTACAAGTGATCGAGCGCGTCGAGCTCGCCCTCGCCCGCCGAGCGCTCGGCGATGGCGATGGCGTCGCTGCGCGCCGGATCGATTTCGAGCGTGCGGCGCGCGTAGAAGAAGGCTTCGGGCGCGCGCGCGCCGCCGAGCGCGATCGCGGCCGCGAGCCCGTAGTAACGCGCCGCTTCGGGCGTTTCACCGCGCCGCCGCGCGTGCTCGACGAGCCGATCGAGCGCGTGCACTTCGCCGGCGAACGCCAGGAGATCGCTCGCGAGGTTTTCGGCGCCGTGCTCGACGTCGATGGCGGCCGCGCGCTCCCACGCGCGGAGCGCGCCGACGTGATCGCCCGCGAGATCCCAGAGCGCGGCGCCGAGCTCGCGCCACGCCGCCACGGTGCCGCGCTGATCCGCTTCGGCGAGCGCGCTCAGCGCTTCGGCGCGCGCCTGCAGCAGCGCGATTTCACCGTCGGAGGTGCGCGTCGGCAGGGCGCTGTCGATTTCGGGCAAGACCTCGGCGGGAGAAGCGCCCTCGCTCAGCGAGCGGCTGAGCGCGCGCGCCGCGCCGTCGGCGTCACCCGAGAGTTTGCGCCGGCGAGCGAGCTCGAGCAGGACCTGGCCGCGCTCGGTGCCGAGCGAACCGGTCGCGAGCCAGCGCTCCATCACCGCGATGCCGAGCCCGCGTTCGCCCACGCGGTCGGCGACGGCGAGCGCCGCCGCGCGGAGCACGGGGTCGCGCGGACCGAGCACGTCGAGCGCTCGCCGCGCGAGCGCGGCGGCGCGTCCCGGCGCGAGGCGCGAGAGCTTCTCGATGGCTTCGGCGATGGTCGGCGCGGCGGCCGTCAGACGCTGCGGTTGCGAGAGGAGCCACGCGAGCGTGTCGGCGAGCCGGACCCCGTCGTCGCTCGCGAGCGCCCGCGCGAGCCGGCCGCGCGCGGCGTCGAGATCGCCCGGCCTGAGCGCGCCTGAGCGCTGCGCCCACGCCGCTGCGAGCAGCGGTTCACCGAGTCGATCGAGAATGTCGGCGAGCGCGGCCGAGAGCGCCGGTCGCGGCACGACGATGCTCATCGCGCGTTCGATCGCCTCCGCGCCCCAACGGCCGCCGGTCGCCACGCCGACGCGCGCGCGCGCCGCCGCGGGACGCGCGAGCGACGGATCCGCGGAGCAGGCCTGCTCGCTCGTCACCCGCGCGCCGTCGGCGTCTCCGGCCGCGAGCTGCTCCTCCGCGGCCACCGCGAGCAACACCGCGCGGAGCGACGGCGAGAGCTGCCCGGCGACGCGTGCGAGCGCGAGCGCGTGCGCGCGCTTGTCGCCGCACTGCGCCGCGAGGAGGAGCGTCAGGCTCCAGGCGGGGCCGTGCGCGCCCGGCTCGCCGAGCAGCGGCAAGAGCTCGTGGAGCGCGCCTTCGGCGTCGCCGCCGCGGCGCCGCAGCACCGCGAGCGCAAGGCGCAGGCGGCCGCGTTCGACGCCCGACCCCGCCCGTTCCTCGAGGCCGCGCAGGAGCGTTTCGAGCTCGGCGTGGCGGGCGAGACGCACGAACACGCGCTCCGCGGCGACGGCGTGCGCGCGCTCCTCCGGCTCGAGCTCGCCGAGCTCGCGCAGAACGGCGAGATAATCTTCGGCGGCGTCGGGACGACCGGCGAGAATCGCGGCGGCGCGCGCGAGCGGCCCGAGCCGCGCCGGACCCGAGGTCGCCGCGAGCTCGCGCCGGGCTTCGGCGAGCGCCTCGTCTTGGAGCTCCACGCGCGGCGCGAGCCGTGCCTCGGCGGCCTTGAGCTCCTCACTCGCGCTCGTGAGCGCCGTCAGGCGCCCGACGGCCCAGAGCGCCAGGCCCGGATCGCCGAGCCGCTCCTCGGCGAGCGCGCGGAGCTCGCGCAGGCAAGCCACTTGTTCGCCGCGCGTCCCGAGCGCTTTCGGAGTCCCCGCGCGCACGAGCGCCTCGACGAGCGGCCCGGCGTCGCGCGTGACCGCGGCGTGGCGACGCAGCGCATCGAGCGCGGGCTCGCAGCCGGGGTCGGCGACGAGGGCGTCGATCCACGCGTCGACCGCCCGATCGGGCCGTCCGAGCGGACCGGTGTAAAGCCGGCCGAGCGCCACCCGCGCCCGCGCCCGCTCGCGGCCCGCGAGAAAATCGGACGCGAGCTCGACGCGTGCCGCGAGGAGCTCGTGCAGGCCCGCGCGTTCGAGCAACCCGTCGATCCCGAGCGGCAACTCCTCGGCGCCGGCCACGGGATCGATCGACGCGAGCACGCTGCGGAGGTCGATCTCGGCGTCGAGACGTGCGTCGAACGCGGCGCCGAGCGCGCGCGGCAAATCGCCGTCCTTCACTGCCTGACGCATGCGTCGGAGGTGCGCGGCGCGGGCGCCGTCCCCGAGCGCCGCGGCGTGCTCACGGCGGATCTCGTCGGCCGCGCCGCCTCGGCCGCGAGCGAGCAGCGCGGACGCCAAGCGCTCGGCGACGCCCTGATGCGCGGGGCAGAGCTCGAAGCCGCGCATCAGATCCTCGAAGCCGGCCGCTTTTTCGCCGCGCACGTCGCGCCGTTCGGCCGCCGCCACGTACGCTTCCGCCGCGCGCGCGGGCTCGACGGCTTGCGCCGCCCACGCGGCGATCGACGCGAAGATCTCGAGCGGCACCGGATCGCTCGGGTCGGCCGCCGCCGCGTCGACGAGCGCTTCACTCGCCGCGCGCGCTTCGCCCGCGCGCGCGAGCAGGACGCCCATGCGCACGAGCAGCGCGCTCGCGTCCGCTCCGCCGCCCGGCGGCACGAGCGGCCGCAGCGTCGCCGCGGCGAGCGCCGGCTCACCGAGCGTGACGAACCAACCGGCGAGCTCTTCGCGCAGCATCGGATCGTCGCCGAGGAGCAGCGCGCGGCGCGCGAGCCGCGTCGCCACGTCGAGCTGAGTGCCGCGCGTCGCGAGCGAGCGCGCGAGGGCGGTCGCCGCGCTGCGTTCGGCGGCCTCGTCGCCCTCCGAGGTCTCGAGCTTCGCGAAGAGCACGGTGAGCTCGGCGCGCGGACCGCTCTTGCGCGCGACCGGCGCGCCCCACGCCTGCCGCTCGAGGAGGAGCGACGCCGCCGAACGCGGCCCCTGCCGCTCTTGCCATTCGGGAGGCGGCAGCGTCCGGCGATCCGTCGGGGAAACGCTCAGCTTGGCGCGATCCGGAGGCGTCGAAGACGGCATGTGCCAACTGTCGGGGCCGAAGGCCAAAACCCCAAGCCACTATAACTAGTTCGGCTGTCTTTGACAGGAGACTCGAGAACTCGGGCCGGGACGGAGCCGGGGCTTGTCCGCGCGGTCTCGGGCGGTCTAGCCTGTAGGTGTCGCCCGGGTTCCGGGCAGCGGAGGACACTGATGCGGAACAAGGCTCATTCAGCACACGTCGTGGTCGGCCTCTTCGCCGGGCTCGTCGCCACCACGTTCGTGGCCGCGCCGGCATTCGCGGCGGACCCACCGGCCAAGCGGGCCGGCAAGGCTGGTCCCGCCAAAGGCGAGTCCGCCAAAGCCGAGGCGGGTGCCTCCACCGCCGACGGCACCGCTGCCGCGAAGCCTCCGACCAAGAAGCAGAAGGACGCCGCACGCAAGGCATACAGCGAGGGCGAGAAGGCCTTCAACAGCGGCAATTACGCGGGCGCCGTCGTCGCGTTCCAAAAAGCGAACGAAGCGATCAAGTCGCCGCAGGCCGACTACTGGATTGCCAAGGCGCTCGACGCGCAAAACAAGACGGCCGACGCCATCGACGCCTACGAGTCGTTTCTGGCCGAACCGGAGAGCACCAAGGTCGGTGAACAGAAGCTCTCGGACGCGCACGCCCGGCTCGACGCGCTCAAGGCGACGCTCGTCGGCGAGGTCGCGGTCGACACCGATCCGCCCGGGGCGTCCGTCTCGGTCGACGGCGCGCCGCAGGAAGGCCAGCCGCCGCTCATGCTCAAGCTCACGCCCGGCAAGCACCACCTCACCGTCGCCGCGGCCGGCTACCAGTCGAAAGACGTCGATCTCGACGTGAAGGGCGGCGACCAGCTGAAGCAGTCGATTGCCCTCGTGAAGGAGGCGCCGCCGCCCGTCGTGCCGGCCGCCGCACCGCCGCCGCCCCCCGCGCCGCCCCCGCCGCCGGCTCCGCCCCCGGAGCCGCACAGCATGGTTCCGGCGTACGTGACGCTCGGGATCGCGGGCGCGTCCGCCATCGTGGGCACGATTTTCGGCGTGAAGGCGCTCGGCTCGAAGAGCGACTTCGACAAGAACCCGACCACGAAATCGGCGGACGACACCGAGCGGAGCGCCCTCATCGCCGACATGGCGTTCGGCGTCGCGATCACGCTCGGCGTCACCGGAGTCGTGCTGCTCACGAGCGACGACGACACGCCGCCCGCCGCCGCGCCGGCCACGAGCCTCGGCCGCCACCCGACGCAAAGGGCGCGTCTCGAGCTCTTGCCGTACGCGGGCCCGAAGAGCGGCGGCGCGCAAGCCAGGCTCACCTTCTGAGCCGGCTCGACGCGACGGTTCCCCGCGCGGAGCCGTCGCGTTTTCGCGCGCCCGATCTTGTCACCGGCGTTGGCGTTCACGCGCGCGCTTCAACTGCGTTGGCGGAGCGCCGTCGGCATTTGCCGCCGAATCGACGCTGAATCGCACGCGGCACGCGGCTTGCGAAGTCGCTTTGCATGCCGAAGCCGCTCGCCCCGCTCACCCACATCGTCCCACGCTCGCTCCGCGCCGCTCTTCCGCTCGCGGTGCTCGCTCTCACGGCGGGTTGTCTCGACCGTCCCGTCTCGCCCGCCCAGCCGACGACGACGAACCTCTTCATCCATTCGCTGCCGAACCACGTCGTCGACAAGGCCGATCTGCTGTTCATGATCGACAACTCGATGTCGATGGCGGACAAGCAGGAAATCCTCGCGAAGGCCGTGCCGGTGTTGGTGAAGCGGCTCGCGACGCCGCGCTGTCTCGACGCGCAAGGCAATCCGAACGGCACCGTCTCGGACGAGCTCGGCAAGTGCGCGAACGGGCGGCCCGAGTTCGCCGCGGTGAAGGACATTCACGTCGGCGTCGTCACGTCGAGTCTCGGCAGCCACGGCGGCACCGAGTGCCAGCCGGCGGCCGACGACGCGACGACCGGGCGCACGCCCGACGACCACGCCGAGCTCTTGCCGACGGCGAACCCGGCCGTCCGCGGCAGCATCGACTCCTGGAACGATTCGGGCTTTTTGGCCTGGGATCCGACCCAAAAAGACACGCCGCCCGGCGACGGCGACCTCGACCACTTCGGCACGACGTTCGGCAGCTACGTGCAGAAGGCGGGCGAGAACGGCTGCGGCTACGAGGCGCAACTCGAGTCTTGGTACCGCTTTCTGATCGACCCCGAGCCGCCCGTGAGCGTCACGAGCGTGGCCGGGCCGGACAACGTCGTCGTGAATCAGCTCGGGCCGGTGAATCAGGTCGTGCTCGATCAGCGCAAGGCGTTCCTCAGGCCGGACTCGCTGCTCGCGATCGTGATGCTGACGGACGAAAACGACTGCTCGGTCATCGACGACGACGGCAGCCAGGGTTGGCTCGTGACGGAGCTCGTCACGCCCGGCACGAACAACAAGTTCTATCTCCCGCGCGCGTCGGCGGCGTGCGCCCAAAACCCGGACGACCCGTGTTGTCATTCGTGCGCGGCGGAGGCTCCGAGCGGCTGCACGCCGAACGCGAGCGACGCGGAGTGCAGCAAGTCGAGCATCTATCTCCAGCCGAGCGAGGACTCGAACAACCTGCGTTGCTACGACCAAAAGCGCCGTTTCGGCCTGGATCTGCTGTATCCGCTGCAGCGCTACATCGACGGGCTCACCAAGTCGACGGTGCGCGACCGCTCGAACCAGGAGGTGCCGAATCCGATCTTCGAGGCGCCGACGGGCGAGCCGCCGCGCCCGACGGACCTCGTGCTGCTCGCGGGGATCGTCGGCGTGCCGTGGCAGGACATCGCGACGAGCGACAGCCTGAACGGCGACGGGCTCACCTACCTCACGGCGGCGGAGCTCGACAAGGCGGGACGCTGGCCGATGATCCTCGGCGACGACACGACGCCGCCTTCCGATCCGCTCATGCAGGAGTCGATCGCGCCGCGCAGCGGTTCGAATCCCGTGCTGAACGCGCCGCTCGCGCCGCCGACCGCCGCCACCCTCGCGAACCCCATCAACGGCCACGAATCGAACATCGTGGGCAAGGATGATCTCCAATACGCCTGCATCTTCCCGCTCCCGACGCCGCGCCAATGCGACACGGCGAACGGCGACGCGTGCGATTGCACCGCCGACGACCAGCCCTACGAGCGCCCGCTCTGCGACTACCCGAACGGGCCGAACACGGACGGCGTGCAGCGTTACGCCAAGGCTTATCCCGGCTTGCGCGAGCTCGGCGTGCTCCAGGGCGTCAAAGACAACGGGATCGTCGCGAGCATCTGCGCCAAGCACACCGTGCCCGCCGCCGGGCTCGCCGAGGAAGCGGACGGCTCGTACGGCTACAATCCGGCCGTCTCGGCGATGGGCGACATCATCCGGCAGCGTCTCGCGCGCGAATGCTTGCCGCGGCCGCTCACGGTGCAGACGGATCCGACCGCGCCGGACTTC
>DATJXW010000020.1:0-17943 GCA_035499895.1 Polyangiaceae bacterium | reverse complement strand
CCCAGCTGCGCGAGTTTGGCGGCGTCGGGTCTCTGGGGTGCGATGGTGAATATACGCGCGCCGCTGACAGCCCTTCGCCGGTCGTGCTGGACGCGCGCTCGATTCTCGACTGGAACCTGGACGGTAGGGTCGACTTCATCGACTTTCGTCACGCGGCGCCCACCAGCGTTGAAGTGCTCACTTACCCTGGATACCAGCCAGCGCCCATCAACTCGAACCCACGTCCAAGTTGCGACGAGCCGTCGACCGCCGGAATCGTCAGCTTTTCGGTCGGAGACGCTAACGGCGATGGTTTGCCAGAGATCATCGGCTGCGCAGCAGGGTCTACGGCGACATCCCCGTTGGATCACGCGGTGATATTGAATCGATCCACGCTAGATCCTGCAGTGACAACCGACTATTTCTCGGCTTCTACAACGTTCTGCACAGACACGTGGGCCGACATGGACGGCGACGGCATCGCGGAGCCAGTCAAGCGTTCCACGGATCCGAACAACGTGGGTATCGTTACTGCAAAACTCCGGGCCGACCTCAGGACAGCGACGGAAACCACGTTCTCTTTGCCTCTAGGCTTGCCCCGCTTCGACCTTAACGGCGACGGGCTGGATGACGTGCTCGCGTCAGACACGTCAACCATCGTGCACATTTGGCTCAATACCGGTAACGGCTTCACTGAAGTACCCGGAGGCATTTACTTGATCCCGCCCCGGCTCATGGCGTTTGCAGTCGGGGCCGATCTCGACCACGACGGACGCGATGAGGTCCTCATTCCCTTGACGGACCAGGTGGCGCCGTCGGAACTCATGAGCAACGCAAACACCTGGGGCGTCTATGACTACGAACCGAGTGGGCTCGTGCTGCGTGCTTATATCGATACTGGCGCGTGGGCTGCGATCCATCCTCCATCGACCTTCACCCCTGACTACAGCAACGCAGTTCTAGGTGATTTTGACGGAGACGGTAATCTCGATTTCGCGGTTACCGGGGATCACGATGATTCAGACAACCTGCCAGTCAGAGTGCTTCGCGGGCAAAATGGCACCAGCAACCTATTGAAATCCGTCACGGATGGAATGGGGAAGCGTATCGATATCAGTTATAGCAATGCCGTCTATACTCCCGGGTCGAATTGCTCCCCACTGCGTTGCGAAACACATCCGCCGAACGTCGTGGTCTCAAACCACACAATATCCGAGACGGACGCTACCGGTACACTCGGCACAAAGACCGAGCAGACGTATGACTACACCTACCAGGACGCGCGCACCGACCTCCAGAATCAGCGCTATCTCGGATTCTCCAAGCGTACTATTAACGAGCGGTCCGGCCTATTGAATTTGCGCTACACGGAGATCTATCTCGACAACAGTACGTCGGAACTGGGGAACGAATATCCCTTTGCTGGGCATCGAACACTCGTGCGAGTCACCGATCAGGACACCGCGCCGATACTCTCCGATCCTCAGACCATTTCTTCACGTGTCACGGAGACGGAATTTAACTGGCAGCCTCATTTCGGCGCTGGCACGACCGTGACTCCTCTCCTCAATTTTTCTGAGATGCGCCTTATTGACCGGGCACGAGTTGGCTTTGAGGGCGCACCGGTCGACAATCGCGTATTGACCGTGCATTACGCATATCAGTACGATCCTGTCTTCAATAACCTTCGGCACACCACGCGCTCAGAGACGACAAACACCACCTTGGCAACAAAAGATGTTGATGTTGTTTATCATGCTGAGACGAGCTTCTTGAATGATTGGCTCATATCGCTTCCGGAAACCAAGACGGTCACCGATTCCGTTGTTGCAGCGGGTCAAACTACGACAACAACGCGCGTCGAGTCTTACAGCTACTATCCATACGGGGCGCTTCAGCAAACCATTCGGGAGCCCAACGACGCGTACTATCGTCTCCAGACGGATATTGGTCGAGATCCATACGGCAACGCCCTGACCGTCACAGAAACATCAGCCGATTCGCCCGCAGGGCCCGCGCAGGTCCGCGGCCAATCGTTCATGTATGATGCTGATCAAGCGTATCCCCTGACGATAACTAACGCGCTCGGTCAGGTAAGCTATCTTGACTTCGACCGACGCTTTGGTAAACGAACGTTATTTGCCGATCCAAATGGTATTGCAACTCAGTGGGCATACGATGGGTTCGGACGCGAAGCGGTTCGCCAAACGCCAGTTACTCAGACAATCACACAGTATTTGGTCCCCATCGACAGCCCCAGCGTGTCGGCTCGTGCCGTCCTCAAAGCGAGCAGCGAAAGTACCGGGTATGGCGTGAATGTGACGTATCTCGACGCGCTGGGCAGGACCGTCAAGCGCGACGTCACGGGTCTCCTTGGCGCGACGGTGACGACGGAAACGGCGTTCGACGACGCGGGTCGGCCGGCTCAGCGAAGCCGGCCGCACCTACCGGGTGACGCAAGCCAAGGCATCGAGCAGGTAACCTATGACGATTCTGGACAGCCAGCCTTCGTCACGTTGGCCGACCAAAATACGATTCAATACGGGTACGCGACACGGGCAACGGTTGATCCCGCCACCCTTGGACTTACCGCGTTGCCAGACAATTACGTCTTTTTCACGAGCCTCACCGACCCGAACGGCAACACTAGCATCAACGTCGTGGATCAGCGCGGCTTGTTGGTGGCATCGCGGGACCCGAACGGCTCCTGGGTTAGCGTTCAGCATGGTCCCTTCGGCACGACGACGACTGCTACAGCGGTAACGTCCACCACGCAAATTACGCCAGACAAGTACGGGCGGACAGACACGAGTGTTGACCCGGATCGCGGTACGGAACATTACGTCTACAATGCCTGGGGTCAAGTGCAGCGGTACTACACCGGCGCTCCACTGCAGCATATTAGACTTGTTTTTGATCACGATGATCTCGGTCGAGTGACGAGCGTCACTGGAGCGAGTTCGACCGCCACCTATACGTACGACAACGCGGGTGATGGCGGCCCCAACGAGATCGGACGGCTGGTGAGCACCACGAGTCTCGACGGCTCGCGTCGTGATTACCACTACGAAGCCCCGATTCTCGCTGGCAATCGCGGATTCGTGGCTTCGGTGACCGATACCGTTGCTGGTCAAAGTATGGCTACAAGCTTTAGTTATAATGCAAGCGGGCAAGTCGAGACTGTGACTTATCCGGGCGGCGACGATCCGTTCGAAATCCAATATCAATACGACGCGGGCGGCCATCTCGCTGAAATCGGGAATCCTGGTTTTTCGGAGGTATATTGGCAGCTTACCGGTGCGCACCAGGGTCAGCGTCCAGCGACCGAGGTCATTGGTGCGTACACGACTGTAAAGGGTTATTACGACGACACAGGGCTATTGCAAAGTATCACGACGATTGGCGCGCCAGTCGACGGGACGAACCCGACCATCCAGGAGGTGGCGTTCGATTATGATCCGAACGGAAACCTCAGAGACCGAACGTATTACGTTGGGGATACGGGTACAGAAGAGTTTGTGCCGGACAGCCTGAATCGGCTTACCAGTGTCACAAAAGACGGTGTATCGACGTTTGAGGCGGGTTATCTGACGAACGGCAATATTGACACGTTGACCGGCACAAACGGAAACTTCACGTACATTTTTCCAACTTCCGGACCGGTTCACGCGCCTTATCAAGGAGGAAACGCCACGCACGAGTACGACGCTACCGGCAATCTCCAGACGAGACAGGGCGATAGCATCGTCGGGTCCACACAGATTACGACCGTTGATGACTTCAATCGTCCGATTCGCGTCAACTTCCAGAATCCCGCTGGTTCGGTGGAGTACGACTACCAGACGACCGGTGAACGCAGTCGCAAATCGCTTTCGAGTGGCACCGAGGTTCTCTACTCGGGCGACTACGAGCGAACCACAACCGCGGCGGGCATTGAGCACAAGTATCGGATTGTCTCTCCGAGTGGTCCGGTCATGGAAGTTAGCCGCGACGATACGGGTCAAGAGCTTAGTCGCGTTTTTCTCTACCTCGATCCAAGGGGCAGCCCCGAAGTGATCACCGATGCTGCCGGCAACGTGCTACATCAGCAACGTTTTAGCCCCTTTGGTATGGTTGATAGTCCGAGCTGGGAATCTACTAATCCGGCCGTTCGGCGTGTGACGCGGGGATTCGGTGGTCACGAGCATGACCCTGAGACCGGACTTGTTAACATGGGCGCACGCCTGTACGACCCGACCATAGGCAGCTTCGCTAGTCCGGATTTTGGTGTCCAAATTCCGTCCTGGACTCAGGCGTACAATCGGTACTCGTACGGTTGGAACAATCCCATGAATTGGGTGGATCCTTTCGGACTGCAAAACGAGTCGACTTTCCCGGACCAGACCACCGAACCGGGAGACGTCGTCATCCCTCCCGATGTGATTAATGCGACGCCTCCCGACGTTTCAACCGCGCCCACATCGGAGCCGACCGCGGACCCTCTTGCGGAATTTTCCCCCGAAGGGGCTGCGGGCACCAGTGAGGCGCCAACTCCGATGACAGTAGGACCTCAGCCCGGCGCCGACGAGGAGCGCATTAGAAGAATTCTTCAAGACGCGTCCGATCCCGATTGCGTTGCCGCGTCTTGCGGTCCCAGGCCGGATGAATTTGCATTCGAGAACACCTCGAACGAGCTAAATCAGCCTCCGACGGATGCAGAGGTTCAGCGCCAAGAGGCGTGGGCGGAGAGGGTCCGGGAGCTTACGAAATCCGACCGACCGCTAACGCCTGAGTTAACGGCCTCGGATGTAGCTGCGGTGATCCCGGCGGTGCGAACCGCTCTCGGGGTTGAGCGACTTGTAGTAGAAGGATT
Organism: Polyangiaceae bacterium; assembly: GCA_035499895.1. Lineage (GTDB taxonomy): Bacteria > Myxococcota_A > Polyangia > Polyangiales > Polyangiaceae > PMG-095. Next base: position 13,112 of record DATJXW010000020.1, on the reverse strand, counting down.
GGGGATAGGTGCCGAAACTGTTAACAATCCAATTCCGAAAACTCTCGCGCGGGTGATTCCAGCAAATATTTCGCCTACGACGCTCGGGAAAATAGGGGAAGCAGATGTCTTCGTTACCGATGCCGAGGCAATGAGTGGCCTTGGGGCCAGACAGATAGCAAAGGCTCTGGGCATTCCTGAGAGTTCAAGCGGCTTCAATGTCTACGAGTTTTCCTCAGAAGGCTCTTCAATCGCATCGCCTATCAATCGACTTAACCCTGGCTTTGTCGGGCGTGGTATGACGAGCGGGGGCGCCCCCGAGTTTGTGATCCCCAACGGCCCAATACCCGCCGGTGCGCCGAGATTCGTGCGTTGAGCTGGAGACGTAAATGGACAAATTGAGACCGGATGAAGAGCGGCTGATTGGCACTTGGGAAAGTCAACAAGGGCAGCTCAAGGCGGACGATGTGGCGCAGCGGATCGATTTTCTCGTCGCAAGCGTATTGCAGAGGGTCGCTTCGTCACCGGATGGATGGTCGGTGCTCTATCGCGATCCAGATGACGGAAGGTTGTGGGAGCTCACGTACCCGCAATCCGAGACGCATGGAGGCGGTGCCCCTGAACTTCGCCAGATATCTCCCAGCGACGCAGAGGAAAAGTACGGCGTGAATCGCTGAAGCCACGAGGAGCTTGCGAAAGCACTCAAATGTCACAGGACGATCGAAGCGGTTAAGGACCTTCTGTGCCGACTCGACTCTGAGACGCCCGCTGGCCATACACGTGTCCCGCTTGATTACGCGGCGTTTCGGCCCGACTACCTCTTGGGGCTGCTTGGTGGCCATGCTGAGCGAGTAGGCAAACCACGAGCGCTCCGGACGCTGCCGGTGTCCATCGGCCGCAACGCCCGCGCCACCGGTTGGCAGGTTGGCTCACGCGCCCGAAGACGAAGCACCTTTTGGCTGGCGAGCGTCGGGCCGCTAGTAACTTGTGCCGCTGCCGTTGCCCACGGATTGCCCAACTCCAGTCGACTCACACGGACTCCCGTCGACCAGCGGAGAGTCCCTTCGAACCCATTTTCTTCAATTCGATCGCGCTGTTGACTCGCAAGTCCGCGTACCGCTTCAATATTGCCAACAACGCGATCGCCAGGTTCGAATCCCGCCCTCTCCGCTACGAGCCGTAAACGGTTCGATCCCCAACGCGCGGCGCGAAACGGCGCCGAAGGGATTCGAACCGTCTTGGCCCGGTGACGCACCATGCGTTGCGGCGGGCTGCGTCTCGGCGGGTTCGCACCGGTCGCGGCGGCGGCTCTATCGCGCGCGACGGTGAGGGCGATTGTCTATACAAGTTGGAACGCAGGTCCCGAGGAGCACAGGCTCCCAGCGGGAGCCGAGCACCGCAAGGAATCCCGCGCGCCGGAGGCGCGTGACGCACCTCGCGTTCGTCGGCGCGGCCGCGTGACGGACCTCGCGCGAGGCGGCGCAGCCGGCGAGCGAGGGACCGAAACGCGTGGCGAGCCTTCGGTGCGCTACGGATCCGTGCGGCGCGATGTCCGGCCCGCACGCGCGGTGTGCCGCAGCGCGTACGGGTCATGCGGTTCAACTGGGTGAGCAGCTTGCGAAGATCTTCGGGCGCCGCATGCGACGGAACGCGGTGCCCGACAGCAAAGCGGCCGGCGTTGAAGCGCGTCTGGCCCGCTGGGGGCAAGTGAGACAGCAGAGGTTGGCGCATGAAGAGCCAATGTCGGCACACTAAGAGCCAAGCATTGGCGCGCCAAGAGCCAACGGCGCCCATTCGACAAGCTATTTGAGTTGGGCACATGGCTCTGATAGGCGATGTTTCTCGCGATCACAACATTGCATCTGCTCAGAGGCACGGACTTTGCGTCCAATCGTCCGTGCCGGAGGCGTCCATGAATCCTTTGGTTCAAACCGTGTTTGGAAATCGGGGTTTCTCGTCGGGGACGCGCAGGCGCCGACGGGGAGGCGGTCGCGGGGTGGGCGGCGCAATTCGTGTTGACGGCTTTGGGGCGGGGATGTTCAGTTCGGCCCGCATCTGATCGTGAAAGGAGACGAGTTCATGAGGACCAACGGGAAGTGCACGGCGTTCAGTCTATGCATCGCGGTTGCAGGTTTCACGATAGCCGGATCGGCGAGGGCCGAGATCCTCGTGAATCTGAAAGGACAGAAGCAAAATCCTTCGGTGCAGATGTGCATGGGGATCGCGGGGGGCGCCAATGGAGGCGTGGTCAAAGACGGGGCCAAGATCGTTGTATGGGACTGCAATGGTGCAGACGACCAGATTTGGTCGCAGCCGCAGGACCCCGTGTTGGCTCCGTGGTTCTATTATAGGAACTTCTTCCTTCGAGACCTCGCCACGGACGGCAGCTCCCCGGCATGCATTCAAGACGGGTGGATCAACAACACCGTCGGCGATAAGGGCGCCCAGTTGGGGATCGCGGCTTGTGCCGCAAACGGGACAAGCCTTTCACAACAGTGGATCTTCGATGACGCGGGCGAGAATGATCCGGCCGGCTTTCCCTGCTACAAGATCTACAGTGGGTATTCGTGGCGGGCCGTCGGCGTAGCGAATGCGCAGTCCAATCCTGTCCAACACGGGATGGCGGTCATCGTGTGGGACAGTAACTCGAGTGACGACCAGATCTGGTGCGTGCATCCGAACCCGCCCAAGATCATCGTGTCCTGAGACCGGACCCACGTACCCTCCTCGGCGCGGTGGAGCTCCCTGAGTGAGGCGCGCGTCACGAATCGCTCGACGAGCGAGGGGAACGGCGCCATGCTCAATCTGAGCGAGTGCTGGATGAGTGGTTCTTCCCCCGCCAAGGATAGACGGCACCTCCGTGTCATTCAGAACGACCGTGGCCAGCGGTCCCTGGCGCTCGATGGCCCCATCTTCGAACAACCCTGGACCAACCAGGTCGCGTCGGATGCCGCGAATGTCGCATTCGCCCGGCTTCGAGACGGCGTCGACGTAGCGCAGGTGCTCGAGCTGACGAAGGACCTCCTGAACGAGTGTTCGAGACTCACGGAGAAGCTGGCTTCGAACGCGAGGGTCCATCTCGAATGCGGCGCGGGATGTGACCATTGTTGTCACGAAGCCGTGGGGGTCACCGCGCCCGAAGCCCTTCAGGTGTACGCCTACCTTCGGCAGACGCGGTCCGAGGAGGAATTGAACGTGCTTCGCCTCGAGCTCAGAGAACGCAGCGAGGCGATCCGAGGCCTTTCGACCTCCGAGCGCTACTCTCCCGATCATCCCTGTCCTCTCTTGAAGGACGGAAGCTGCAGCGTCTACCCGGCGCGACCTTTCGCCTGTCGCGGCATGAACTCGGTGGACCGAGCGGACTGCGAAAGCAGACTGCGGGATCCGGTGCGTCGGCGTGAGTTTCTCAGAACCGGCCAAGGGGGACGCGTTCTCCTCGACCCGCTGCTGGCGACCCAAGCCGTCAGCGTGGGGCTGCAACTCGCTCTGTTCGAACAATTTTCGCTCGACATGCGACAGCTCGACCTCATTTGGGCACTCGATCTACTCTTCGCCGGCGGCGCGGACGTCGCCGAAGCATGGGCGGCTGGCAAAGCGAACTTCGAAAGCGCTCTCGGTGCGGCACCAAGGTAAATCAAGCAGGTAACGCTCCCGGATACCATGTGCCGAACCCGCCGCGTCGATTTCTGAAAAGGACCTCGCGTTCATCCGTGGAAGCCAGCTGACTGACAAGGAAATCGAAGAAGCCTTGGCTCAGCTACGAGCCGCATTCGCAAGTGACGACAAGACCGCGATTGCAACGATGTTGCGATATCCGCAAACGCTATTCGTTCGAGGCCACGAAAGAGACCTCGCGAACGCAGATGCGTTCGTCCATGACTACGACGGGATTGTCTCCCCGCAGCTGAGGAATGTCGTGGCACATGCTTTCCCGGACAATGTGTCGGTAAGTCCGACCGGGGTGATGCTCGGAAGCGGACAGCTTTGGCTAGGAAAGACGTGTCTCGACGACACCTGTAGCAAGGCGGCGGTGCAGATAATCGCGATAAATCCGCCTGTCCCCGCAGGACCTGGGCACCGCATTCGGAACCCCGTGCCCTAGGCTGCGGCACCGGCGCGACGATCAAACGGAAAGTCCCATGAGGCTGCTCGGAGTAACGGTGTTGGCCCTGTGCGCGGCTTGTGGCGGCCCGCATCGACCGGCCGCCGCCGAGCGGCCGGTCGTGGTCGCGTCGCCGGCGACCGCTGCTCCCGTCGAGCGCGCGAGAGCAGCCGCGCAACCGAGCGCTTCGGCATCTCCGCCTGCGGCGCCGGCCGCGGACTCCGACGATTGGAACATCGAACTCGTGACTTCGAGCGTAGCGAGTCCGACCATCGTCGCATTGCGCGAGCTCGTGCAGGCGATGCCGGGCGACGACGCACCGCCCGATCCGCGTTGCCAGAAACTCCGAAAGGAGCTCTGCGCTCGCGGCTGCACCTCCTTCAGCTGCGCGCGCGGCCCCGACGCGACCTGGGCCGTTATGGCGAGCGCGAGAGGTCAGGGCAGCGCGAGCACGAGCAAGGCTTGGCGCGCCGTGCGCTCGCCCGACAAGGGCGCACTCGAGCGCGGACCGGAGCTCGCCTATACGGAGGAGGCGCCGTATTCGCGCAACGCGCCGCCGTTCGCCGCGCGCTTTCAAGATCTCGAGGGCGACGGCACGCAAGAGGCCGCCCTCTACTCGATCGACGGCATCAATACCGCCTCGTACTTCGAACGCCGTGTGACGCTGTGGCGCGCGGCCGGCGGCCGCTTGGCGGAGCTCCCGGCCACGTCGGTCATCGACGTGTTCGAGGTGCGGGATTGCGACGCCGACGGCCGCTGGGACATCTTCTACAATCCGTATCGGGATAGCTCGCACGACGCCACGCTGAACCTCGGCTTCTATGCGCGGCGCACCTCAGCGCGCTGGAGTCTCGCGGCGCGCGGACTTCCCGGCGCGAAGTTCGAGCTCGACGGCGCGTTCGCGAAGTCGTACGCGCTCTCCGTGTGCGGCGCTCCGCCGGCGGCGCCGTTCTCGGGGCCGCTCAGCGAATGGCCGCGCGATTTGCATTGCGCGAAGCTCTGGGGCGTCTCGGCCGCGGTTCTGGGCCCCGCGCTCGAGGCAGCGTGCGAGAAGGCCCGGACTCCGGCACGAGAGGCGTGCCAGCAGGATAGACCGCTGTTCGAGCACATGCTCGCTCGCCAGCTGCCCTTCACGTTGAGCGAGCGGGACCGTACGGAACTCAAGCCTCCACCCTGTTCCGTCAGTGCAGACTGGTAGTCACGAGGTTCCGAACACCATGCTGGTGAGTCCTTCGCGCGTCTGCATCGCCACGCTGGCGCTCGCGGTCGCCGGCTGCACGCCACCGACTCCGCTTTCGTCGGCGGCCGTCGCGGCGTCCGTGGCGCCCTCGTCGTCGAGCGCGCCCGTGTCGTCGAGCGCACCCGCGCCTTCGAGCGCGGCGCCCAAACTCGAAACGGTCGTGCATTCGAGAGTCGTCGCCGGGGCCGAACGCAAAGCCCTCTTGCCCGAGCTTCCGGCGATCGCCAAAGCCGCGCTGCTCACGGACGAGGGGTCGAAGGCGACGCTCGTCGATGCGCGAGAGGTCGAATTCGCCGGCGGAGCGCGCATCGTCGTCGCCTTGGTGGCGAGCGGCATGCATTGCATTTTCGGTGTCGTGGACCCTCGGTCGTGGCGGGCCGAGAATGTCCGCATCACCGACTTCCCCGGCTGCAAGCGGATCCAGTTCGTCGCCGAAGACGACTTCAACGCCGACGGCATCCCGGATTTTCAGTATCGACTGATGATTGCCTCCAATCGCTACCCCGTGGATGTAGACGAGTCGGTCGTGTTGCTGTCGCAACCGGCGGGGCTCAGCTACTGTTACGCCGAGCAACTGAGCGTTCTCGGCGACGCGCGGAGCGCGGTTGCTCGGTTGGGGAAAGCGGCACTACGCTGCTACGGCTCGCAGGTCGATTAGCGCAGTCGCGGCGGCGGCTATATCGCGCGCGACAGTGAGGCATCCCGCGTGCCGGAGGCGCGTTGCTCGACCAGCACGCGGAGACGTGATGACTTAATCGCGCGAGTCTCGCATCCCTGTGGGCATCACTTCTGTGCCTTCGCTGACGACTCGGCTGGTGCTTGCTCGGATGAGCCGGCTACGGCGTCGGTGCGAAATGGTCGCTCGCTGCGGCAAATTCGAGGACGCCTTCCGGGTGCCAGACCAGGCGCGCGCCGTCGCGGTCGTAGCTCGTCCCGCGTGACGACACCTGCCACTCCGGAGGAACGATGCTCGGCTGCGTTGCGGCCGCGCTCGCGAGCGGTTTGGCGCCGGCGAGCCAGCTCGGTCCGTCGGCGGGCGGAACCCGCACGGCGGCGATGACCGACCAATCCGAGGGACCCGGAAGGCCGTGGCTGTTGTCGTGCCACACGATATCGAACGCCGCGTCGGACACGGGGCCGTGAAACTTCAGGTAGCGCCCGAGAAACGCGACGCGTTCGGCGCTCGTCTTGAGCGCGGTGCTCTTCGTGTTCGTGGTCCGATCTTCGCCGTCGTCGAAGGCGCTGAAGAGGACCAAGCCGCACCCGCCCGCGCCGAGCAGGCCCGCCCCGAGGACCAGGAGCCAGAGCCGACGGCGGGTCACCTTTCGAGTGTGAGTTGCCGGTCCTCGCCCGTCAACGGTGCGCGGAAAGAGCTGTTCTATTCGAATTCGACGACGTATCCAGGTTCGGTCGCGGCGCTCGGGGCGTCGTTCCACGTCGCTGCGGGGTTCGTGGAGTCGAGCTCATTTCGCATCTGAATTCGATCTTCCACATAGCCGTTGTAGCTTCCGGTGGGCTCGTACTTAGCCCAGTCCGTGTAGGCCCACGGCTCGCCGGTGACCCAGGTCCAAGTCGAACCGTTCTTGACGGCACCGAGCCATGGACCGTCGACGGCGTTGTACATCGGGGACGAAACCCAGGCTGAGTTGTCGGCGGCGGCGACCGAGAAAATGAACTCGTTCTCGGCGGCGGAAGTGGACGTAGCCAGGTGTCCCCCGAGTTTCATGGCCGCCGCGTTGGCGTCGTCCCACGTGATTCCGCCTGAAATAGTGCGGACGAGATAATGGTGCCCATTGCCGCCGTCGGAGGGCTTCCACTCCACTGCGTCCGACGGCAGCGACGAGTCGGCATTCCCTTCACCTCCGGCGGCAACCGTTGCGGCGCCCGCCTCGGCGTTCGGCGTGCCTGCTTCACCGCCTGACGAAGCGCCAGCTTCGGCGCTCGGCATGCCTGCTTCACCGCCTGACGAGCGCCCCGACGAGCCGCCGGTCTGACCGACCGTGCCGGCACCGCCACCGACCGCCGCCCCAGTGTCGTCATTGTTGCCACAATGCGTCGTTGCACACGCAACGACCAACGCGACGAGTAGTGTGAACGCATTTCTGCGAGCCTCGGTCACCGATGCTCCGCTTTCGTTCTTATCGTGTCTCACTTTCCACCTACCGCGGAGCCAGTAACACGATGAGCAGCGACCCGACAATATGAGTAACTTGAGGTCACGGGAGCCATCTCTCGACATGAACCTCGCCCGCACCGCGGCCCCTTCACTCGCCGGGGCCGTCGCTTCGCAGAAGTCGGCGCCGAAGGCCTCGAACGCAGAGCACGAACCCGAGCACGAACACGAGCGCCCACGCGGCCGTGCGCAGCGTCCCCACCATGGCGATGATCGACGGTTGGTCGTCGTGGCGCACGCGCCAGGCGTCGAACATGCTGACGAGCGGCGCGAAGCGCAGCGTGGCGGCGAGCATGAAGCCCGCGCCGAAGCCGAGATCCATGAGCACGCGGGAATGAGCGGGTCGTTTCCGCGCGACGTAGCGAGCCGTGGCGAGCCAGACCACGTGGACGACGGTGCCGAGCGCCGCCGTGCGGAGCCCGTCCTGATCGACGAGAATGGTCGCCCAGTCGAAGGTGCCGTCCAAGAAACTCAGGAACGGTGCGCCTAGCCAGTTGAAGGGCGAGCCGGTACCGGCCGCGCAAAAGAGCGCCGATAACAGGGCGACGTAACACGGCGTCACCAGCAAGAGCGGGAGTCGCTCGAGCGCCAGCAATCGCGTGAAAGCGAGCACGACGAGCAGCATCGCGCCGGCGTTCGCGAGCCAAGCGAAGCTCATGAAGCCGAACCCCTGGTGCCAGCGCATGCCGCTGTCGAGGAGGAAGAGCACGTCGAAGATCGCTATGCATATCCACGCTCGACGCAGCGACGGGGCGAGTGATTTCGGGGCGAGCGGCGCGGGCGTTTCGGTCGGCATCGAGCGCCTCACGGCGGGAGCAGCAGCTGGCGAACCCGAGCGATGACCGCCGCGCGGAACTCGGCGAACTGAAAGCACTCCGCGTGCGTCACGCCGAAGGCTTTGCGGCCGAGGACGTTCGTCGCGGCGTCGAAGCGTGAGCTCGCGGCCGGGACCGTGCCGTCGCCGTCCGGTTTTCGGATCACCATCGCGTTCATCTTCGAGCCGTCGGCGGTGGGCGTGCCTTTGGTGAAATCGAACTCGACGTCGTTCGGCTGGTTGGTACCGAAGAGTAGAAACGTTCGAGGGTGCACGACGCCGGCGATCGAGCGGGTGAACACCTTCGCTTCTCTGAACCGCGACCTGAGGTTGTCGACGTCGGTGGCCGTGACGGTGTCCTTGCTGCTGAACAATCCGTCGGTCACCACGTCGCCTTGTTTGTAGAGGATGCCGGGTGGCGTCGTTTGTTCGTAGGCGCCGAAAACGTCGGGAAAGAACTTGTTGGTCAGGTCGCCCGTCATCCGAACGAAGGTGTCCGGATAGCTGTCCGCCGGTAGGAGCTCGGTCGGCCCCCGCAAGACCGACTGCATCAAGCTGTACTCGATGTGCGTTGCGCCGATGATTCGATTCAGGCCGCTCGGAGCATCACCGAAATCGGAGCGACCGCCGGTGAGAAAACGGCGATAGGCCACCACCGCGCCGTCTGCCGGCATCACCGTGTGAATGACGCCGAGGACACGTGAGCCGAGGCCTTGCTGGAGCGCGGCGCGCGTGACGAGCCCGCCCATGCTGTGGGTGACGATGATGGCTTGCTGCGCGAGCGGGTGCCGGCCGATGAACTCTTGGACGCGCGCGCTGAGTCGCTTCGCGCTGTCCTGGTTGCTCTGGCGCCAATCGTAGCCGACCGCGTACACGGGCCGGAGCTCGTCGCCGCCGGGATTCAGCGTTTCTTCGAGACCGATCAAGATGTCCTTGTAAAAGGACTCGACGACCTCACCCCAGCCGCGCCCTTCGTAGAATTTGACGACGGCGGGCTGCTCACTCCGCGGTGGGGGCCGGGGATTCGTGTGATCGAGCGCGATTTGCCGCAAGCGCGGGCGGCTCGTGAACGTCGAACCGACGTCCGTGAGCGGAGTCGCTGCACGTCTGAAGTCGATGTCGCTCACGTTCCTGCGGCGCGACGCCGCGACCCACTGCCCCATCGCCAGGGTGGAGTCGGGATCCCAATCCGCCGTGGCGCCCGGGATTTTCAGTCGAGTGCCCATCACGCCGGGCACGAGGACGATCGGCACGACGCGGTTGTCGAGCGTGTCCTTCGTGTCGGCGCCGGGCGCTTGCGCGTGCGCTTGGGTGCCCATCAGGCTTCGAAGCTCATCGAAGTGAGGACGCCGTGCCACGCAGCGCGGGCGTCCGCGTCCTGGCTCGTGAAACGGAGGTACATGTGGCGCGGCGACTGCGGATCTTGTTCGAGGCGCGCTTCGGCCCAAAAAAGCTCGTCCGTGCGTGCTCCCCCGACCGCGACCGCCGACGCCGACGCTTGCTCGAAGACCGGCACGTTGCGCGCCAAGTCGGGGCGAGGACTCAGACGTCCGGACACGTTACGCGAGTCGCGCGCCGTTTCGGTGATGGTCGCTTCGGGGGCCGCGACGAACGGACCCGTCCAATCCGGTCCGCTGAAAGCCGGCCGCGAGCTCCGCCATTCGCAAGTGAGCCGGCTCTTCTGCGTCGCGCTCACGAAGTAGAACTGCGTCGGGTTCCGGAGCTCGACGAGCGAGGAGAACGTGTAGTCGTACACGCCGTAGCGACCCTTCGGAATGGCGCGCTCGACGTCGACGCGCCGTTCGATGCTCGCGACGAGGTACTCGAATTCGGGCAAATACCCCGGAGCGCCCTTGGCCATGAGCACGAGGCTCTCGCTCGCCGTCGAGAGCAGCACGAGCGCCATTTCGCCGCCGCCGAGCGTCGTCTCGAAGCCGGCCGCTCTGAATTCCGGACTCGAGTAAGCGTGAACCGGGCCGACTCGCGCGTCGTCGAAGGACTCGGCGAGCGCTTGCGCCTTGCTCGCGAGATAAAGGTCGGCGTCCTTCGCAGGAATCGGCTCCTTGGCGAACGTCACGCGCTGGAGTGCAGTCTCCGACTCGAACGCGTACGTCGTCATGTCGACGAAATCCGGCGGGAGCTCGCACGACAAGCCGTACAGGCGGATGCGGGATGCGTTCATGTCACTCAACTTCCGTACGCGTCGCGCAGCGCATTTTGGGTGTCGGTGTCGAACAACGGTTCGGCCGAAAGTCCTTGCGACTTTCGAAACGCGGTCAACGCCGTCTTCGTGTCGGCGTCGAGCTTGCCGCTCGGCTCGTCGAAGAGGAAGCCGAGCTGCGCCAGGCGGATCTGCGCGCCCTCGAGTCGATCGACGCCCGGGAATTCTTCGGCGGGCTCGATCTGGACGTTGCGCACGAGGTCGAGCCGCGCGATGCGGATGGTCGCGACTTTGGCGCCTTGCGGCAAGCGTTGTTCGATCAAGCCGTCGGCGGCGGTGCGAGCGACGGTGAGGCGCCGGCCGTCGACGTCGAGCGCGTATTCTTCGTTGGCGATGGGCGCGCCTCCGACCTGCAAGCGCACCCGGATGGAGCGATCCGAAAAGCGGAGCTCGCTCTCGAGCAAGAGCGCCGCGCGCTTGCGCCACTCGGGGTACTCGCGGCTGTCTTTCTGCGAATTCTTGCCCGGCGGCGGCGGCTGAATGCCGAAAGCGTCCTCGAAGAAGAAGAGCTCGACGCGACGATCGCCTGCCACGTGCGCTCCGTCCTTCGGATCGGAGTCGATGTCGTCCCCCGTCGAGTCGAGCGGGAAGAATTCCCCACAGCCGTGCGTCGTGATCGTGACGTCGTCCGGCAGCGTGGTCTCGTCCTCGGCCATGTATTCCTCGATCAGCGCTTGCCGCGTCTCGGGCCCGGCGATGCCGTCGACCGTGAGCCCGCGCGTTCGCTGGAAGAAGGTTACCGGATCCTCGTCCTCGGAGCGCTGCGAGGCGTCGGGCAGACTCTGCAGCATCAAGAGATCTTCGTTCGGCCCCCAGCGCCGCTGCTCGGGGACGCCGTCGTCGTAGCGCTTCAACCAAGTGTCGACGTCGTCCTTCAAGAAAGCCGCCATGCTGTCCGCGCGCTCGAGACTCAAAGGATCGTTGATGCTCGGCTCCCCGCTCGTGTCGGTGTGCCCGACGATCAAGAGATCGCTGTCGGTGTGCTCGTCGTAGAGCGCTTTCATCCGTCGCAGGTCGGGCACGGCGCTCGGCAGGAGAAAGCTCTTGTTGGTGTCGAAAAACAAGCCGCTCAGCCGCGCCAGCGCGACGTTCGGCTGAATGCTCAAGGTGGTCAGCGTGCTGCCCGGAGCGTCGACGGGATCGAGCGCGTCGTCGATGAAGATCGCTTCGGTGCGCGGCGCTTCGCGCACGGCCGCGCCCGGACGCGGCTTGTCCCAGCGTGCCTTGAGCGTCGTGCGCACGTCGCTGTCGTCGGCGATCCGGAAGGTGACGCCGTCGAGGCCGGTGTCGTCGAGCGCGGCGAGTCCGTCGTCGTCGGTCGTGACGTTCTGGCTCAGACCGGGCCCTTCGAATACCGCCGGCACGTTCGCGAGCGGCTCGCGCATCTCGTCCACGACGCGCACCAGGTGACGCGGGCGGGGCACGAGCGGCACGTCGAGCACGTCGTTGATGTCGCGCGCCGCTTCCGTCGCGCCCCCGATCTCGAGCTCGACGAAGAGCTCGAGGTGCCGGGCACCGTCGCTCAGATCGGCGGGCACGAACAGCCGCGCCGGTTCGCCTGCGAGCTCGTCCGGCAGCTGAAACACGTCGTCCGAGAGCTCGAGGCGCAACGCGCGTGGAGGCGGCGTCGAGTCGTCGCTCGCGGGCGGGTCCGCGAACAGCGCCGAGTTGTCGTCGGCGGACAGCGTGAATTCAAGGTCGTCCGGAGCGTCACCCAGCGTGAGCTCGCCGCTGAGAGAGCCGATCTCGCGCTCCTGCCGGTCGGGGTCGCGCGCGTTTTCGAAGCAAGACGCGATGAACGTGAGCTTCGCGCTGGTCGGCGTGTTCCGCTCGGCGTTCGAGCGCTTGCTCGCGAGTTGCTCGAACGCGACCGAAGCGCCGACCACGCTTCCGGGCCGTGAACCGTCGAGCGGCGCGAGCAGGACTCTCAGCGCGCGCGGCATGGCTCCGCTCGACGGGATCGCTCCCGCCGCGCAACGGGTTTCGGCGCGTCAGCCGGGCGCATGGTCGCGATCCGCCAGCGTCTTCCACCCGCGGCTGATGAGTTCTTTCTCGCTGAAGCCGATGAGCTCGACCTCGTCGAGGAACGTCGCCTGCTTGTCGACCGTGTATTGGAAATGCCACCACTCGAACTTCTTCTCACGCGTGTGCTTGTCGACGCTCGGGTCGTCGAAGCCCTTCTGCGCGGGGATGCGCTCGAACTTGCCGCTCGATTCGATGGTCGCGGTCAGATCGATGTAAAACCCCTTGGGGATGTCGAAGTTCTTCTCGTTGTACGGCAAGAAGCACGTGACCTCCCCCTTCTTGAGCTCCTTGCCTTGGCTGCCGTCCTGCTTGTCGGTCTTGCAGTGGATCCGCCAAAACGTGCGTGTTCCGACGACCTCTTGCTCCAAGAAGTAGCGGACGCCCTTGCCGCCCGCGAGACCTTGGTTGATGTCGACCGCGCGCCCCGAATAGTGAAAGCTGAAACCGCTCGCGCCGGGGGACGACTTACGATTCAGCCCGCGTAGGGAGTCACCGTACGGACCGTCCAGCGTGCCGCCGGCCTCGTTCACGAGCTCGACGATCGCCTCCCACTCGTCC
>DATJXW010000019.1:0-15415 GCA_035499895.1 Polyangiaceae bacterium | reverse complement strand
CCGTTCCAGCCGTCTGCGCGCCGGTTCCACCGCTCGTCGTGTCGCCCGCCGTCCCGCCGCTCGCACCGCTGCCGCCGCTGCCCCCTTGCGTGGCGTTGCCCGAACCGCCGCTCGAGCTCGTCGCGCCGGATCCGCCGCTCGTTCCCGCGCCGCCCTTCGGAGCTCCGCTGTCGTCGTCTCCGCCGCCGCACCCGGGCACGACCGCAAGAACAACAAGCGAACCCAAGAGAGCGCGCAGCATCGCACGAGTCTAACATGCGGCGACGGCGGCGCCTGAAGCGGCCTTTTTGGCTGCGAGCGTTCGCGTCAGCCGATGTCGCGCAACACCGGTAAACGAATGCCGCGCGTCTCGGGCAAGACCCAGACCCACGAAGCCGTGAGCAACGCGAGCACGAGCGGCACGCCGAGCGCGCCCGCGAGCCCTTCGCGTTCGAAGGCCCAATTGACCGCGACCGGCGCGCCGAGCTGCACGGTACGCGCGAGGTTGTACGTCGTGCCCATACCGAGACCGCGGAGCTCCGTCGGGTAAATCTCGGCGAGGAGCGCCCCGAAACCCGCGGTGCAACCCGAGCCGAAGCCGAGCAGCAGCATCACGCTCCAGAAGAGCGGCGGCGTCGCCGACAACGTCTGCCAGCCGAAGGCGAGCGGTCCGAGCGCGGCGGCGGTCAAGAGCGAAAACAGCGTGAAGGCTTTGCGTCGTCCGAACGTGTCCGCGAACGGACCGAACGCGAGCATGCCGAGGAACTGGCCGATCTGCGCCGTCATGATCCACGTCAGGCTGCGACCGACCGATTGATGCATGCGCGTGAGCAAAATCGACGGCAGCCACGTGTAGCAGCTCCAATACGTTCCGAGCTTGAACACGCCGAGGAGCCAGCTACGGACGAAACGCGAGAGGATCCCCGGGCGCGCGAGCTCCGCGAGCGACGCCGGTGCGACGACGGGCGCGCTCGGCAAATGCACGGAGCGGCGCGCGACGAACGCGAGCAGTGCCGTCGCGCTCGAGCCGATCAACACCGCGCGCCAACCGACGGCCGGGACGAGCAGATAGCCCACGACGCCGGCGATGGCGACGCCGACCGGCTCGCCCGCTTGGAGCAGCGCCGAGGCGCGACCACGCCGCTCGGCCGCGACGGCTTCGGCCACCATGCCGTGTCCGACCGCCCACTCGCCGCCCACGCCGAGCCCGACGAGCGAGCGACCGAGAATGAACGTCGCGACCGAGCCCGCGAGTCCGCACACGAGCGAACCGAGCGAATAGACGATGATGGTCGTCGCCAACACCGAGCGCTTGCCGATGCGATCGGCGAAGCGCCCCGCGATGATGCCGCCGATGCCGGACGTGCTGAGCGCCACGCCGAGCAGCCACGGTTCGTAGCGGTGCGCGAGGCCGAGATCGTGCGCCACCGGGTCCTTGATGAAACCGAAGAGGACGAGATCGTAAAAATCGAAGGTCCACCCGAGAAACGCGAACACGAAGAGCCGCGTCGGAAATGCGCTGCCGGTCGAGCCCGAGGTCGACATGGTGGTGGCCGATGCTACAGCGCTCGGCCGAGAACGCACGCGTCTTGTCCGCCGGAGTAATAGCGAGGCAACCGCCGCTCGATCGCGAATCCACACTTCACGAAGAGCTCGAGTGCTTCGACGTTCGCTTGAGCCGTGGTGAGGCGGAGGCGGGGCGCGCCGGCCTGCCGAGCGATCCGGATGGCCGCCGCCATGAGCTTGCCGCCGACGCCCTGCCCGCGTTCCTTCGCGTCCACCGCGATGGCTTGGACCCAGGCGCCGCCGCTCGCGAACTCGAGCATGACGAAGCCGAGTCGCTCGCCGCCGCGCGCGGCCACGCGCGTGACGACGCCGTCCTTACGCGCGAGCAACAGCATGCGTATCCCGGCATCGGGGTCGAAAACCGAGAATGCCTGGCGTGACAGCCGCTCGATGAACCCGGCGTCCTCCGCCGTGCCCGGCCGGAGCAGCACGGCATGGTCGAGCACCGCACCCATGCCGGCAGCATACCGCGCGCAAGCCCCGGCCGCCTTGACAGCCTAGGCGCGTTAGTTTACGCTGTAAACATGGAGACCCGAGAGCGGATCCTGCATGAAAGCCGCGAGCTCCTGCGCGAAAAGGGCAGCCCCGGCTTTTCGATGCGCGGTCTGGCCGAGCGGGTGGGTGTCACGCCGACCGCCCTGTATCGCCACTTCGAGGACAAGGACGCGCTGCTCGCGACGTTGCTGGACGAAGGGTTCGCCACGTTCTCGAGCTACCTGATGCGCGCCCTCTCGGGTAAGACGCCGCTCGAACGGCTCCGGCACGCGGGCCTCGCCTACTTCGACTTCGCGCTGGAGCATCCGCGCGACTACGCGCTCATGTTCACGACGCCGTGCGGCGATCTCGGTCTCGAAACCGTCTCGGAAAGCGCGAAAGCGCGTATGGACGGCACTTTCGTGTTCCTGGTCGATCGCATCAAGGAGTGCATCGACGCCGGGGTGTGCCTCGCTCACGACCCGCGAGCGATCGCGCTCCACGTCTGGGCGACCGTGCACGGGCTCGCTTCGCTGCGCCTGAACGACCAGCTCTCCGGGCTCGACGAGCATGCCTTTCGCGCCCACGTCGAGTTCACGCTCGATTGCATCGCTCGAAGCTTGGCTCCGGAGGCGCGGGGCTAGGTCCCTTTTTTTGTTCGCTGAGTTTACGGTGTAAACACAGGAGTTCAGCCATGGAAATCATCAAAGACCGCATGACCACCGCACGCCCCAGGGGCCTCGTCGTCTTCCTGATCGGGATGCGGGTGAACCGTTGGTGGAAGATCCATCGCTGGTTGCCCGTGGCGCTGGCGATGCCGCGCATGCTGCGCGAGCTCCGAGCGCGTCCCGAGTCCGGTTACATCGGCGGGATCACCGTTTTCGGTGTGTCGATTCAGTATTGGGAGTCCAACGAGGCCTTGCTCGCTTATGCGAGTGATCGGAGCGGCAAGCACTTTCCCGCGTGGGCCGACTTCTACAAGCGCGTCGGTACGAGCGGTGACGTCGGGATTTGGCACGAGGCGTACAGCGTCCCGGCGGGCTCGTTCGAGACGCTCTACGTCTCGGTGCCGCCGACCGGACTCGGCCGTTACACCGAGCTCGTGCCCGCGCGCGGTCACCTGGCGCGCGCCCGCACCCGCATGACGGGCAAAGCCGCCGACGCCCCGTTGCCGCCGGCTCCGCCCGGCGCGCCCGACGTGTCCGTCGCCTGACGGCGCGGCGCTTGCCAGAGCGAGCGCCCTCGGCGACGGCAGCGCGTCGAGAATGAAGTAGGCTCCTCGCGTGTCACGAGCTTTGATGCCTCGCTTCGCGCGCGGTGCGCGCCTGTTTTGCCTGGTCGTGCCGGCCTGGTTCGTCGCGCCGGCGTGCGACAACCATTTCCCCGTAGCGCCCCTCCGCGACGGCGACGCCGTGTGTTCGGAGCTCGTTCAATACTGCGCGGCTCCCGCCGCCGCGTTCGGGGAGCCGTATCGGAGTTGCTACGACACCGGGATGCAGGGCGACGCCGACGCGTGCCTCGCCGTCGAAGATCAGTGCGTCGAGCCCTGCTACGGCGAGAACATGGCGCTCTCGGCGGCGGGCGGTGAAGCGGGCGCGGGCGGCGCGAGCGGCGCGAGCAACGAAAGCGGCGCCGCCGGGACGCCGAGCAGCGCGACGGAGAACGCCGGCGAGACGAGCGCCGGCGCGGGCGGCGCGTAACCGCGACTCAAGGCGCCGGCGCGCCGCAGCCGATCCAATACTCGAGGAACGAGAGGAACGACTGGTACGTCGGGTCGTCGGTGCCGTCGAACTTCGAACCGCCGCCGTGCATCACGCCGCCTTGCGAGATATCGAGCGGTTTGCGCAAGATGAGGCTCTGCGTCGGATCGCTCGAATCGACGAGGCCGAGCGAGACCACGTTGTGGAACGTCTCGAGCGAGCCCGGGTTACAGCCGTTGCGATCGTCGATCCACGGCGGCGCGCCCGGCTCGACGCCCGGCTCGCTCGCGAAGTGACACGGGAAGCAGCGGTCGCGCCACACGTACACGGTGTCGCGGAACGTGGCCTCGATGGTCGGTGAATCGCACGCCGTGTTCGGCGGCACGATGATGTTGCCGTTGGGCTCTTGGTCCGGCGTCCCGCACGCTTGCACGTCGCTCGTCGCCGGACAGGTGACGCCCGGGCACGCTTCGCCGCCGCACTTGGCGATCTGCTCGACGAATTCCTTGAACGCGTCGTACTCCTGATCGATCACGTCCTGCGTGATGAGCGCGCTGTCCGGGTGCGCCTTCTCGATCCAGGCGAGCACTTTGCTGTCGTCCGGGTCCTGCATGTCGACGAGCCCGAGATCGACGAGGCACGCGCGCGTCTCGCACATGTCCGCGCGCACGAACAGGTTCAGATCGACGCCCGAAAGGTGACACTCGTTGCACGTCTGCGGCTGATCCGACGCGAGCACCGGCGCGACCTTCTTTTGATAGAGGGCGCCTGCGTCCGACAGACACTGGGCCGACTCCTCACGCGCGACCGCTTCGTCCTTGCCGCCGGAGCAGCTCGCCGCGAACGCCGCCGCAATCACCGCGAAGACGAGGACGGCGGACGCGGGTTTCACGTCGACACTCCGGCCGCCTCCCGCAAGCGATCGACGAGCGCCGCGTGCGCGCTCGAGCCGACGAGCGAAAGGTCCGCGTGAGCGAGCGGCGGGCGCGCGAAGCGCTCCGAAAAGCTCGCGACGCGCTCGACGGCGCGTTGCAAGATTTCTTCGCCGACGGCGCCGCTCTTCACCGCTCGAACGATGGCATCGATGGCGCGCCGCGCAAGCTCGGGCGAGTGACACACGAGGAGTACGTCGACTCCCGCGGTGAGAGCGCGCACCGCCACGTCTTCGATCGCGAAGTGATCGGCGATGGCCTTCATTTCGAGGTCGTCCGTCACGACGAGCCCGGAAAAGCCGAGCCGCGCGCGCAGGAGCTCGCCGACGACGCGAGCGCTCATGCTCGCGGGGTTCTCGCGGTCGAGCGCCTCGAACACGACGTGAGCCGCCATCAGCGCCGGCATGCCCGCGGCGATCGCGCGCGTGAACGGAACGAGCTCGACGCGTTCGAGCCGCGCGAGCGGGTGGGGAAGGCGCGGGAGCTCGTGGTGCGAGTCCTGCCGCGTGTCGCCGTGACCGGGGAAGTGTTTGCCGCACGGCGCGACGCCCGCGCTCAGCATGCCTGCGGCGAAGGCGAGCGCGATCGACGCCACGCGCTCGGGATCGGCGCCGAGCGCGCGCGTCCCGATCACGGGATTTTCGGGGTTCGTGTCGACGTCGAGCACCGGCGCGAAGTTCCAATCGACGCCCACGGCTCGAAGCTCCGTGCCGACGAGCGCGCCCACCGCGCGTGCGAGCTCCGGATCGCCCGCGTCGCCGAGCGCTCGAAACGGCGGCAGCCGCGTGAACCCCGCGCGCAGGCGCGCGACGCTGCCGCCCTCCTGATCCACGGCGACGACGAGAGGAGCGCTCGCCCCGCGTTTGAGCGCCGCCGTGAGCTCCGCGACTTGCGACGGCGCCTCGACGTTGCGCGCGAAGAGCACGACGCCGCCGACGCCGAGCTCGAGCAGCCGCGCCGTCTCGGCGTCGAGCGTCGTGCCCGGGAAGCCGACGTTCAAGAGGCGCGCGGCCGCGCGCACGAGGTCCGTCACCCCGCGAAGCTTACACGGCGCGCCGACGAGCGGCGCGCGGCGCTCAATCGTCGCTGCCGTTCTTCTTCGCGGGCGGGCGGCTGCTCGCGAACACCTGCTTCTTGTTGCGCACGGTGCTCTCGCCCTCTTCCGGGTGGAAATCCATCGGCACGCGCGCGGGCGCGTCGAAGCCACCGGGATTCGTGTGCTCGCCGGTCGGCTTTTTGGGCGGGCGCCAGGTGGGGTGCGCGTCTTCCGGGCCGCCCTTCGGCGGCGGCGGCGTCGAGAGACGCACGCGCGGCTGCGGCGCCTGCAAAAAGACGCGGCTGTTCGCGGTCGGCGTCTGCGTCCGATCGTTGCGCGACAAGAGCTGCTTCGCGAGCGCCTCGGGCAGCTGGCGGCCCGACGTCATCACGGCGTCGATCACCATGCGCCGCTCTTTGCTGATGCGATCGCGCACGACGCCGGCGACGTCGCTCTCCATCACGATCTCGTTCGCGCTCATGAGCCACTGCTCGATGGCCTGGCGCATCTCGTCGGCGGATTGGAAGCGCTGCGCGGGATCGGAGGCGAGCGCCTTCACGACGATGGCCTCGAGGCCCGGCGGGTAGTTGCTCCGGATCTCCGTCGGGCGGAGGTAGCGGCCCTGGACGATCTTGCCGAGCGCGCTCGCGCCGCCGCCGAAGGGCCTCAAACCGAGCGTCGCGATGTAGAGCACGCAGCCCATCGCGTACACGTCGGCGCGTCGATCGACGCCGCGCCCGAGGATTTGCTCCGGCGGAATGTACGCGAACTTGCCCTTGATCTCGCCCGTCCGCGTCTTCGAGTGCAGTTGGTAGCGCGCCTTGGCGATGCCGAAGTCGCTCACCTTCACGTGACCCGTCGTCGAGATCAGAATGTTCGGCGGCGAGACGTCGCGGTGCACGATGCCGAGCGGCTCGCCGTCGACGCCGACCGCTTCGTGAGCGGCGTGAAGGCCCGCGCACCCTTCCGCGACGATGCGCGCCGCGATCGGATCCGGCAACGGGTGCAGCGCGCCCTTCTGCTGCAGGAGGCCGCTCAGCGACTCACCGGCGATCCACTCGAGCACCATGAAGAGCACGTCGCCGTCGCGCCCGAGCTCGAGCGTCTCGCAGACGTTCGGATGGCGAATCGCGGACGCGACCATGGCCTCGTCCACGAACATGCGCTCGTACTCGCTGTCCGCCGCGTAGTCGGGCAGCACGAGCTTGATCGCCACGGTGCGAGCGAGCCCCGCCGTCTCCGGCTTCGCCGCCCAAACCTGCGCCATACCGCCCGCGCCGACCGGCACGAGCAAGCGGTAGCGGCCGACGATGCGACCGGCCTGCATCGACATCGGCGACGCGGGCGGCGGCTTGGTCGAGCGCTGGCTCGGCAGCGGCGCGCGCGACGGCTTCTTCGGAGCATGCGCCGAAGGCGCGCTCGCGGCGGACGCGAGCGGGCGCGCGGGCACGGGCGCCGTCGTCACCGTCGCGGGTTGCCGCGGTGCGGGCGTGGTGCTCGGTTTCGACTGTGGCACGACCGACGAGACGGCCGCCGGCGCTTCGGAGGGAGCGCCCGCAGAAGCGCCCTCCTGCCCCTTCGGGTCGGGAGGAGGCGGCTTCACACTTGCGCCTCGCTTACCCATGATACGTTTCACGATACATCATCCCACGCAGCTAACAATGACGACCTGTCACGCGCGCGATACTTTTCTCCCACCATGTGTGTGGCAGCCGACCACGCCGATTTCGATGAACGGATCGCGTTGCGATGCGCTGAATGAAGGGCGATGTAAGCTCCGTGCGTCGATGGGTCCAAGCTCATGAAGGTTGACGTAGCAACCGTCCCGCCGCCGCCGCGCGCGCTCTTCGAGGTGACGATTTACGTGCGACAAGAAACGCGCACGGTGGAGCTCGTTCCGGGCAGCGTGACCGGGATTGGTCGGGGCGCCGACAACGCCATCCGCATCGACGATCCTTCCGTCTCGCGTCACCACGCGGTGCTGCACGTCGCCGACGGAGTGGAAGTCGAAGACCTTGGCAGTGCCAACGGAACGATGGTCGTCCACAGCCGGCACGCCGGAGTCGAGGACGAGACCACCGGCGGCGCGAGCCATACGATTGCGCAGGGGGAACGTTACGAGCTTCAAGTCGGGGACGTGCTGCGAGTCGGGCAGGTCGTGCTCGTGCTCCAGCGCAAGGGTCGCTCGAGTTACCCCGCGCCCACGGGAGGACCGGGCCAACCGGTGCTCGTCGATCCCGAGATGCGGCGGGCGTACGAGCTTTTGCGCAAGGCCGCCGCGACCGAGATCTCCGTGCTCTTGCTCGGCGAAACGGGCGCCGGCAAAGAAGTGATGGCCGAGACGGTGCACCGCTGGTCGCTGCGCGCCGAGGGCCCGTTCTTGAAGCTCAACTGCGCCGCCCTCACCGACACGTTGCTCGAGAGCGAGCTCTTCGGGCACGAGCGGGGCGCGTTCACGGGCGCGCACGCGGCGAAGGCGGGCCTGCTCGAGTCGACCGACGGCGGCACGGTGTTCCTCGACGAAATCGGCGAGCTCTCGCCGGGCACGCAGGCAAAGCTCCTGCGCGTGCTCGAGGAGCGCGCCGTGATCCGCGTCGGCGCGACCAAACCGCGACGCATCGACGTGCGCTTCGTGACGGCGACGAACCGCGATCTGGCGCAGCGCGTGCAGTCGGGGCACTTTCGCAGCGACCTTTACTACCGCATCAGCGGGCTCGTGATCCGCATCCCTCCGCTCAGGCAGCGGCCGGGCGAGATCGAACCGCTCGCGCGCCATTTCTTGCGCGAGTTCAGCATGCGTTCGGGGCAACAGGTCCCGAGCATGAGCCCCGCGGCGCTCGGTAAGCTCCTCGCGCACGACTGGCCGGGCAACGTGCGCGAGCTCCGGAACGTGATGGAGCGCGCGACCCTGCTCGTGAGCGGCAACGTGCTCGAAGCCGAGCACGTCATGATCGAAAGCTCCGAGCCGGCGTCGTCGCAGGATCTCTTCGACGCCGAGTTCGAGGCGGAGACCGCGGTCATCGCGTCACCGTTCCTCGAAGGCGGCTCTCCCGAGGACGAGAAGGCGCGCATCCTGAAAGCGCTCGAGGCCTGCGGCGGCAATCAAACCCGCGCGGCCAAGATGCTCGGCATCGCCCGCCGCACGTTGATCAACCGCATCGAGCAGTTCAACTTGCCGCGACCCAAGAAGGGCTGAACCGCGCGGCGCCGCGCGCGCCCGAAACTCACTGGTCCGGCTGCGCGAACGGATTCTCGTTGTCGAGCGAGCGCGGTTTTTTCGGCGGGTGCGCCGACTCGACGGGGTGCACGGTGGTCGTGCCCGTGTTCGCGGCGGTCGCGGTCGGCGTGACGGGAACCTTGGTCACCACGGCGTGATGCCCCGACGGCCGCGAGCTCGGCGTGGCGCTCGTTCGCGGCTCGGGCTCGGTCGCCGAACTGGCGCTCGGCGCGCTGCTGACCGGATCGGCGCTCGCCGTGGGCGCGGAGACGGGTAAGCCGACGGTCGCGGGCGTGCCCGTCGCCTTCGTTTCGGGCGGCTTCTGGTTCACGACCGGGTCCGCCGATTTGACCGGCGCCGGCGCCGGTCGTCCGAACACGACGAAGGCGCCCGCCGCCGCGGCGAGCACGCCGAGCGCCGCGAGCGCGAGCCCCGAACGACCGCGCTTTTTCTCGACGTCCGGCAGCGAAGCGCCGCCGAGCGTGCGTCCGCCCTGCGGCGTCGCCGACGGCCCGACGAGCGTCACCGGTTCGTCCTCGGGCGGCGGCAACGAATCGGCCTTGCCCGTCTCGATCGCCGTGATGGCCGTCTCGATCTTCGTGTGCAACGCGTCGATGTGGTCGCCGAGCGCCGCGTGGAGCGCGGTCGCCACGTCCGTGTCGGTGACGGTCGCCTTCTCGCTGATGAGCCAGCGCTCGAGCGCGCGGCCGAACTCGGCCGCCGACGGGTAGCGCTGCTCGCGATCGCGCTCCATCGCCTTCAGCACGATCGCCTCGAGCTCCGGCGGGTAACCCTCCGCGCGCGCGCTCGGCGGCACGATCGGCTCCTCGAGCAACTGGTAGAGCGTCGAGAGCGCGTCGCCGCCGTGGAACGGCCGCTCGCCGACGGTCGCCTCGTAGAGCACGCAGCCGATGGCGAAGACGTCGACCCGGCGGTCGATGTCCTTGGTCGTCACCTGCTCCGGCGCCATGTACGCGATCTTGCCCTTCACCTCGCCGGTTTGGGTCGGAGCGTGGAGCTGCCCGCGCGCCTTGGCGACGCCGAAGTCCGTGATGCGCACCTGACCGTTCGCCGCGATGAGCACGTTCTGCGGCGACACGTCGCGGTGCACCACGCCGAGCGGCTCGCCGTCCTCGGCCACGAGATCGTGAGCCGCCTGCAGGCCCGAGCACACGCGCGCGACGATGCGCGCCGCCACGTGCATGTCGAGCTTCTTGTTCGGGACGGCGTCGAGGAACTCTCGGAGGGAGGCGCCGTCCGAGTAGTCCATCACGAGGTAATCGACGCCCCGCTCCTTCTCGACGACGTGGATCGTGCAGACGTTCGGGTGCGTCAAAAGCGAGGCGATGCGGGCTTCGTCGAACAGGCTGCGGAAGAAGTCCTGGCTCGCGCCGTCCTCGGCGAGCGCGGTCTTCACGGCCATGAGCCGCCACTTGCCCGTTCCCGGAATGATGCGCGTCTCGCGCGCGACCCAGACCCTGCCCATGCCGCCCGTCCCGATGGGGACCAGAAGCTGGTAGGAGCCCAGCATGTCGCCGCTCCGGAGGGACGCGCCCGAACTAGCCAAGGGCCTTACCGAAATACGATAGCCGACGCCGCGGCCCCGGGCCAAGGCGGAGGAGGTCCGACGTTCGGGCACCCCCACCTACATTTGCCGGCCGTCGCCCGGGACTTGCTCGGGCGGCCCGGCGGGTGGAAAGAAAGAGGCTCCCGATGACGATCGAATTCGGCTCGCTCTCCGGGGAAGACGATCTCGAGGCGCTCGGCGGCATCCTCGGCTGGTCGTTCGGCTTCGAGCCCTCGGACGCGCGCACGTGGATCGAGCAAGGCGGCGTCGAAAACGTCCGCGTCGCGCGCCGCGGCGGCCGACTGCTCGGTGGGTTGCTCGAGATCCCGATGGGGCAGTGGTTCGGCGGGCGTTCGGTGCCGGTCGTCGGCCTGGCCGGCGTCGGCGTGGCGCCCGAGGCCCGCGGCGAGCGCGTAGCCCTTTCACTCGTGCAGGACACCCTCAGGGGTGTTCGACGGCGGGGCGTGTTTTTGAGCATCCTCTACCCGTCCGCGCTCAAGCTCTACCGCGCGGCCGGCTACGAGCTCGCCGGCAGCCGCTACCGCATCGGCGCGAACCTCGGCGACCTGCCCACGGCGCGCGCCGATCTCGACGTGACCCCGCTCGAACCGGGCGACACCGCCGCCGTCGAGGCGCTCTACCGCACGGCCGCGAGCGAACGTCCGGGCTACCTCGATCGCGGTCACTACGTGTGGCGGCGCGCACGCGAGTCGCGCAAAGAAAAATATCGCGGCTTCGGCGTGCGCGGCGCGGGCGGTCTCGAGGGCTACGTCTACCTCACGCAAGAGAAGGTGGAGCACGGCGTCGAGCTCGTCGTGCGCGACCACGTGACGGCGACGCCCGCCGCCGCGCGCCGTCTCGTCGCCTTCTTCGCCGCTCACCGGAGCACGCTGAAGTCGCTCGTTCTCCGCGGCAGCGCGCTCGAGCCCATCGTCTTCGCGGCCCCCGAGCGCGTATTCAACGTCACGCTCGCCGAGACGTGGATGCTCCGCGTCGTCGACGTCGCGGGCGCGCTCGAAGCGCGCGGCTATCCGCCGGTCGACGTCGCGGTCGACCTCGAGCTCGAGGATCGCGGCTTGCCCGAAAATGCCGGTCGCTACCGGCTCGAAGTGTCCGGCGGGCGCGCGCGCGTGACGCCCGGCGGCGCCGGCTCCGTCGCGCTCGACGAACGCGCGCTCGCGGCGCTCTACAGCGGTTACATGACGCCCGCCGCGCTCGCGCGCAGCGCCAAACTCGAAGCCGATCCGAGCGCGCTCGCGCGCCTCGCCCTGCTCTTCGCCGGTCCGCCGCCCGCGATGAGCGACTATTTCTAGAGATGCGTCTCCTCGCGCTCGCGCTCGCGTTCGGACTTCCGTCGGTGTTCGCCAAGTGCCAACACGCGGCGCCGCCGCCCGCGCCGCCCACGAAGGAAGAGCTCGCCGTTCGCGCCGCGCTCACGACGCTCCGCAGCGAAGAGACCGCGCTCCGCGCTCACACCGATTTCGCGACGGAGCTTCCTTCGAGTCGCTCGCTCGGCTCGAATCCGTACGCGCTCGCCGATCTCGACGGTTCGCGCTTCGTCGGTCTCCTGCGCGGCGATTCGCGCGTCGTGCTCTTGAGCGAGGGCTTCACCGAACAGAGCGCCCAGCGCACGGCGCCGTCGCCGAGCGCGCTCGCGGTCGTGCCCGGGCGCGTGCTCGTCGTGGGTCCGCTCGCGACGGGCGTCGAGCGCTTTCGCGTGAACGGCGCGAAGCTCGAGCCGGACGGCGCCGTGCCGCTGCCGAGCGGCGTCGTGGCGCGGGGGCTCGCGGCCGACGCGAAAGCCGTGGTCGTCTTGGATTTTGTGGGCGACCGCTTGCTCTCGTGGCCGATTTCGCGGGCGCTCGCCGTTCCAGCCCGCGTCGGCGAGCCGCGCCGCACGTCGAGCTGCGCGGGCCCGCTCCGCGCCGCCCTGAGCGAGCATTACCTCGCCGTCACCTGCCTCTTCGATCACGCCGTGTCGGTGCTCGAGCGCGACGCGGGCGGCGAGCCCGGACGCGAGGTCGCGCGCATCGTTCACGACGGCCCGCTCTGGTCGGTCGCGCTCCGCGAGCACGACGGCGAGCTCTTCATCGGCGCCGGCGGGGTCGAAGATCACCCGCTCGAACGCCGCGATCGCGTGTTCGGCTACATCGACTCGTTCGTCTACCTTTACGTGCTCGGCCGCGACGGCACGCTCGTGCGGCGCCAGGCGGTGAACGCGAGCGAGCTCGGCGTGGTCACGCCGAAAGCGGTCGTGTTCCGCGACCACGACGGCGAGCCGATCCTCGACGCGGTCGGCTACGGGTCGTCGGCCGTCCTCAGCGTCGGCGCGGCGAGCGCCGAAGTCACGCGCGCGGGCGTGCCCGGCTGCAACGCGCTCGTCGCGCGCGGCGAGCGGCTCCTCTGCGCCGATCCGCTGCTCGACGCGTGGGTCGAGCTCGCCCCCGCGGGAGCCGCCGTGCACGTCGCGCGCCCGCCGGCGCTCGACGATCCGAACGCGAAAGAACGGCTGGGTGAAGCGCTCTTCTTCACCACGCTGATGGCTCCCGACGCGCGCAGCGACGGACGGCTGAGTCGCTTCACCTGCGAGACGTGCCACTTCGAGGGCGCGACGGACGGCCGCGTCCACAACAGCGGGCGCCAGGAGATCCGCGTGAGCACGCGTCCGCTCTTCGGTCTCTTCAACGACGCGCCGCACTTCTCGCGCGCCCACGACCGCGACCTCACGAGCGTGTGCCACAACGAGTTCGCCGTCGCGAACCGCGGCAACCCCGTGGACCCCTGGTTCTCGCTCGCCACGCGGCGCTTTCCCTGGCTCGCTCGGCTCGGCGTCGAAGGCGACGAGCTCGAGCCGCTCGAGCTCAGGCGCGCCCTGCTCGCCTTTCTCGCGCGCTTTTCGCCCGAGGAAAATCCGTTCGTCGCGACGCACGCGCCGCCCGCGACGTACACGCCGCGCGAGCGCGACGGCGCCGAGCTCTTCCGCGCGCGCTGCGCGAGCTGCCACGCGGCCCGTCTCGTCGCGAACGACCCCGCGACGGAGGTGCCGTTCGCCGGCTGGGAAAGCGCGATTTTTTCGCGCGCCACGCCGCTCGTGTGGGCGCGCGCCGACTACGCGCAGACCGGCATCCTGCCCTACGTCGATCCGCAGGGAACGCGCATCCCTTCGCTCCGCCGCCTCTATCTCAAGCGACCGTACTTCACGAACGGCAGCGCCCGGAGCCTCGCCGCCGTGCTCGAGCGCGCGCGCTTTTCCGATCGCGGCTTCTTCCACGCCGCGCCGCCCGCGCCCGACGCGCCGCTTCACGAGCTCGACGCGAACCAACGCGCCGCGCTGCTCGACTTCTTACGCTTGCTGTGAGCGCGAACGCCGAGGGACTCAGCCGCCCGGCACCGCGGCTTTGAGGCCCACGACCGGGTCGACCGCGGAGAGCACCGCCACCTGGATCTCGAGGCGCCGCGCGGCGCTGATCGGCGAGCCGTCGAACTCCACGATGCTGAAGCGATCGAACACGCGGGCGCCCGTGGTCTTCACTTGCGAGCCGATGATTTGCACGCGCTGGGCGAAGAGCGCCTGCGAGAGCGCGAGCAGGAGCCCCGAGCGATCGCCCGTCTCGACCTCGAGCGTCGCGAACGAGCCGTCGCTCCCTTCGATGAAGCGCACCACGGTTTCGACCGCGGCCGGCGTGGCCAAGCGCCGCGCGGAATCCACACGCGAGCGATCGAGCTTGCCTTCGAGCAAACCCGTGAGGGTGCTCTTCAGCTGCGCGACGTGCTCCACGCCCACGGGTTCGCCGCGGAGCTCGGGCGGGTCCTGCCTCACCCAAAAAATGTCGAGCGCCTCGTCCGGCTTCCCGGCTTGGCGGCGCGTGTATGCCTCCGCCTCGATGACGTCGAGTCGCGCGAGCACGAGGGCCGCGCTGATCGTCGCGAGCAAGCCCGGGCGGTCTTCCGCCACGACGCAGAGCGCGGTGCCGTTGCGATCGGTCGGAAAGGCGCCGACGGCCACGACATCGGTGCCGCGGCTCTCCGCGATCGAGAAGTGCGCGGCTACCGCCCGGGCGTCGAAGTGCTTGCGGTAGCTTTCGGGCAAGCCTGCCGGAAACTCGGGTGGGGGATTAATGGCGGTCGTTTTCAATGCGCGTCTCGGAACTTCCGACTCCAGCATGAGCTTTGGTGGAGACTACCGGTGACGGTATTTCCGACCGGTGTCGATGAAGTGAACGGCGATTCCTGTGTCGCCGGTATGCGGACTCCTCAATTGCCGCCGGTCGGAGGCGACGGCTTGTTCGGTGCGGGCGCCGCCGGGAAGCCAGGAAAGCCCGGAAAGCTCGTCGGAAAGCCGCTCGGTAGCACGTTCGGCAATGTCTTGGGGAAGTTCGAAGGCAACGGCAACGGAGGGAAGGTGCTCGGGAACGTGCTCGGAAGCTGCAGCGGTATTGGAAACACGTGGGCGCCTGCGTCGGCCGTCGGCGCTCCCGTTGCGGTCGTCGTCCCGGTGGGCGCTCCCGTCGGTTCCGGGCCGGGCGTCGTGCCACGCGCTTCGTGACCTTCGTGCCCCTCGCGGCCTTCGTGCACGCCCGTCGGTGTGGCGGTTGGCGTCGCCGTCGGCGTGAACGCGCTCGCTTGCCCTTCGGCCGTGAACGCCTCCGACGGCGGCGGCGTGTCCGTGGGCGGCGGTGGCGGCGCGTCCGAGGACCCTTGTTGATTCGACCAGAGCACGTAGCCGCCCGCGCCCGCGCCGCCGAGTACGACGAGCGCGAGCACGGCGAAAATCCAGCCGTTGCCCTTCGAGCGACGCGCGCTCGCGTGCGTGACGGGAGGCGCGGGCGGAACGATCGGCGGCGCTCCGCCGAACATGCCGAGCGGCGGTGCTGGCGCGGTCGCGCCTTTCGCGAAACCCTGCGGCGAGTCGGGCGGCACGGTTTTCACCGCTGCTTCCGCGCG
>DATJXW010000018.1:0-5566 GCA_035499895.1 Polyangiaceae bacterium | reverse complement strand
TCTCTTGGTGACGACCACCGCGAATTGGAACGACGCGAAGAACGCCTGCGCGGGCATGAACGGCGCGCACCTCGTCACCATCAGCGACGCTACGACCGACGCTTTCAACGCCGAGGACATGTTCGTCTACACGTTCTCGCAGATGCAGGACACGTGGCTCGGCCTCACCGACGGGAAGATGCCGACGGATCCGGGGGACGGCACGCCGTACACGTGGATCACCAACGAGCCGCCGCCGCCCGCGGACGCTTGGCAGAGCGGCGAGCCCAACAACTACAACAAGCCGTGCATGAACGGCGACTCTTGCTACGAGCACTGCGGCTACATGGTCGCGGGCGCCGACGACAAGTGGAACGACGACCTCTGCGAAGCGCTGAAGCAGTACGTCTGCGAATGGGACATGGGCGGCAGCTGAGCCGCGCGGCGCGCCCGCCGGCTCAGAGCCAGCCGGCTTCGCGATAGAACGCCATCGTGCGCGCCACGCCGTCCTCGAACGTGACCTGCGGCTCCCAAGCGAGCTCGCGCCGGGCGCGCGCGCTGTCGCAAACCCACTGCTCGAAGAGCTCGTTCAGCTTGTCGCGCGTGAGCATGACGGCGCGGTTCGTCGCGCGCCCGTAGAGCTCGGCGCCGAGCGCCGCCGTCTCGACCAGCTTGCGCGGCAGGTGGAAGCGGAGGCGCGCCTTTTTGCCCATCGCTCGTTCGGCGAGCATGATGAGCTCTTCGAGCGTGTGCACGCTGCCGTCGTCCACGTGATAGACGGAGCCGCTCGGCACGTCGCGATCGAGCCCGGCGATGCACGCCGCCGCGCAGTCACTGCCGTAGATCATGCTCAGGCGGTTTTGCGTCGAGCCGAGGAGCGGCAACACGCCGAGCTTGATCGACTTGAAGAACGCCAAGATTTCGCGATCCCGCGGCCCGTAAATCGCGGGCGGCCGCAGGATGACGAGGGGGAGCTCCGCCTTCCTGGCGAGCGCGGCGCGCTCGGCGGCAAGCTTCGATTTGCCGTAGTCGGTGACGGGGCGCGGCTCGGCGTCCTCCGGCACCGGCGTGCCGCTCGCGTCGCTCGGCCGCAGCGCCGCGAGGCTCGAGACCAGCACGAAGCGCCGCACCGTCGCGCGACTTTCGAGCGCGGCGTCGAGCAAGTTCTCGGTGCCGCCGCGGTTCACCCGCATGAACTCCTCGCCGCTCCGCGCCTTGACCAAACCGGCGGCGTGCACGATGCCCGTGACGCCGGCCGCCGCGCGTTTGACGCTCGCCGCGTCGTCGACCGCGCCCTCGACGAGCTCGACGTGCGGCAGCGAACGCAAGAAGCGCGTATCGCTGCTCTTGCGCACGAGCGCGCGCACCGGGCGACCCGCGCGCGAAAGTTGCTCGACGACGTGCGAGCCCAGAAACCCGCTGCCGCCGGTGACGAGAACGGTCATCGCTCGGCTCCGTTCACAGCGCGCGCTCGTACACGCGGTAGCGCTTGTAAATCTTCCCGCCCATGAAGCGAATGCCGACGTTCACGGGGCCGTTCTCTTCGTCCGTCCAGGAGAGCTCGCCCCACTGAATGCCGAGATCACGGCCGGTGCGATTCATCTTCGTGTAGATGTAGGTGCTGAGCCCGGCGTACTTGCGCACGTTGCGGTACTTCCTGCGGATGCCGAGCAGCGCGAGGCGTGCCGTCTTCGGCCCGACGACTTTGAGGCGCCAGAGCAGCTTCGCGAGGCCGAGCGGCGCGAGCTTGCCGTCCAGATCCTTGATGAGCTCGTTCACGTTCGGGAGCGCGATGGCGAAGCCCGCGGGTTCGCCGTCGATCTCGGCGATGTACGAGAGCGCCGGAATCGCGATGAGCTTCAAATCCTCACCCAGCTTGAGGAGCTCGGACTCGGTGAAGGGCACGTACGACCAGTTGTCGCTCCAGGCGTCGTTGAAGATGTCCATCACGATGCGCAGGTCGCGCTCGAGGTTCTTCATATCGACGTGCCGTGCCTTCACTTCGGGCAGCGCATCGATCTCGTCGTGGGCCTTTTGCGCGCGCGGCGGCACGTCGCCGACGACGTAGCGCCAGGCGTAGAAATCCTTGAGCTTCGCGCAGCCCGCCTTTTCGATGAGCCCGCCCTGATACGGCAGGTGGTGCTGCATCAGGATCATCGGCGGCGTGTCGAAGCCGTCGACCAGACAGCCGAGCTCCTCGTTGATGCCGAGCGAGATCGGACCGCGCATGCGCTTCATGCCGCGGCTCCGCAGCCAGCTCGCCGCCGCTTCGAGCAACGCCTTCGAGACTTCCTCGTCGTCGATGGTGTCGAAGAAGCCGAAGAAGCCGGCGTCGTCCTTGTGGCGCGCCAGATGCTCGCGATCGATTTGCGCGGTGACGCGCCCGACGCAAAAGCCGTTGCGATGCGCGGTGAACACGGTGCCTTCGGCGTGCTCGAAGAACGGATTCTTCTTGCTGAGCCGCTGCTTCATGTCGAAGTCGAGCGGCCGCACGTAGTTCGGGTCGCCGCGATAGATGTACGAAACCACGTCCAAGAAGGGCTCGAGCTTCCCTCCGATGGCGGTTTGTCGGATCTCGACGCTCATGACGCGAGCGGGTCGTAACCCCGGTGGAGCGGGTGCGTCAACACCGCCGCCCGCACGCCCTCAAAGCGAAGCTCACGGCGCGTCATCCCGCTCGCGCTCGAGGTGGTAAAGCCGCATGCGCGCCGAGTCCGTGACGAGCACGCAGTGCTCCTCCGCGAGCTTCTGCCGGATCGTCTCGACCGCGTCTTTTTGAAAGCCGTCCACGTAGAGGTACGGCGTGAAATGGTGCCGGTGGGCGCGCAGCATCGAAGCGGCCGTCGCGTTCGCCTCTTCGAGATTGCCCGTGAGAAAGCGGGACCAGAGCAACTTGTCGTACGGGCGCGCATAGACGATGGCGCGCTTGCGCAGGCGGCGCGCGAGGTCTTCGAAGCGCCGCGGCGTCGTGAGCGTGAGCGAGTGCTCGTCGAGTATCGACTGGATCGGCGTGATCCACGCGTCGTGCAGGCACAGCGCGGCGACGGCGGCGAGGCATGCCGCGCCGCCCCACATCACCCAGCGCCGCGCCGCGCGCGCGACCAGGAGCAACGGCGCGATCACCGCCAACCAATAAACCGGCGTCCAGTAACGCGGGATGCTGTCGTCGAGCTGCGCGACCGGGCGCCGCGCGCCGAAGGTGTCCGGATCCATGCGCGAGCTCATGAACACGACGAGGAGCACGAGCGCCGCGAGCGACAACCAGCGACCGAGCTTGCTTTGGCGGCGCCAGATCGGGATCCAGGCGAGCTGACCGAGCGCAAGGAAGGCCACCGAGCGGGGGTTCAGCCAATAGCGGACGAAGACCCGCCAGAACTCGTCGAGCGGCGGCGGATCCATGGGAAACAGCAGGATGCGCAGAAACCGGAGCCAGAACGGGCTCGGGTGCGCCCCCTGCTCGGGGTCGAGGACGAGCTGATACGCGGCTCGAAAAGCGTGGCCCGTGACGACGTAGTTGAGCGGCAGATTGAGGCAGACCGCGCCCGCGCCCGCGGCGACGGCGCCGAGCAAGAGCCTGCGCCAGGCGCTCGGTTTCGCTGCGGCGCCGAGTGCCAGCGTCGTGAGCAGGAGATACGCGGTGT
This sequence comes from Polyangiaceae bacterium, assembly GCA_035499895.1. GTDB lineage: Bacteria > Myxococcota_A > Polyangia > Polyangiales > Polyangiaceae > PMG-095. The sequence continues at coordinate 1,946 of DATJXW010000018.1, read as the reverse complement.
AGTCGGGTCGAATCGCCGCCGCCGCGCCGACGCACGCGAACGTCGCGTCGAGCCAGCCGACACGCTCGCTTTCGCGCCAGCGCGCCCAAGAGTAAACGGCCCACCCGATGCAGACGAGGAAGAGCGAGATGTTCATCCACGGCCGGAGCACCCAATAGAGCGCCGGCGACGCCAACGCGGGCGCGAACACGCCGAGCAAGCGCCGGCCGGGGGGCAGCAGGCGCGCCGTGCCCGCGGCGAACGCGGCGACACCGCTCGCGACGAAGAGCACGAGCAGCAAGAGTCCGAACGTCCCGAGGTAAGTGAGGAGCCCGTAAGCGAACAGCGAAACCGGCGGATAGAGCGGCACCGCGTAGTGCCCGAGGCTGAACCAGAGGCGCGGGTGAGCCGCGTTCTCGGGATCGGGGAACGGAAGCTCCAGAAAGGGACGCCCCGTTTTGGCGATGAGCTCACCCGCGAGCCGGTTGACCGCTTCGTCGGGCGTGAAAAAGGCGATCGGCTCGAGCCCGCGTGCCCAAAGCATCATCGCGAGCGCCAGCGCGAACCACACCGCCGCGACGCAGGCGGGCGCGCTCACGCCGCCCGGCCAGCGCGCGGCGCGGGTCCTGAACAGCTCCGAGCACGACGACACCCACCGACCGAGTCGAGCCGAGGCGGTCATCGAGAGCGGCCGAGCGTGCCCCACGCGCCCACCGTTCGTCGAGCCAAATCAGTCCGAACGGGCGCTCGGGCGCGCGCCGCCCGGACGCGCTCGCGGGTACCGCTATGATAGGAGCAACGATGATCGACGGAGTCGAGGTCAAAGAGCTCGTCACGTACCCCGACGAGCGCGGCTATTTTCGCGAGCTCATCCGGCATACCGACGGCTTCTTCGCCGAGGGCTTCGGGCAGTGGAGCCACAGCTTGATGCACGCCGGCGTGATCAAGGCCTGGCACATCCATCGTATCCAGACCGACTGGTGGTACGTCGCGTGCGGCTCGCTCAAGGTCGCGCTCTACGACACGCGCGCCGACTCGAAGACGCGCGGAACGACGCTCGAGTTTTTACTCGGCGATCATCAGCCGGGGCGCGTGCTGCGCGTGCCGCCGGGCGTGGCGCACGGCTGCAAAGCGCTCAGCGGACCGGTGCACCTCTTCTACGTGACCTCGCACGTCTACAATCCCGCGGACGAAGGGCGCATTCCCTTCGACGATCCCGAGATCGGGTACGACTGGTTGCGAGGTCCGGCCATCAAGTAAGAGGCACCGTGCGCTTGGAAACGTCGTCATGAAGGGCATCGTTCTCGCGGGCGGCAACGCGACGCGGCTGCACCCGGCCACCGAGGTCGTGTCGAAGCAGCTCTTGCCCGTCTACGACAAACCGCTCATTTACTACCCGCTGTCGGTGCTCATGCTCGCCGGCCTGCGCGAGGTGCTCGTGATTTGCACGCCGCGTGATCGGCCGCTTTTCGAGCGGCTGCTCGCCGACGGGCGCGAGCTCGGGATGAGCCTGAGCTACGCCGAGCAGGCGCATCCGAACGGGTTGGCAGAAGCGTTCCTCATCGGCGAACGCTTTCTCGCCGGCGGCCCTGCCGCGCTCGTGCTCGGCGACAACATCTTCTACGGGTCGGGCCTCGCCGGCGTGCTGCAGGAGGCGCGCGCGAACACGACCGGCTGCACGCTCTTCGGGTACCGGGTGGACGACCCCGAGCGTTACGGAGTCGCCGAGCTCGACGCGCAGGGCAACCTCGTCGGCATCGAGGAAAAGCCGAAGAAGCCGAAGACGCAGATCGCCGTGACGGGCCTCTATTTCTACGACGCGGACGTGGTCGATCTCTCGCGCGCGCTCCGCCCGTCGTCACGCGGCGAGCTCGAGATCACCGACCTCAACAACGCGTACGTCGCGCGCGGCAGCGCCCGCTTCAAGCTGCTCGGACGCGGCATGGCGTGGCTCGACACCGGCACGC
>DATJXW010000017.1:0-39286 GCA_035499895.1 Polyangiaceae bacterium | reverse complement strand
CCGGCTCGTCGGTGAAGGCCGAGAGGATGCGGTCGGCGTGGCACGGCTTGGTCAAATAATCGCGCGCGCCGAGCCGCACCGCCTCCACCGCCGTCGCGATGCTGCCGTAGCCCGTGAGCACCACGATTTCGAGCTCGCCGTCGAGCGCGCGCAGATCCTGAATCAGCTCTAGTCCGTTCGGACCCGGCATGCGCAAATCGACCACGGCGCGCTCGAAGTGCGTGCTCTGCGCGAGCGCGAGCGCGGCGGCGTGCTCGCCCGCGGTGTGCACGAGATAGCCGCGCTCCCCGAGCGCGCGCGCGAGTCGCGTGCGAAAGCGCTCGTCGTCGTCGACCAGCAGAAACGTGCGGGCGAGCGTCATGCCGGCTCCGCGCTCGCGAGGGGGAGCTTCAAGACGGCGCGTGTCCCGCCGCCGTCGCGGGCCTCGAAGGCGAGCGCGCCGCCGTGGCTCTCGGCGAACGCCCGCGCCAAAAACACGCCGAGCCCGAGGCCGCGCCCCGGCTGCTTGGTCGTGAAGAAAGGCTCGCCCACGCGTCCGAGCACGTCCGACGGGATCCCCGTGCCGCGATCTTCGATCGAGATATCGACGTGCGCTCCGTCGGCGGCGAGGCGCACGACCACGCGCTCGTCGCCCGTGCTCGCTTCCATGGCGTTGCGCACGAGCGCCGCGATCGACTGGGCGAGCGCGCCGGCGGGCGCCTTCAGCCGGAGCTCGCGGGCGTCCTCGACGATCTCGACGCGCTCGAGCGCCTCGCGCGAAAAGTGCGAGTGGAGCGCGCGCACGACCTCGGTCGCGCGCACGTCGAGCGGCGTTTCGTTGCGTTCGCGCGCGTGGGTCGTGAGCTGCCCCAGGATGTCGCGGCAGCGCTCGGTCTCGAGCTCGATCAGCCGCAAATCTTCGACGACGGCGCTCGCGTTCGGCAGCCGTTCGGCCGCGGCGACCGCCTCGTGCGCCGCGACGGCGATGGTGCCGAGCGGCGTGCCGAGCTCGTGCGCGGCCCCGGCGGCGAGCGTGGTGAGCGACGCGAGCCGGGCGTTGCGGGCGGCCGCGACTCGGAGCGCCGAGATTTCGTCGCGTTGGGCGCGGATGGCTTGCGTCACGCGCCGCACGAAGAACGCCGTGAAGCCGCTCGCGAGCAGGAAAGCGACCCACATGCCGCGCAGGTGACGCTCGAGGCTCGACGCGCGGTGGAGCGCGTGCGGATCGGTCGGCAACGTGAAGAGCAATCCGAAGCCGGCGACGGCGAGGCTCGCGAGCGCGAGCGTCCACGCGTCGCTGAGCGCCACGGCCGAGAGGGTGATGTGCACCACGTAGAGGACGGTGAACGGATTCATCGCGCCGCCGGACGCCGCGAGCAACCCGGTCAGGAGCGCCATGTCGAACACGAGCACCCCGCCGATGACGCGCGAGCCAGCGCGGCCCGCGAGCGCCCCCGCCGGCACCCGCGCGAGCACGAGGTTCGAGGCGAGCGTCGCCAGGCCGACCACGACGAGCGCGTGCCAGTCGAAACCGAAGTCGAACGAGGTTCCGAGCGCGAGCGCCACGACCTGCCCCGCGAGCGCGAGCCAGCGGAGCTTGATGAGCCACGGCAGGGTGACCTGGGGCTCGAGCTCGGGCGTCATCATGGGCGTTCTCGCAAAGTCACGGTCGCGGGGGGAGGGGGTGCGAAAATATGCCGCACGTCACGGCCTCGTGCCGCGCGCCCGCCGTCACGCTCGCGGCCGGCGCGCCTTGCCGGCCGCGCCGTTCGTCAACGGGGCTTGGCGGCCCGTTTCGTCGCGCGCGCGGGCGAGCGTTTCTTCACGTGCAGGGGCGCGGGTGCGTGCGCATGGGCGTGGTCGTGGGACGCGTGGCCGTGCGGGGGGTGCTCGCCCTGGGCGTGAGCGTGCGGATGCGCGTGGCCGTGCGCGAAGGTGCTCTCGGCGACCACCTCGGCGCCGCCCTGCAGCACGCCGCGCGTCCCGATCAATTGGTTCGCGACTTCGCGGATGTGGTCGGCGCGGCCGCGCATGACGATCACCTCGAGGCAGTGGTCGTGATCGAGATGGACGTGCAGGGTCGAGCGCACGCTCTCACCGAGCCCGTGCTGGATGTCGGTGAGCCGCGCCGAAAGCTCGCGGACATGGTGGTTGTAAACGAGCGTCACCGCGGCGAAGGCCGGCACGCGTTCGTCGAGCGCCGAGCGGCTGACCTCCGCGCGCGTGAGGTCGCGGAGCACTTCCGACCGGTTGCACCCGCGTGTCTCGGCGAGCCGGTCGAGCTGCTCGAGCAACGCCGGCTCCATGCCGACTCCGAAACGAACGAGCTCGTCCTTCATGGCGGGAGAGGCTAGCATTAGACTCCATGGGATACCCTCGCGGGGCGGCGCTCGTTGCGGGGCCGGCCGCGTCGATGCTGGTCGTCGCGCTCGCCGCGCCGGCCCGGGCGCTCGAGCCCGCCGTCCCCCGCGCCGATCAGCCCGTCGCCGAAGAGACGCTGGTGCTCGAGCAGGCGAGCCGCGCCATGAAGCGCGATCCGACGCGCGAACCCGCGCACGACGAGGCTTGTCGTCGCGGCGATCAGCGCGCCTGTCTCGAGCTCGCGCGGGATTACGAGCGCGGCGCCGGCGTCGATCCGGACCCGCACGCGGCCGCCGCGCTCTACGAGACGGCGTGCGAGAAAGGGGTCGAGCACGGCTGCGCCGCGCAAGGACTTTTCCTCGCGCGGAACGGCGAGCTCTACGATCCCGTGCGTGCTCGCCCGCTCCTCGAGCGCGCGTGCCGGAAACACGACGGACTCGGCTGCATGGGGCTCGGGATGCTCACGTATTTCGGCGGCGACAAGCAGCCTGACCCGGCGAGAGCCGCTCCGCTCCTGCGTCGCGCGTGCGACGCGCGGGAGCTCGACGGCTGCCACTGGCTCGGCCTGCTCACCGAACGCGGTGACGGCGTGAAGCGCGATCTGGCCGCCGCCGCGCGCATCTACGATCGCGCTTGTCGCGGCGGCGAGCCGCAATCGTGCAATAACCTCGGTACGCTGTATTTCTGGGGTCACGGCGTCACGCTCGACAAACCACGCGCGCACGCGCTCTGGGACGACGCGTGCAAGAAAGGCAACCCCATGGGCTGCACGAACGCGGGCCGCGCGTTGCTCGACGCGGGAAGCGCCACGCAAGCGCGCGGCTTCTTCGAGCTCGCCTGCGCGGCGGACGAAGCGGGCGGCTGCTTGTCGCTCGGCCATTGGCAGCAAAACCTCGGCGCGCCGGCGGACGCCGAGGAGCCCTTCGAGCACGCGTGCGACCTGCGCGAGGGCGAAGGCTGCGACGAACTCGGCTTGCTCTATTGGAACGGCCGCGGCGTGCCGAAGGACATCGACTCGGCGCTCACCGCCTTCAAGCGCTCTTGCGAGCTCGGTTATTGGTCGGGTTGCTACGATTGGGGCGTCACGCTCGAGAACGACGGCGAACTCGCCGCGTCCGTGGCGCCCATCCAAAAAGCCTGCGACCAAGGCGTCATGCTCGGCTGCACCGAGCTCGGCACCATCGCGTACCTCGGCAAGGCGATGCCGCGCGATCTGACGCTCTCCACGCAGCTCTGGGAAAAGGCCTGCAAGGGCGAAGAAGTGAGCGGCTGTCGCGAGCTCGCCATCGCGTACGAGCTCGGCAACGGCGTCCAGGTGGACTTCGCGAAAGCGTCCGCGCTCTACCAGAAAGCGTGCGCCGCGGGCGACGACAACGCGTGCACGGGGCTCGCCGGTCTCTTCTCGGACGGCCGCGGGGTGAAGCAAGATCGCGCGCGCGCCTTGGCGTTGCTCAAGCACAGCTGCGACGCGAACTACGCCCCGGCGTGCACGAACCTCGGCGTCGTCTACGAGCACGGCGAGGGCACGCCCGTGAATTTGGCGGAGGCCGTCGCCGCCTACGCGAAGGGCTGCGACGCGGGGGACGCGCAGGGTTGCGCGAACGCCGCCACGTTCTTGCGCGACCTCGCTCCGAAAAAAGACCCGAAAAGGGCCGTCGTCTACCTCGACAAGGGCTGCAAGCTCGACGGTGCGGAGTGTTGCCTCGAGCTCGGCGAGGCGTACGAAACCGGCTCGGGCGTCGCGAAAAATGCGGTGCGCGCGGCCGCGCTCTACGAGCAGGGCTGCCTCGGCGGCGAGGCCGACGCGTGCTCCGACCTCGGGCGCCTCCGGATGGCGGGCGAGGGCGTGGCGAGGGACTACGCTCGCGCGCGCGCGCTCACCGAGCAGGCGTGCGACGGCCAGAGTTCCTCGGGGTGTTTGCGCCTCGGAGCGCTCATCTACGCGGGCCTCGGCGGGCCGAAGGATCGCGTGAAGGGCAAGTCGCTCGTGCTCAAGGCGTGCGAGATGGGCCTGCGCGAAGCCTGCCGCGCGAGCGACAAGATGTGACCGCGTTTCCCGCGCGACTCAGTCGCAGCTCGCGCCGAGCGCGACCGTGCACACTCCCACGCTGCCGTTCGTCGTGACGCAGCGCGCGGGCGCGAGACAGGTCGGCCCGAGCTCCGCGTCGCACGGCTCGCCGTCGCCGGAAAATCCCTTGCAAACGCCGAGGTCCGTCGCGGCGGCGAGGCCCGTGTCCGTGTAGCAGTCGCCCGCGACGCACTGCGCGTGCGTGCCGTCCGCGAGCATCCCGCACGGCTCGCCGTTCGCCGCGTAGCTCACGCCCGTGCACACGCGAGCGCCCTTGGTGCCGCCGCAATACAGGCCGAGCATGCCGTCGCAGCCGCTCGTGCCCGAGCCGCACGGCGCGCCGTCGCCGCCCGCGGTCTGACACGTGCTCGTCGTGTCGTCCGTCGACGCCGCGTCGGTCGCGGCGATGCAATTGAGATCGCTGCGACACGGCTCGGACGTGCTGCACGCCGCCCCCGTGTCCGCGCGCGATTCACAGAGGTTCGTGCTCGCGATACAGACGAGATCGCGCCCGCAATTCGAAGTCGTGCAATCGCCGCCGGCGCCGGGCGCCGTGCCGCAGCTGCCGCAAATGCTGTTGGCCGTGCCGCCGCAATAGCCGCTCGAACACTGAGCATTGAACGCGCACGGCTCTCCCGCGGCGCGCGAGCCGCCCGGCAGGCACGCGGGCGGCGGCACGTTGTCGAAGAAATCGCCGCACGCCTCGCTCTCGACGGCGGTGACGCAGCCTTCGACGTGAGTCGGCGTCGCGCCGCTGCCCGACGCCGTCGCTTGGTTTTGGCACTGCAATGCTTCGCGCGCGAGGCACGTGTCCATGTCGCCGTACGCGCGGAGCAGCGCGGCGCCGCTGCTCTCGACCGCGTCGGTGCAGGCGACGCGCAGATTGCAGCGAGCGCGGGCGAGATCGTCGCACGCCTGGGTCACGTCGAGGCTCGCCGGCGGCGCGTCCGAGAAGTGACTGCCCGAACAAGCGAGCGCGGCGAGCGCGCACACGGCCGCGAACGCCCGCGCGCACCACCGAAACGAGTCGCTCATCTCCGCGCGATGACAGCCCGGCCCGCCCCGTCGAGCAAGCGTCAAAATTCTTTCAGTGGGCGGCCGCGGCAGGGATTTGACCGGCGCCCCGACGTGCCCGGAGCCGGCGGCGAAAGCCGTCGCGGCGCCGAGAGGGCGGACACTTTCTCGTCCGCCCCTGCGTGCGAGACGGACGCGGCGCTGCTCGTGCAGGTGCTGGCAGCACGCGACGAGCAGCGCCGTTCGGAGAACCCAAACCGATTATTTGAATGAGATGGCGTAAGACTGCGTCTTCTTGCCGGGCGAGCTCGCCTTCACACAGAGCGTCGCGCTCCCGCCCGAGATCGTGACGTTCGCGGACTTGACGTTCGTGAGCGAGAGCACGCAATTCGTGCCCGACACGACGCCGACGCCGAGCACCGCGTCCGAGCTCGTGGTGAGCGCGAGCGTGTGCGTGCCCGCGCTCGCCGACACGGAGTAGAAGTCCACGTCGGTCGTGGTGCTGAGCTCGCCGCACTCGGCGCTCGCGAGTTTGCTCGCCTTGTCGAACGTGTCGTTCGGCTCGGTCTCCTTCGTGCCGCTGCACGCCGGCGCCGAGCTGCTCGCGCCGGCCGCCGCCGCGCCGGCTTTGCCCGCCGCGCCGCTCGCGCCCGCCTTCGCGCCCGCCGCACCGGAGCTGCCGGACGCGCCCGCAGCGGGTTTGCCCGCCGTGCCGCCCGCGCCGGCCGCGGCCGGTTTGCCCGCGCTGCCGCCCGCGCTCGCGCCGGCCTTGCCGGCCGCGCCGCTCGTGCCGCCGGAGCCGCCCGCGCCGCTGCTCGTCGAGCTCCCGCCGTGCGCCGTGATCTGCGACGCGATCCAGTCCGCGACGAGATCGACGCGCGCGAGCACCTGCACGCCGCTGCCTGCGCCGGAGTTGACGGCGACGAGCGTGTGCGTGCCCGCAAGAAACACCGGGCCGCCCGAGTCGCCGGGCTGGATCACGTCGCTCGAGCTGTAGTCGTACGGGTAGCCGATCTTGTCCGCCGCGCTGATGGTCGCGGGCGCTTGATAGAGCGCGGACTCGATGGTGCCGTTGAGCACCCGGCCGACGTTCACGGCCTTGGTGTTGTCGGCGACTTTCGTCTTCGAGAGCGTCGGGTACGACGCGAGGTTCACCGGCTCGCCGAGAAACACGAGGCCCACGTCGTGGTGCTTCGGATCGACGGTTTCGGCGCCGTTCTCGTTCCAGTCGTAGACGGCGGCGCTCGTCGATTGTCGGTACGCACTACCGACGTAAACGTCCCACACGCCGTGGCCGTCGACGCAGTGACCGGCCGTGAGGACGACTCGCGGCGCGATGAGCGTGCCGGAGCAGGCGTAGCCGCCGCTCGGCGACATGTCGATGTTCAGGTAGGCGGCTTCGGGATACGCCGTCGCCGCCGTGCCCCCGATGATCGCCTCGAAATCGACCGCGGGCGTCCCGTCCGCATAATCGCTGCTGCAGGCGGCACACGCCGCCAAAAAGAGCGCCAGCTTGGCGCCGTCACGCACCTTCATTTCGTTTCCTTTCGGTAGCCCAGCCGACTCAGTGAGTCCCGATGGCTTTGCGTCCCCCGCTCGCGCGAGGTTTGCCTTTGTCGTGGAAGTCGACGGCCCGCACCTGGCGAGGCCGCCGTGAGTGCTGAACGGCCGCTTGCGTCGAAAGTTGAGGTACGGTCGGCGCATGAAGGCAGCCGTCGTGACTTCGTTCGATTCGCCTCCGCGCTACGCGGACTTCGATGCGCCGTCGCCCGCCGCGGACGAGATCCTGGTGGCGACGAAGGCCGCCGCGGTGACGCAGCTCGCGCGCATCTTCGCCTCGGGCAAGCACCCGGCCGCGGGCAAGCCGCCCTTCGTGCCGGGGACGGACGGCGTCGGTGTGGTCGAAGGGAAGCGCATGTACTTCGCGTTCCCGCGCCCGCCCGTGGGCAGCATGGCGGAGCTCGTGGCGGTGAAGCGACGCTACGTGGTGCCCGTGCCCGACGACCTCGACGACGTGACGGCGGCCGCCACCGCGAACCCCGGCATGGCGGCCTGGTCCGGGCTCACGCGCCGCGCGCGCTTCGTGCGCGGCGAAAGCGTGCTCGTGAACGGCGCGGCCGGCACGTCGGGCAGAATCGCCGTTCAGGTGGCGAAGTACCTCGGCGCGCGCCGCGTCGTCGCCACGGCGCGCAATCCCGACGTCGAAGGCGAGCTCCGTGCGCTCGGCGCCGACGCGCTCATCGTGCTCACGCAGAACCAGGCCGAGCTCACCGAAGCGTTCAAGCGTGAGCTCCGCGACCACGGCGTGGACGTGATGCTCGACTACCTTTACGGAAACACGGCGGAGGCGTTCTTGCAGGCGTGCACGGGTCCGGGCCGCGGTGACGCCGAACCGCGCGTGCGCTTCGTGCAGCTCGGGACGCTCGCGGGGCCGAACGTCACGCTGCCCGCGGGCGTGCTGCGGAGCTCCGGGCTCGAGCTCCTCGGTAGCGGGCTCGGCGCGCTGTCGCACGAGGAGCTCGTGAAGGGCATCGGCGAGTTCATGGCCGTGTTTCGCGCGGCCGGGTTTCGCATCGAGACGGAAGCCGCGGCGCTCCGCGACGTCGAAAGCGCGTGGGCGCGTGAGACGTCCGCCCGTGTCGTGCTCACGATCTGACGCTCCGTACGGGGCGTCGCGCGCCCGCCCCCCACCGTTCGTTGCGCTCGAATCGCCCTGCATTCACGTGGAGTGACGGTTTCGAGCTCGTGATTGAGGTCGATGTAGGTGTTCGACCTTCGTTGTCGCTACGCGAAGGACCATTGTGTTCGGAGGTGAGGCGAATACCCTCGTGACGATGGCGGAGCGAAGGTTCGTCGTGGGGCTTCTGTTCGCGGTGATCGGTTGCGGCTCGGGCGGAAGAGCCGCGGATGCGGCCAAGACGCAGCCGTCGAGCGGGCCGCCGCTGCCCGCACCCGGCCCGATGTGCATCGCGACCTCGCCGAGCGAGACCAATTGCTCCGACGGCATCGACGACGATTGCGACGGTTACATCGATTGTCTCGATTCGGAGTGCGACGGACAGTCGTGCGGCGACGGACTCACGTGCGCGGGCGGCGCCTGCCGCAAGCCGTGCGCGGCGGGCGACGCGACGTGCGTGCCCGAGCTCCCGCCGATCCAAAACGTGCGCGTGACCACTCACGGCGATACCGCCGTCGTCGAGTTCGAGCCCGTCGCGGGCGCCGCCGATTACCGCATCTATCCCGAGCCCGCCGACAGCGATTGGCTCATCGGGCAGAACGGCGAGGTCGGCGTGAAGAACGGCATTTATCGCTGCGCGGGCGATCGGCCGTACCAGGCGCGCGAAGACGACGACGCGAACATGTTCGACTGCGCCATCACCGGCTGCGACAACACGCGCCACGGCTACGTGCGCACGGCCGACGAAGTGGTGCTCGGCTACGTGTTCCTCACGCCCGGCCCCGATCGCTTGCCGGTCTACCGGGTGGCCGATCCGAACGGTGGGGGCGGCTTTCGCAACGCGAATTGGGTGGTGCCGATCTACCCGGAGGCGAACAGCGCCGAATACCTGACGGACACCGACCAGCGCGACGCCTTGCTCGCGCAAGGCTGGCGCGACGACGGCATCGTCTTTTACACGGCGAAAGACGCGACGAAGAACGTCTATCGCATCAAGTACGCGCCCGGCGCCGACTGGCAGGGCGACAACGTCGTCTTCTTCTTCACGGACGGCCCCGAGTACGACGCGCGCTCCGCGCAGCCCGCCTCCGACATCGCCGACTTCGGTGCGCGCTTCACCATTCTCGACTCGCAAGATGCCGACAGCGTGCCGCTCTACCGCGTGATGTACCCCGGCAGCTTCGACGTGCTCGCCGCGGGCGACGCGCGCTTCGACCAGGTGCTGCACCAGGGCGTGCGGCCCGTGTGGTCGCTCACCTGGCCCGGCATCACGGAAAAGACGCGCTTCGTGATCGAGGCGCTCGACAGCGGCTGCCCCTTTCCGGGCGGCTACATCGCGGCCGAGCACCACGACGCCGACATCGACAACACGAGCGGCATGCCGTTCAACCAGCCGTCCATCACGCTCGACGAAGCGCGGCTTTCGTCGGGCGAAGTGTTCGTCAACGGCGAGCACGACCCGAACAATCGCCCGAAGCCCGTCGCGCGGAGCTACGTCGACGTGACGCCCGATCCGAAGCCGACCATGGATTTTCTCGAGACGTTCGACGCGAGCGAGACGTGGGAGCCTTTCACGAAGTGGCAGGACAACAACGCCTTCGTGTTCCGCAACTCGCAATGGGCCATCGACACGAGCGGTTGCACCGAAAACTTCACGTTCGGCCCGTTACTCGGTCAATTCGTGCTCGGCTTCGCGGACGGCGGTTCGAGCTGCAACGTGAGCATGACTCCGAAAAACGTGCCGACGGCGATCGCGTCCGACCATTTCCTGCACGTGCGCATGGCGACGGACATCGTCTCGACGGCGCGGCGCTACGCGCAAATCATGGTGACGAACGTGCCGCTCGCGGACGATCCGGCGCCGGACGCCTCGAACATCGACACGGTGCCGGTGCACACGCGGCTCGGCAAGTTCCCCTACGAGCTCGTGGGGCCCGACGGCGTCGCCGGAACGTCGGACGACCTGCCGCCCGAGGGCGGCCGCACCATCGTCGTGCAGCCGTTCGGCGGCTATCAGGAGACGCAGATCGAGTTTTGCGACACGCGCGGCTGGGGCGTGAGTCAACAGTGCGATCGCGCGAACGTCTACGGCTACCACGCGGGCGACTACGAACAGACGTGGACGGTGCCGTGGACGCCCGTGCCGGTCGAGGGCGACATGGCCGGCTTCGATCGGCCGGTGCAGTGGGACGTCTACGCGTCGACGTCGCGCGTCTACGTCTTCATGGACGGCAAGCCGGCGGCCTGCGCCGTGTTGCCCGACGGGCGCATGCCGGCGGGGCCGGTCACCGTCGCGTACCGCGCGGTGATTTATCACTGCGGCATCGACGAGACGGTGACGCCCGACGACACCGGACATCAATACGAGCACGACTACAGCCAGTGTCACAGCGACCATCACATGGACGACTTCGGCATCGACCTCGCGGTGCCGGAGCCGGCGTGGGACGAGTCGGTGCTGCCTTGCGGGACCAAGTGGTATGGCGGCACCTGAACGCGCCCTCGTGCTCTTCGCGGCGCTCGCCGGCGCTTGCGGCGGGTCGGGCGTAGGCTCACCCGCGGCGGGCGACGGCCGGCCCGTCTTGAGCGACGACGAACGCGCGGCGCTCGCGAGCCTCCACTACGACGCCGGGCCGCCGCCCGCCGACCCGAGTGACCGCGTCGCGGACGACGACGGCGCGCGCGCGTTCGGTCAGGTCCTCTTTTTCGAACCGGCGCTCTCGGGGCAACTGCTCGAGGGGGACAACGACGGAACGACCGGGACGCTCGGCGAAAAAGGCGACGCCGGGCGCGTGAGCTGCTCGGGGTGCCACCTGCCGGCGGCGGGTTTCGTCGACGCGCGGAGCCCGCATCACCAGGTGTCGCTCGCCGCGCAATGGACGCTCCGAAAGACGCCGACGTTGCTCGAGGTCGGGTTTGCGCCGCTCTACAACTGGGACGGGCGCCGCGACGCGATTTGGAATCAAGCGCTCGGCGTGATGGAAAGCAATCGCGAGTTCAACTCCGGACGGCTCTTCGTCGCCGAGCAGCTGTTTCGGCTGCACCAGGCGGAATACGAGAGCGTCTTCGGGCTGATGCCGCCGTTCGACGACGCCACGCGCTTCCCGCAGCTTTCGGGCGACACGGCGGGCTGCGTCGAAGTGAACACGCTGCAAGGCTCCATGTTTCGGTGCCGCGGCGTGCCGGGCGACGGCGCCGACTACGACGGCATGGCGCCCGAGGATCAGGAGCTCGTCACCGTCACCGCCGTGAACGCGACGAAGTCGCTCGAAGCGTACGTGCGCTCGCTCCGTTGCGGCCCGAGCCGCTTCGACGATTGGCTCGACGGCGACGACACGGCGCTCGACGCGAGCGAGCTCCGCGGGGCGGCGCTGTTCGTCGGCCGCGGGCAGTGCGTCACGTGCCACTCGGGCCCGCTGCTCACGGACGACGCGTTTCACGACGTGGGCTTGAGCCCGGCCGTCGTCGCCGTGGCGATTCAGGATCTCGACGACCAGGGCGCCGCGACCGGCATCGCCGCCGCGCTCACCGACCCGATGAGCACGGCCGGGGCGTACAGCGACGGCGACCGGCACGCGCTGCCCGCAACGCCGGGCCCCGAGCTCGAGGGCGCGTTCCGCACGCCGACGCTGCGCTGCGCGGCCTCGCACCCGAGCTTCATGCACACCGGGCAGCTCACGAGTCTCGCGCAGGTGCTCGCGTTCTTCGACCGCGGCGGCGATCCGCCCGGCAACTATCCGGGCACGAACGAGCTCACGCCGCTCGGCTTGAGCGACGGCGACGAGGCGGACCTCGTTGCGTTCTTGCAGACGCTCACGGGGCCGGGACCGAGCGCCGATTTGCTTTCGCCCCCGAGCGAGTGATGCGCGCGCTCGGACTCACGCCGCTCGTGATCGCGCTCGCCGTAGGGCCGGCGGCGTGCGGCTCGAACGGCCACGTCGATCGCGCCGGCGCGAGCGGCAACGCCGGTACGGCGGGCACGAACGCCGGCACCACGGCCAGCGGCGGCACTGCGGGCACGAACGCCGACACGGCGGGCAGCGGCGGGACGGGCGCCGTCGGCGGCACGTCCGGTGAAGCCGGCGCGGCGCCCTTCGAGCACCCGACGCCGCCGACCGACTACGTGGCGACGGACCACTGCGGCCTCGACGCGCCCGCCTTCTGCGAAACGTTCGAGGACGGCCCGCGCGACGGCGGCCGTTCGGGCGAGCTCGACCCGGCGCGCTTCAGCGTCGCGCGTGGCATGCCCTACAATCCGTCCGACCTCGGCGGCGCGTTCGGCATCGGTCCGGCCATCATCGGCGCCTGCCGCGCGAACCTCGCGGACACCCGCGTCTTGCCGGACGGCGACGTGCTCGTGTGCGATCCGGTGCCCTCGATCCCGACGCGCCACGCGCTCGCGACCACGGCCGCCCAGAACTACGGACTCTCGACGTATCGCATCCGCCAGCCGTTCGACTTCGCGGATCGCACGGGCACGATCGCGCTCGACGTCGATCTCACGAATCAGGGCCTCGGCGGCTGGCCGGCCCTCATCGTCGCGGAGGATCCGTCGCCCGCGCCGAGCTTCGATTGGCAAGAGCGCGGTTCGGGTCCGAGAAACGGCATCGAAATCGAGTTCGGCAGCGGTTGGTGCAACACGCCGCAGACGATGGAGCCCTCGGTCTACCTGTTTCAAGACTATCTCCAGACGGCATTCGTGGCTTCGTCCGACTGTTCGACTCCGCACGTCCTCACTGCACCCGATTCATTGAATCACGTGGTGGTCTATCTGACTCGAAGCCACGTCGAAGTGTGGGCTTCCGACGTTTCGGCGGACGGCGTCACCTTTCCGAACCTCGAGCTGCTGTGGTCGGCGGACGTGACCCTGCCGTTTTCACGCGGTTACGTGAGCCTCGCGCTCCGCAATCACGCGACGATGAAGTATTGGTACGGCTCGGCCGCGACGGTGCGCTTCGACAACTTCGGGTTCGACGGTCCGAAAGTGAGCGGCCATCGTGAATACAGCGCGCCCGACTCCTTGTCCGACTCGTCGCTCCCGGGTTGCGCGCCGGACGGCGGCGCTTGCGAGTGGGAAGGTGACGTCATCGTTTCGCACCCGGACGACGCCGGGCGCATGGCGTGCGCTGCGACGACGTGCGACTTCGAAGGGGCCACCGGACGCAACGTCGGCTACGTCGTTCCGAACGTCGACGAGGACGCGCCGCCCGTGGCGCTCGATTTCTCCGGCGTCGACCCGACCGGCAGCACGCAGGCACGGCTCGTGCTCGCCGCGGTCTACCCGGCGTTCGACTGGAACGGCGTTTCACATCCCCCCACGTATATCGATTTGCGCTTTCGGGTGAACGGCGGGGCTTGGCACGACCGTTACGTGAGCGACGCCGAAGCGAACGCATTCATCGATTTTTCACCCGACCTCGGCGGCGCGGGTGCCGGCGCCGGCCTGCTGAACCAAGCCATCGACCTCGATGTCGCGGAGCTCGTCGCGGGCGACAATCTGATCGAGCTCCAAGCCGCGAATACGTGGACGGGTTCGTATCGAGTCGCCGTGACGAGCGCCGATCTCACGCTCGATCCGTGACGCGCGCCGCGCCGTAGCTCCGACGTGAGCGCGCGCGTCGCTTGGCTGATCACCAGCGCAAATTTTTGCATCTCGAAGCTTCTTTCAACGCGTAGTAATCGACTTTGCGTTTGGTGGAGCGGGCGCCTCGAGTGCGCGTCGAGCGGTTACTACTGCGGTGCGGTTGAGGGGATTCGACTCCTCGTTTTACGAACGGTTTTTGCACGATGACCATCGGGCTTCGACTAGGTCGATTGCGTTGGTGCGCCGCGTTTTGCTTGTCGGCCGCTGCGTGTTCGAACGCGGACCTCGGTCACGCTGATGCGGATTCAGCCGCCGAAAGGCTCGGTCAGGCGAGAGCCGCGGACGACAGCACGGGCGTCAATTTCCTCGCGCAAGAGCTCGTCGGGAGGCCGAGCAATCACTCCATTGCAATCAAGGCCATTGCCGATCAATCGGTGGACGCCTACGTCGAATACGGCGCCGTTTCCGGCGTGTATTCGAACAGCACGACGACCGCCACGTTCGCCGACGGAGTGATCGAAGCCGACCTCGACGGCCTGAGCGGCAATTCAACTTACTACTATCGTTTGCTCTATCGCGCGACGGGCAGCACGGCCGACTTCACCGTTCGCGACGAGCACAGCTTCGTCACTCAGCGCTCGCCGGACAGTACCTTTACGTTCGACGTGCAGAGCGACTCGCACCAGGGCTACGCCGCCTTCTACACGAGCACGCTTTACGGCGTGACGATGCAAAACATTTTGAACGACCACCCCGATCTCCTCTTCGACCTCGGGGACGCGGTGAGTCAGGACGACACCACCGAGACGCAGAGCGCGGTTCGTCAAAAATATCTGAACCAACGGACCTACTTCGACATCGTCGGTCACTCGACGTCGGTCTTTCTCGTGCTCGGCAACCACGAGCGCGAAGAAGGGTGGTACCTCGACGATTTCGGCTCCGACGTCGCCGACACGCGGCCCGTGCTCGGGGCGAACGCGCGCAAGTATTCGTTCTTGAATCCGGTGCCGAGCGACTTTTATTCCGGCAACGGCGAACAGGTGCCGGAGCTCGACGGCGACCACCTGCGCGGCGATTACTACGCGTTCGAGTGGGGGAGCGCGCTCTTCGTCGCGCTCGATCCGTTCTGGTACACGATGACGAAGCCGTATGCCGGCAACCAGGGCGGCGAGGTCGACGACGCGCCCGAGACGGTCGGCACGCGTTGGGATTGGACGCTCGGCAAGGCGCAGTACGACTGGCTGACGCAGACGCTCGCCGCGAGCACGAAGCCGTTCAAGTTCGTCCTCGCGCATCACCCCACGGGCGGAACGAGCGACTACGTCCGCGGCGGTGCGCTCGGCGCGAAGTATTGCGAGTGGGGCGGCTACGACATCGACGGAACGACGTACGAGTTTGACACCAAGCGTCCCGGCTGGGCGATGCCGGTGCACCAGCTGCTCGTGCAGAACGGCGTGACGGCGTTCATTCACGGACACGATCACGTGTTCGCGAAGGAGATCCTCGACGGCGTCGTGTATCAGGAGACGCCGCAGCCCGCCGACAGCACCTACGGCAGCGGGTTCAGCTCGAACGCGCAGGACTACGCGGGCGCGACCGGCTTCACGAACTCGGGGCACTTGCGCTTCACCGTCTCGCCCGTCTCGGTGAAGGTCGATTACGTGAGCGCGTACCTGCCCGGCGACGGCGCGAACGACACGGTCGCGTACTCGTACAAGATTTCGCCGTGCGCCGCGGCGAACAGCGACGGCCGCGCGTGCGACGACGGCAACGCGTGCACCGTCAACGACACCTGTGCGAGCGGCAAATGCGTCGGGACGCACGTGTCGTGCGGTTCGGGCGGCGCGGGTTCGGGCGGCGCGGGTTCGGGCGCGGGCGGGATGAGCGGGGGCGCGGGCGCGGGCGGCACGACGGCGGCTGCCGGCGGCGTGAGCTCGAGTGCCGGCGGCGTGAGCTCGGGTGGCGGCGGCGCGAGCGGCGGCGTTGCGGGAGCGGCCGGTTCACTCGTCGTCGTCGGCGCCGTCGGCGGCACGACGGGAGCGGCCGGCGAAGCGGGGGCAGCCGGCGAGGCCCACGGTGGCAGCAGCGGCACCCACGGAGGCGGAGGAGAAGCGGGCGAGCCGACGACACCCATCGGCACGACGGGGGGCCCGCTCGGGGGCGGCCCGACGACGGAGGGAAGCGGCGGTTCGCAGAGCAAGCCGAGCGGCTCCTCGCACGGAACCGGCGGCGGACACACGCACGGCTCGACGCCGCCCGCCGACGACACACCGGGTGAGAGCGGCGCGCCGTCACAAGGCGGAGCGAGCGACCTCGGAGGCACTTCCGGCGGCGGCACGGGCGGCGATCACGTCGAGGGGTCGGGGGGCTCGTCGGGTCACGCGCCGGCGCTCGCCGCGCCGAGCAGCGCCACGCCCGCGCGCGGCTGCGGCTGCGTGGTGGCTCGCGACGAAGACGGCCGCGGCGCTCTCGGGCTCGGACTCGGCTTGGCCCTCACGGTGCTCGGCCGGCGGCGCGCCGCGCGGCGTCGCCGCATCTTTTTGGCCTTTTGAGCGAGCGCTTGCGAAGCGTTCGGTCGGCGTCGTAGCAACGTCGGGGTAAACCCATGACGAAGCTTCTCGCTGTCACCGCTCTTCCCCTGCTCACTGCTTGCCTCGCCGTGGCCTGTGCCGGCGACCCGCCGCAGCCCGCGGCCGCACCCGCGACCACGGCCGCCGCGCCTGCCGCGCCGCCCGCCGCCGCGGCGCCGGTCGACAGCTCGCACATCGCCGATCCGGTCGCGAACGTGCCGCCGACGTGCGCTCACGGGACGAAGGCAGCCGACAACGGTCTCATCGACGATCTCGAAGACGGCAACGCGCTTGCCGCTCCGCTCGACGGTCGCACCGGGAGCTGGTGGGTCGGCAAGGCCGATCACGCGACGATCTCGATCCCGGCCGGCGCCGTGAAACCGTCGGCGGGCGGCCCGCCCGGCTCGAAGCACGGCATGCACTTCGTCGGCAAGACCGACAATTCGGATCCGTGGGGCGCGGCGGTCGGCGTGAACTTCCTCGCCGGCGGCGGCTTCTACGACGCGTCGAAGTACGCGGGCGTCGCCTTCAAGATCAAATCGGCGAAGCCGGGCCTCGACGTTCGTCTGAAGATCAACGACGTGAACACGCACCCCGACGGCGGTAAGTGCACCAAGGAGTGTTTCAACGCGTTCGGTCGCGAGCTCATCGTCGGGCCGGAATGGAAGGACGTGAGCCTCATGTGGAGCGAGCTCACCCAGCAATCGGATTGGGGCAATCCGCGGCCGCCGATGATCGACGCGCAGAAGCTGAAGGACATCGAGTGGCAGATTTGGCCCGGCGTCGATTTCGACATTTGGATCGACGACGTGCACTTCATCGCTTGCCAGTAGCGGTAGCCGCCGCGAGCCGGCCGGGCTAAACCTCGCAGCGTGCTGCGACGGAACGGCGCCGTCTTCGCGTGCGAGCTCGCCTTGGTCGTCGCCGCGTGCGGGACGAGCGGCGCGCCGCGTCGTGGTGCGTCCGGCGCCGGAGGCACGTCGGGCAGCGCGACGGCCGGCTCGACGACGGCCGCCGGCATGACGGCGAGTGCGAGCGGTGCTCCCGGCGTCGTCGGGCAGGGCGGCACGGGAGCGGGCGGCGGCGCCGGCACGAGCGAAGCGCGCGCCGGGGCGAGCGGCTCGGGTTTCAGCGGAATGCCGAGCGCCGGCGGAGCCGTCGGCGTCGCGGGCACGGGCGCGGGAGGCGCGGATCCGGCAGCGGGCAGCGGCGGCGCCGGCATCGGCGCTGCGGGCGGCGCGACTCCGAGCGCCGGGGCGGGCGAGGGCGGCGAGAGCGCCGTCAGCGACGGAACACCGACCGAAACCGGGCTCGCGTCGCTGCCCGTCGCGCGCCAAGAGCACGGCGTCGTGGCGCTCGACGGCGAAGTGTTCGTGCTCGGCGGCTACACGCCCGACGTCACGCCGAGCGTCATCGCCTACGACCCCGCGCACGACAGGTGGCGCAACGCGGCCGATTTTCCGAGCCCGTTCAACCATCCGGCCGCGGGCGTCGTGAACGGCAAGCTCTACGTCGCCGGCTTTTACGCGGGCACGAGCCTCACGGGGCCGGCAACCGGTCGCACCTTCGTCTACGATCCGCAGGCGGACGCTTGGACCGAGAAACAGCCGCTCCCCGCCGGCACCGAACGCGCGGGCGGCTGCGTGGCCGTGCTCGGAACGAAGCTCTACGTGTTCGGCGGCGGCAACAGCGGCGCCGCGACGGCCTTCGCATCGGTCTACGACACCGTCGCCGACAGCTGGCAAACCCTGCCGGACTTGCCCGAGACGCGCGAGCACTGCGGCGCCTTCGCCGCGGGCGAAAAGCTCTACGTCTGCGGCGGCCGCACCCACGACATCACGGAGTTTCGTCCGACGACGCTCGAGTTCGATCCCGCGTCGCAGTCCTACGAAACCAAAACACCCATCCCGACTCCGCGCGGCGGCGCCGCGGCGGCGGTGCTCGACGGGCGCTTGTTCCTCTTCGGCGGCGAAGGCGCCGACAACGACCTCGGCGTCTTCGACAACATCGAAGCGTACGATCCGGTGACGGACAGCTGGCAGGCATTCCCGCCCATGCTCGTCCCGCGTCACGGCTTCGGTGCCGCGACGATCGCCGGCCGCATCTACCTGCCGGGCGGCGCCATTCACCAGGGCGGCGCGGCGAGCGACGTGAACACCGTCTTCTATTTCGAGTAGCGCGCAACGCCGTGCATACTCGGTCCGTGGACAATCCTTTCGCGGTCCTCACGGCCATCGTGGCGCCCTGCATTTTGACGAACGCCTGTTCGGTGCTCGCGCTCGGCACGAGCAATCGTGTGGCGCGGGTGGTCGATCGGACGCGCGTGCTCACGACCGAGCTCGCGCGAGCCGGCGCGAACGACGCGGGGCACGGGAGCCGCTTGCGCCAAATCGAACGGCTGCGCGCCCGCGCGCGCATGCTGATGAGCGCGCTTCGCATCATCTACGCGGCGCTCGGGAGCTTCGCCGCTTGCGCCCTGATCTCGGTCGTCGGCGCGCTCGCGACCTCGTACGAGCTCGTCGCGGTGTTCCACGCGTGCGCCCTCGTCGCGCTCGGCGTCGGGCTCGCCGGCGTGGGCTCTCTCGTCGTCGGTTGCACGAAGATGGTCGCCGAGACGCGACTCGCCCTGCTCGGCATGACCGAAGAGGTGAGCGACACGCTCGCCGAGCGCGCACTCTGAGGCCAGAATTAGGCTCTTCGCGCGGGCGGCACAGTGTGGCGCAACCCGGCGCGGCGTGGCTCTTCGGGGTCGCGTGAGTGACGGGGTTACGGATTGGCCGTCACGCGTGCGTGCGTTACACTCGAGAGTGGGAGAGTGGCATGCCGCGAAAGACGTCGTTCGTTCCTGAACTCGCGCTCGGTACGGCCGTCGTGTGCGTCGTGCCGTCGCAGCTTGCCGGCTGCGCCGGGCACTCGGAAGGCGATGACTCGAACGGCGCGACGAGCGGTTCGGGCTACATCGTGCTCGCGGGCGGCGCCTTCGGCGGCGGGCTGGGCGGAAGCAACGGTGGCTCGACGACAGGCGGCACTTCCGGAACGGGCGGGAGCAAGGGCGGCACCGGCGGCTCGACGGGCGGCGCGCTCGGAACGGGCGGCTACATCGTGCTCGCCGTCGGCGCCTACGGCGGAACCGGCGCGACGAGCGGCGCCGGTGGCGCGAGCGGGCGTGGCGGTGCGGGAAACGGCGGTCAGGGCGGACGCAAAGGCGGCGCGGGAGCCGGCGGAGTGCCGCAGGGCGGCCAGGCGGGCGTGGGCGGCACGTTCGGACAAG
Source organism: Polyangiaceae bacterium (assembly GCA_035499895.1). Classification (GTDB taxonomy): domain Bacteria; phylum Myxococcota_A; class Polyangia; order Polyangiales; family Polyangiaceae; genus PMG-095. The sequence continues at coordinate 19,762 of DATJXW010000017.1, read as the reverse complement.
GTGGGATCGTGCTTGCGATTGCCGCCTTCGGTAACGGGGGCGGCGTGAGCGGCAAGGCGGGCCGATCGGGTTCGGGCGGCAGGGCGGGGCGCGGCCAAGGCGGCGCCGCGGGCAAGGGGACGGCGGGGCAAGCCGGCTTCTTCGTGCTCGCGGCCGAAGCGTTCGGAGGCGGCAAGGGAGGGGCCCAATGAGCTTCGGCACCATCGACGTGAGCCGCACGAAGAGCAAGACCGCGCTCGCTCGCCATCACGAGCGCGCGCTTCGGGGCGAGCTCGCGCGCGTCGCCAAGCCGATCCCCTGGGACGCCTTCGAGCGCGGCCGTTATGCCGAGCCCGCGCTCGCTCTCGCCGGCGACCTCTTCACGAAGCTCGCGATGGGCGAGTACAGCGCGGTCGGCCTGTTCTCGCAGATCACCGCGGGGCTCGCCTTCACGGGCGCGCCGCTCGACATCGTCGCCGCTTCGACGCGCGTCGGCAGCGACGAGATCCGACACGCCGAGTATTGCTTGCGCATGGCCGAGCTCTGCACGGGCGGCCCGGTGAGCGTGCGCATCGAGCACGAAGCGCTCAGGGCGAGCGTGCCCGCGGCGACGAACCTGGCGAACGTGGATTTTTTGGTGTTCAAGTACGCCGCCATCGGCGAAACGCTGGCGGCGGCGCTGCTCACCGAGTGCCGGCGTCGCGCGACCGATCCCGTCACGAGGGCGCTCTTCGGCTCGCTCGCGGCGGACGAAGTGCATCACGCGCGCCTCGGCTGGTACTACGCGGCTTATCGCGCGCCGCTCTTCACCTTGGCCGAGCGTCAAGAGCTCGCCGACCGCGTCGCCGAGTTCGTGATGGGCATCGAGGAGGAGTTTTGGTTCGGTCGGGACGCGCCGCGGAGCGCGCGGGGCGCGGCGAAGGCGCTCGGCGTGCTCGATTCCGTCACGCAGCGCCGCGTGATCGCCGACGTGGTCGAAGGTGAAATCCTCGGAGCGCTCGACGAAGTCGGGCTCGGTACGTCGCTCGCGTGGCGGGCACGGCGACGGCGCGCGCGCGCATGAGCGTCGAGTTCCCGCTGCAGGCGCTGCCCGCGCCGCTGACGGCGGAGGAGCGCACCGGCGTCAAAACCGCGCTCCGCGCGCTCCTCGCCTGGCAAGTCGATTTCGCGCGCTGGTCGGCGCCCGGTCGCATGCCGGACGCGACTCCCATCGTCTCCTTGTATCTCGACGGGCGTCTCGTCGGTTGCTCGGGCAGCACCGACGGCGAGCCCGGCGTGCGGCTCGCGCGCGCCTTCGTGCACGCGCTCGCCGACCCGCGTTTCGGCGGCGTGCCGGAGAGCGCGCGCGGTCGCGTCGTCGCGCAGGCGTCGTATCCGCACGCGCCCCGCCGGCTCGCGCTCGCGAGCGCCGCCGCCGAGCTCGAGGTGGGGACGCACGGTCTCGCGCTCCTCGCGCCTGCCGCCCGCGGCTCGCTGCTCCCCGACGTGGCGCGCGAGCACGCCCTCGCCCCCGAAGAGTTCCTGCAAGCGCTCGAAGACAAGGTGGGGCTCGCTCGCGACGCTTGGCCTTCGGACGGACTCTTCGCCTTCGAGACTTCGCGCGTCGTCGCGCGGCTCGTCGAAGTGCCTGCGCCCCCGCCCGATCCGATCGCCGCCGCGGCGGCGTGGCTCGGCGCGCGCGTGCGCGAATCCAGCATCGAGTTCGGCTTCGAGCCCGCGACGGGCGCGAGCGTCGCCGAGCCGCCGCTGCTCCACGGCCGGGTCGCGCTGCTCGTGCGCGCGCTGTTCTCCCAGAGTGGCTCGCGCGGAGCGGCCGTGCGCGCCAAGCGCTGGCTCGAAGGGGCGCTCGCGCGGGGACTCGCGGGCGACGCGAGCGTCCGGCTGCCGGACACGCTGCCGCTCTTCGCGGGGACGCTGGCGCTCGCTGCGCTCGCCGGCATCGACTGCACGTCGCGGCTCGAAGAGGTCGCGCGCGCGCCCGAGCTCGCCGCGTCGCCGTGGCACGCCGCGCAAGTCGTGACGGCGCTCGGCCTACGGGCTCCGGACGCGCTCTACCGCGCCGTCGTCGCACGACTCGACGACGAACCGTACGCGCCCTGGGCGCTCGTCGCCGCGCGCGCTCGCGGCGACGACGCGAGCGTCGGCCGAGCCGCCGCGAACCTCGCGCGCTGCGTCCGCACGCACGCGCCGCACCGTGGCGGCGTCGGCCCGGGCGTGCCCGAAGTCGCGCGCACCGCCGCGACGATCGAAGCGCTCGCGCCCGTCGCCGCGACGCCGGACGAGCGCCACGCCGTGCGCCTCGCGCGTGAGTTCGTGCTCGCGCAGCAGCTCGCCGGCGACGACTACGCGCCGGCGGTCGCGCCGGCCGCGGTCACGGGCGCGTTCCCGATCTCGCCCGTGGCGTCCTTTCTCCAGATCGACGTCGCCGCTCACGCGCTCGGGGCGCTCGTGCAGTCGATGTCATTTGCGTGAGCGACGCGCGACGAACGCGCGTCCCCGCGTCCCGCGCCGCCGACGAAAATCGGTGACCGAGTTCGAAAATCGGAGACTCGCACCCTCGCGCTCGGCATTCGCGCGCGAAATGGCGCCGAAATCGGCGCGGCATCGTGCCCCGCCGTTGGCTCCCGAATTGCATGAGGCGCGGCGTGGCCAACACCGCTCGTTCGCTCCAAGCGTTCTCGCTCCGCGCGTCTCTGTTCACGCTGGCGCTCGCCGCCGCGCCGCTCGCCTGCTCCGACGGAACGCCCGCCGGCAACGTCGCCGAGCGGGGAGGCAGCATCGGGCTCTCGCTCACGGCGAACGGCGTCACGCTCGGCAACGTCGGTTACGTGATCACGGGACCGGCGTCGTTCTCGAAGTCGGGCACGATCGACGAAACGCGCAGCACCACCCTCAGCGCGAACATCGGCGCGATTCCGGCGGGCAACGGCTACTCGATCACTTTGAGCGCGACGCCCCTGAGCGGCGCGGCGAGCTGCAGCGGCTCGGCGCCGTTCGACGTGGTCGCGGGTCAGACCACGCCCGTGAGCGTCGAGCTCCTCTGCCATCAGAATGCGACCACGGGCAGCGTGCTCGTCAACGGCACGGTGAACCTTTGCCCGACGCTGAACGACGTGAGCGCCTCGCCGTCGAGCGTCGCCGTAGGCGGCAGCGTGACGCTCTCCGCGAGCGCGTCCGACGCGGACGACGGCCCGTCTCCGCTCTCGTACCAATGGACGGCGCCGGGCGCGACGCTGACCGGCGCGAACACGCCGTCGGCCACGCTCGTGTGCACGGCTTCCGGCACGGTGACCGCGACCGTCAGCGTTTCGGACGGCGACCCCGCGTGTCCCGAGACGGGCAGCGTGATCATCACGTGCGGTGACGGCGGTGGTTCGGGAGCCGGCGGGATGAACGGCACCGGAGCCGGCGGGGCGGCGGCAACGGGCGGCGCAGCCGGGACGACCTCCGCCGGCGGCATGACCGCGAACGGCGGAACGACGAGCGGCGGCGCCGGCGCGAGCGGCAGCGGCGGAACGAGCGCGGCGGGCGCCGGCGGACAAGCGGCAGGCGCCGGTGGTTCGGGTGGCGCGGGTGCCGGTGGCGCGGGCGCCGGTGGAGCGAGTGCTGGGGCGGCCGGCTCCGCTGCCGGCGGAGCGAACGCGGGCTCGAGCGGCGCGGGCGCCGGTGGCACGAGCGCGGGCGCGGGCGGGTCGAGTGCGGGCGGCACGAGTAGCGGCGGCGCGGGTGCCGGCGGCGCGGGCGGCAGCGGCCCGGCGCGTGACGTCGTCGTCTACCGCATCGGCGACGGCTCGGGCTCGCTCGTGAGCACGGGCAACCCGGTGTTCGTCGACGAGTACACGGCGACCGGCGCGTTCGTGAAGAGCACGGCCCTCCCCACCGCGCAGAACGGCGCGAATTACCCGCTCGTGGCGAGCGGCGTCGCGACGAGCGAGGGCTTCCTGACGCTTTCGAGCGACGGCCACTTCGTCGTGTTGGCGGGTTACGGAGCGCCGGCTCCGATCTCGGGCGGTGCCGCCTCGAGTACGGCTGCGACCGTCCCGCGCGTGGTCGGCTTGGTCGACGCGGCGGGCAACGTCGATACCTCGACCGCGCTCGGCGATTGGTCCGACAAGAACAATCCGCGCTCGGCCGCGAGCACGAACGGGACCGATCTCTGGCTCGGCGGCGCGGCGGGCGGCGTTCGGTACACGACGCGCGGTTCGACCACCTCCGTGCAGCTCAATACGAGCGGGACGACGGTCGCGAACATCCGTCAGGTCGGCCTCTTTGGCGGGCAGCTCTACGCGTCGGACTCGTCCGGTTCGAACTTCCGCCTGAGCACCATCGGCACCGGCTTGCCCACGACGACGAACCAAACGCAGACGAACCTGCCCGGCATCGCGACGAGCGGCACGAGCCCCTACGCCTTCTTCTTCGCCGATCTCGACGGCAACCCCGGCGTCGACACGCTCTACGTCGCCGACGACACCAACGCCGTGGGCGGCGGCGTCACCAAGTACGCTCTCGTCGGCGGCAGCTGGACCGCCGAAGGCACGGCGGGCAACTTCGCCGACGCGTATCGCGGCCTCACCGGCGTCATCTCGAACGGCGTCGTCACGCTCTTCGCGGTGCGCAAGGCGGGCAACGGCGCCGGCGCGAGCGGCGAGCTCGTCTCGCTCGTGGACGCGAGCGGCGCGCTCGGCACGCTCACGGCGACGCCGACCTTGCTCACGACGCCCGGCGCGAACCAAGTTTTCCGCGGCGTGGCGCTCGCGCCGCTGCCCTGAGCGTTTCGGCCCCGGATCGGGCCGCCGCACGGCCGACCCCGGCTTCGTGCTACGGGGCGGCCGTGCTTGTTCGCATCTTTGCGGGCGCGCTCGTCGTCGCGCTCGCCACGTCCGCCTCGCCGGCCCTCGCGGACGACGACGACGCGCACCCGTTTGCGCCGACGCGCGGCGGGCGTCCCGAGGTCACGTTGCCGCACGGCAAGACCCCGGCGACCGACGCGCTCGACTACGAGACGCCGCGCCTCGAGCCGGCGGCGTTTCCGCTGATGGGCGGCGACAGCGACATCGGCTTCGAGTTCGGCGGCGTCGGCACGCTCACCCGTTTCGCCGGCGGCACGCAGCCGTACGTGTGGAACATGGATCTCTTGCTCGCGACGAGCGTCAAATCCGGCCCCCACGGCACCGAGTTCACGCAGCAGAGCTACCTCTGGCAGATCGACGCGCCGCGCGCGTTCGGTTCGAGCGTGCGCTTGAACCCGGCGATCTCCTACTCGAACACCGTGAATCAAGGCTACTTCGGGCTCGGTAACGCGTCGGGCGCGGCGCGGCCCGCGGTCGTGAACGGCGAACCGGGCCGCTACTTCCAATACGACGAGCGCGAAGCGCGCCTGCGCGAGCTCACCCGCATCGGTTGGCGCGCGCCGTGGGACTTCGCGCTCGCGACGACGCTGCGCTACGCCGCCCCGGGCGCGTACGCCGGGAGCAAGCTGGCCGACGACGTCGCGTCGGGGCGCGTTCGCGGCTATCGCGACTCGACGCTCGCGGTGCTCGGGTTCGGCCTGCTCTACGACACGCGCGACAACGAGTACTTCCCGCACCGCGGCGCGTTCCATCAGATCGGCGTCCGCGGCGTGCAGGCGTTTCCGCTCGACACGAGCGTCGATTACGCCGCGCTCGGCGTCGTGCTCGCGAAATACGTCCCGCTCGGCGGCCCGGTCGTGTTCGCGGCGCGCGCTCTCATCGACGCCGAGGTCGGGCACGTGCCGTTCTTCGATCTCTACACGGGCGGCCCCTTTCAGACCTACGAGATGATCGGCGGCGCGCAAGCGGTGCGCGGGGTGCCCGACGGCCGCTACCTCGGCAAGCTCAAGGCCATCGGGAACGTCGAGCTCCGCGCCATGCTCGTGCAGTTTCAGCTGCTCGGGCAGACGTTCCACCTCGGCGGCGACGTGCTCTTCGACACCGGACGCCTTTGGTCCGATTACACCTTTCGCGATCCCGCCGACGGCCGAGGCGTGGGCCTGAAATGGGGCGCCGGCGGGGGCGCGTACATCATCTGGGGTCAGGCCGCCGTCTTCCGTCTGGAAGCGGCGTACTCACCCGATGCGATTTCGGAAAATCCGAAGCTGCCCGTCGGCATCTACGTCGCCGACGGCGTGATGTTTTGAGTCCGTCGAGCCGGTTTTCAGCTCTTTCGCGCGTACCAGGCGACGATCTTCGGGTGCGCGCTCACGTTCGCGTGGACGGCGTCGAGCTTCGGGAACGGCGCGAGCACGTCCGTCGGCACGTGATCGAGCACCCCTTTTTTGAACCACGTGCCGATCACGTAGAGCTTGATGTCGGCCACGCTCAGCGCCGCGCCGCCCGCGAACGGTCCCCGGATCTGCTTTTCCATGTTGCCGGCCCAGGTCCGCACCGGCCCTTCGACGATCGCCGCGCGGCGGCGTTTGAGCTCCTCCGGATCCTGGATACCGAAGGTGCTGCCGACCGCGGCCCGCAGATCTTCACAAGCTCCTAGTAGTGATTCAAGTCTGAACGTTTCCCAATCGTCCTTCGGCAAGAGTCCGTAGTGGCGGCCGATGTACCCCAAAATCATGTTCGTCTGGCTAACCGGCGGCTTTCCCTCGATTTCGAGCACCGGCAAGGAGCCGAACGGCGTCGTCGGCTTGAGTCCCGGCCAATCACTCCGCGGGATGCGATTGTCGATGAAGTCGACGCCCGCCGCGAACAGGGCGAGCCGGCACTCTTCGCCGCGGCTCGTCGGCGAGTCGAAATAGGTGAGCTTGAGTTTGGACATGCTCGGAGCCTAGGACCGCGCGTTCGCGCTGTCACGGTGCCGCGACGCGAGCCTTGCCACCCGAATTCCGACTCCGTACTCTGCGCCGGATGGATCCGCGGGGAGCGCTGACGGTGCTCGGTCTCACGCGGCCGACGTCCGCCGACGCGGTTCGTCGCGCGTACTTGAAGGGAGTTCGCGTCCGCTCCCCGGAGCGCGACCCCGACGGCTTCCGCGAGCTCCGCGCGGCCTACGAGCTCTTGGAGGGCGCGCCGCCCGCCTGGCTTGCCGCGCACGGTCCGGGCCCCGCTGCTCCGTCGCCGCCGCACGCTCCGGACGCGCCCGCCGTCGCGCTACCGGAAGCGCCGCCGACCGACGCGACTCCGGCGCTGCAGGCGCCGCCCGGTGACGCGACTCCGCCACTGCAAGCGTCACGCGGGGCGACATCGAGTTTCGAAGCGGTGCCCGCGGTCCCGCCGCTCGTCGCCGCCATCAAGGCGCGCGACGCCGCGACCGCCGTCTCGATCCTGCTCGAGGTGCTCGAGGGTCGGCCCACGGAGCGCGCGCGCGGTTTCGTGCCGTCGCAGGTGCTCGAAGTCGCGATTGGCCTGCTCACGCGGGGAGACTTCGCGAACGCCTCGCGGTTGCTGCAAAAGTTCGACGCCTGGACGAGCGCGCTCGGCGTGGGCGTGAAGGAAATCGGCGTCCAATGGGTGGCCCGCTGGACGCTGCTGCGCGAGCTCACGAGCCTGCACGGACAGATCGACGACGACACGCTGCGCGTGCTCGTCGAGGCGGTGCGCACCTCCGACTTTCGTTCCGCGATCGCGCCGCTCGAGCGAGCGCAGGAGAAGAACCCGGCGTTCGAGGAGCGTTTGAAGCGACTCGCGCCGACGCTCTACCGCACCATCTGGCCGCGCGTGGTGCCGCACGACGCGACGCTGAAGAAGCTCCGCAAGCGCGGCGGCTGGCGCGGCATCGGCGCCGGGTTCGGCATCCTGTACGCGGCGGTTCGGCTCTTGCTCGCGATGGCGTCGGATCCCGGCTCGCACACGAGCCGCCCGCTGCTCGACCCGCCCGACGGACCGGCGGCGAGCGCCGCGCCGAACGCCGATCCCGTTTCGAACGAGCAACGCCTCGCGCTCCTCGCGAGCGGCATCGACGGCAGCATCGCGAGCGGCGCCTGTCAGGACGTGCGCGACGCCTGGCCGCTTTACGCCCGGGGCGCGCGCGGCGAGGGCGCCGTCAGCGGGCTTTCCTACGACGTCCGTCGCGCGAATGCCCTGAAAATGTGCGGGGAGCTCGCGACCGTCCTGCCCGAGAAGCCATGAAGCCAGTGAACGTCGGTATCGATCTCGGCACCACTTATTCCTTGGTCGCCACGCTCGACGGCGGCGAGCCGCGCGTGCTCCCGAACGCCGTCGGTGAGCTCCTCACGCCGAGCGCCGTCTCGCTCGACGAGGACGGCACGGTGCTCGTCGGCGCGGCGGCCCGCGCGCGCGCCACGTCGCACCCGACGCGCACCGCGCTCGCGTTCAAGCGCGACATCGGTACGGCGCGGCAGTTCGAGCTCGGAGGCCGGCTGTTTTCGCCCGTCGAGCTCTCCGCGCTCGTGCTCGCCGAGCTCAAGCGCGACGCCGAAGCGGCGCTCGGCGCGAGCATCGCGGAAGCCGTGGTCACGGTGCCCGCGTACTTCGGCGAGTTTCAACGCCGTGCCACGCGCGACGCGTGCGCGCTCGCCGGGCTCAACGTCGAGCGCATCATCAACGAGCCGACGGCCGCCGCGCTCGCGTACGGCCTGCACCAGCGCGATCGCGAATTTCGCGCCGTCGTCATCGATCTCGGCGGCGGCACCTTCGACGTGACGGTGCTCGAGGTGATGGAGGGCGTCATCGAAATCCAGGCGTCGGCCGGCGACACGCGGCTCGGCGGCGAGGATTTCGTGGACGCGATGCTCGAGCACGCCCTCGTGCGCCTGCGCGACGACCATCACGCCGAGGTCGAACCGACCGTCGGCCGTGCCCGGCTGCGCGCGGCGGTGGAAGGGGCGAAGCGCCGGCTCTCGAGCGAGGCGCGGGCGGAGGTGCTGCTCCCGGCGCTGCCGACCTCGGCCGGGCCGCGTGACGCGACGTTCGCGTTCGAGCGCGCCGAAGTCGACGCCCTGTTCGCGCCGCTGCTCGGGCGCATGGTGGGGCCCATCGAACGGGCGCTGCGCGACGCGCAGCTGCCGGCGCGCAGGGTCGACGAGGTGCTCCTGGTCGGCGGAGCGACGCGCATGCCGTGCGTCGCGCGGCTCGTCGCCGAGCTCTTCGGGCGCATTCCTCTGCGCACGCTCCCGCCGGACGAAGCCGTCGCGCTCGGCGCCGCCGTGCAGGCGGCGCTCAAGGCCGGCGACGCCGCCGTCGGCGACCTCGTCACGACCGACATCGCCCCGTTCAGCCTCGGCGTCGCGACCGCGGAGAAGCTCGGCGAAGCCGTGGTGAGCGACATCTTCACGCCGATCATCGAGCGCGGCACGGTGTTGCCCGTGAGCCGCGTGCGCCCGTTCTCGACGCTCGGGAGTAACCAAACCCAGATTCGCCTGAGCGTCTTTCAGGGCGAGCACGCCCAGTGCAGCAAGAACCAGAAGATCGGCGAATACCTGATCCAGGGCGTCCCGGCGCGCGAGGGCGGCGGCGAAACGGTCGAGGTCCGCTTCTCCTACGACATGAACGGCGTGCTCGACGTCGATGCGACGGTCGTCGCCACGGGCAAGACGGCGAGCTTCACGATCGAGCGCGACAGCGGGCGCCTCTCGAAGCAAGCGCTCGCGGAGGCGCGGAAGAACCTCGCGCGCCTCAAGTTTCACCCGCGCGACGCGTTGCCGAACGTCACCCTGCTCGCGCGCGCGGACGCGCTGTTCGTCGAGCTCACGCGCTTCGAACGCGAGCGGCTCGGCCATTTGCTCGCCGCCTTCCGTGCGGCGCTCGAAAGTCAGGACGCTCCGAGCATCGAACGCACCCGCGCGAGCTTGCAGGAGCTCGTCAGCGCGCTCGGCAAGGGCGGCGCGCGCTGAGCCATGAGCGTCGATTACCCGGTGACGGCCGCGGTCCGCGTGCTCCGGCAGCACGGGATTGCCTTCGAGCCGCACCTCTACGCCTACGAGGCGCGCGGCGGGACGCGCGTGTCGGCGCGCGAGCTCGGCGTTCCGGAACACGCGGTCGTCAAGACGCTGATTTTCGAGGACGAGCGCAAGCAGCCGCTCTGCGTCTTGATGCACGGCGATCGGGAAGTGTCCGCGAAGAACCTCGCGCGCCAACTCCGAAAAAAGAGCGTGGGACCGTGCGCTCCGGAGGTCGCCGATCGCCACTCGGGCTACCGGGTCGGCGGCACGTCGCCGTTCGGACTCAAGCGCGCCATGCCGATCTACGTGGAACGCGGCGTGCTCGAGCTCGAGCGCGTGTTCGTGAACGGCGGCGCGCGCGGGTTTCTCGTCGCGATCGCGCCGGGCGCTCTCACGACCGTGCTCGGCGCCACGCCGGTCGACGTCGCGTTCGAGCGCTGAACGTCGCGGGCCCTCTACTCGAGGCCCGACGCCGCGAGGAGCTGACTCGAGAAAATCGCCTTCGCGCCCGGCGTCGGCAGAAACTCGTCGCGCGCCGCTTTCCACGCGTCGATCGCGGCTTGCGTCCACCAGCGCTCGAGCACGGCCGGCGTGTTCATCGCCCATTGGCCCCAATGGCCGCCGTAGGGAACGCCGGCCTGGGTCAGGGCTTGACCGATGGCGGCGTGAATCGCAGGGAGCTCGGTCGTGTAGAGGCTCTGGAGCTCGACGAAGACGTTCAGCGGCTTGTTGTTCATGGCGAGCCACGCGTCCGAGCCGCGCACGAAGCGCACGCCGATCCCCCCGAGGAATTGACGGCGAGCGTCGTCGGCCTGGGACTTCAGCGTGTTCAGGATGGTGTCGATGCCGGTGAGCGCTTGAGTCGCGTCGAACACGTACTCGGCGCTCGCGCCGCGCAAAGTCCCGAAGTCCAAACCGAGAAAGCTCGGTGGCCCGAACATCGCGCCCGGCACCGCCGACGCCGAGGTGACCGTGGTGCCGTAGAGCGACTTGAACTGAGCGTCCGTGATCACGCGGAGCAGCGGGTTACCCGGGAGCTCGATGTTGTCCTGATAGAGGTGCACGAGCCCGGGCAAGAAATCGAAGAGATCCGACTTCAAACTCACGTCCGTCGGCTGGGTGATGACGCCGGATTGCCCGTGATAGGGGAACTTCTGCATCGAGATCACCCACGCGCGCGGGTCGCTCGCGGGCTCGGGCACGTACGGATCGAGCACGAGCTGCACGAAGTCGGGATCGGTCGGATGCGACGGGTCGGCGCCGTTCGGCTGGCGCGTGGAGAGGACGTTGCGCCAGCGCGCGTCCCCGTCCGCATGGGGCGAGCTGTGCTTGACGAGGTAGTAGAGCGGCACGGTCGCGAGCACGAGGTTCAGCACGATGCCGAGCGAGCCGAGGTGCACGCGCGCGGCGCGGAAGAGTCGATCGTCGCTCATCAACGAGCACGGAATGCCGAACCAGGCCCCGAGCGCGTCCGCGGCGCTCTGCGTGAGCGAACCGCCGGCCGCTTGCACGAGCACCGAGAGGGTGGGGGAAACGACGAGGTGCACGGCGAGCACCGTGTCGTGGAGCGCGCCGACCTTCACGTCCGCGCCGTGCGTGCCCGTGGCGATGGCGCCCGCGAGCGATTGCCCGTCGCTCGCCCCCGACGTTTGTAGCGCCAGATTCAGCTTCGCGAGCTCGCGATTCACCGCGTTCACGCTCATGCTGGCCGAGACGAGCACGGGCGACACCCCGGCCGCGTGGCTCGCGATGAGCCCGGCGGGCACGAACCACGACGGCGGCGCGAGCCCGATGCTGCGATGGTTCGCGAGATCGAGCAGCGCCCCGGACGGCTTCGCAATGTTCGAGAGCGACCAGCGGCCGCCCGGAACGCGCAACGGCGTTCCGTTCGTGAACGCGTCGTCGAGGACGGCTTTGAGTGCGCCTCCGACTTCGCGGAAGCGATCGGTCGGGTTCGTCGCGGTGGGCGTGATTTCGTAACGCGTGCAGACGACAGGATCGTTCGCGGAGTGCACGTCGCGCCACGCTGCGTTCGCGTCGACTTGGAGCGCGGGGTTGCTCGCGGTCACGGCTGAGCTCCCGTCGGCGTGGGCGCCGGCGCGGGCGGTGGCGCGGGCGGTGGCGAATCGGGGAACGGAGTGACGGGCGCGACCGCGCAGTCGTATTGAAGGCGCGTCACTTTCCCGCTGCCGCTCGTCTCGACGTAGACGCTCGCGATGCCGTATTGGCACGCCTGCCCCGCGTCGAACTCGCGGTCGTATTGGTGAAAGGCTTGCCCGCTCGCGCACGAAAAGCTCGTCCCGCTCGGATCCGGCGTGCAGCTGAAATAGGCGCTCGGGTTCGCGTCCTTACCCACGAACTTCACGGCGACGACCTCGCCCCCGCCACAGCCGACCACACCGAAGAGTGCCCAACCGATCGACAACACGCGCAGCATCTCGACCTTCCCTGTTTGCCCCGAAGGACCCGAATTGGTGCCCCGTACGATAAAGCGACCCGCGCCGAACGCGCTTTGGTCATTCGTTGAGGCTTCTCGAAGCAACGCGAGCAACGAGGATCCTTCGGTGTTCGAACGTGTGGACGCGCGCGCGTCGTCGCGCGGGCGACGTGGTGCGGGCGTCGCGATGCGTGCGTCGCGATGCGTGCGTCGCGGTTTGCGCACGGAGCGACGGACGCTCCGTGCGTCGCGTTCGCACTCCGTGTCGCGTCTGCACCCGCGCGTGTTCGTCGCCGCTCGACGTGAGCGCGACGCTCGATCGTTTCATCGCGCGCGTTCGCGCGTCTCACTTCGAGCACGGCGTGCGCGACGAGCGTCGCGTTTTGCAGCGCTCTCGACGAGGCTTTCCGCAGGGAGCGCACGGCGTGACGACGATGTGGGCACGAGTGCGACTCACCTGAGTTTCCGCTCGCGAATTCCTGTGCGTGGTTTCGGGTGCCCGCGTAGAGTGAGAGCCCGCACAAGGAGCCGTGAGCTTTGATGGGTTCGTTCTTGCGAGGGATGCACGTTCGGAGTTTTCGAGGCTTGGAGGTGTTGGCGGTCGCCACCCTCTACGTGGCGTGCACGGACCCTCCGAACACCGCCTTACGCGGCACCGGCGGCAGCGGCGGTAGCGGCGGCACCGCGGGCGGCACCGGCGCCACGGGTGGCAGCGGCGGTTCGACCGGCGGCAGCGCGGGAGCCGGCGCGAAAGGCGGCAGCGCGGGAGCCAAAGGCGGCAAAGGCGGCAGCGGCGCGCAAGGCGGTTCCGGCGGCAAAGGCGCGAGCGGCGGCAAGGGCGCGAGCGGCGGTACCGGCGGCGGCACGAGCGGCACCGATCAAGGCGAAGGCGGCATGTCGGCCGGGATGGCGGGCGAGGGCGCGTCGGGCGGTGTCGCGGGCGAGGCCGGCGTGGGCGCCGTTTCCGGACAAGGCGGCGCCGGCGAAGGCGGCGCAGGGCCGGTCGATCCGTGTGCCACCGCCCAGGTCGGCGGCAAATCGATCATGTATCCGCCGCCGACGACTGGGGTCGCGCCACCGAGCGGCACTCCTGGCAACCTGAAGATCATCAATTGGGCGGGGTACAAGGGCGCGTTGTCCTTCACGTTCGACGACAACCTCTCGTCGATGATCGCCCACTATCCGGATTTGGCCGCCGTCGGCGTGCCGCTCACCTTCTACCTCGTGTGCAGCACCGAGGGGAGCAACCAGGTCTGGCACGACGCGGTCGCCGCCGGTCACGAGATCGGCAACCACACGGTCAATCACTGCAACGCGAACGGTACGTCGTGCGGTTTCGGAACGCCGACTCCTTCGTTCGATCCGAACGCGCAGCTCGACCAGTGCACGGCGCAGCTCATGTCGGAGTACGGCTTGCCGGCCATCTACTCCATGGCCGCTCCGCAGGGCGACCAGGGGTGGGAGCCGTACGCGGCGGCGCGCTTCCTCGTGAATCGCGGCGTCAGCGACACGAGCGGTATCGCCCCGAACGACGGCTCGGACCCCTATAACCTTCCGTGCCACATCTCGAACGGCCCGTATCCGAACACGAGCGGCCCCGACGGCACTTCGGAAACGGCGGCCACCGGTTTCAACCCACTGACGGATTCGACCGCCACGAATCACGTCTGGAAGACGGTGCTCATGCATTCGTTCGGTGCGGACGGCGGTTACCACCCCGTCCAGATCTCCGAAGCCGTCGCCGCGCTCAACTACGCGAAGGACAAGCGCGCGAGCGGCGACGTGTGGGTCGACACGGTCACGGCCATCGGCGCGTATTGGCGCGCGCAGAAAGCCGTCTCGAGCGTCACGCCCACGACCTCCGGCGGCAACATCACTTACTCGTGGACGCTCCCCGCGCACTTCCCGCCGGGCATGTACCTGCGCGCGACGGTCGACGGCGGCACCGTGAAGCAGTGCGGCACCGAGCTCACGTGGGACGACCACGGATATTACGAAATTGCGCTCGACGCGGGCTCGCTGACGATTTCACCGTAGCCCGTTCGCTGCGGCCCGCGCCGCCCGCTCGACGCGTGCCGCCCGCTCGCGGGACCGGAAAAGGTACCATGCTGCGCGCGCGTTCGCCGAGGCACGAACGGGTGAAGGCGGCGCGCCTCCGCGAGCCTGTCACGGAGCCGTTCCAGAGCCGTTTCGCACGCGAACACTGAGCGGAGCGCCGGGTTCTCCGTGTGTAGGTCGCGGTGTGCCGGGTACGGGTGAGGAGGTGCCGCACTCAACAAACTGCAGCCGTTTAGAGCCCCGGCAAGGTTAACCCTCAGGGCTGAGGATCCGTTCTTGAGGATTGGAAAATGGGTGGTCGAATCCCGGGCACGGCTTCCGTTTTGTGTCCCGCTTGGGTATGCTCGGGGACACCTGCGCGAAGGGACCGCGCTCATGAATGACCACCATGCGGGGAGGCGATTCAGCCGTGGCGATAGGATCTGAAGGCGAGACCCTTCAGAAGGTCGCCGCGGTGCGCGCGGACATCGTCGCGCTCCTCCGCGAGAAACGCTACGAGGAGACGCTCGCCGCGCTCTATCGCGCGCGCTCCGAAGCACCGGGAGATCGAGAGCTTCAAAAGAGCATCGATCAGATCAAGGAGTTCTTGGTGGGGACGTACGCGAAGCGACTCGGCGGTCTCGACCGCGTGGCCGCTCCGCTCCCCGTTTCGGCGCCGCGCTCGCCGGACGTGGTCATGCTCGGCCGCTACGTCGACGGCGTTTCGACCTACGCGGACATCGCGCAGATGTGCCCGCTCGGGCAACTGCGAACGCTCCAGGTGCTCGTCGGCGTCTACTGCGGCGTCGAGCCGCCGCGCATTTCGGGCATCGACGCGCCGCGCGCCGAACCGCCGAATTCCGGCTTCCGAACGCACGATGAAGCGCCCACCGCGCCCTCGGCCGAGATCCGCGAGGCCTCGCGCGCCGAGCCCGACGCGAGCCCGCCCGACACGGCGCGCAGCCGATCCATCGGTACGATCGGCCGGGTGCTCGAGACGGAGGAGGACCGTCGTTACAAGGAGACGTTTGCGCAGGGCACGGCGTTCTTCGTGCAGCGGCGTTTCACGGACGCGGCGGAGGCATTCGAAACGTGCCTCAAGCTGCGCCCGCGAGACCGCGCTGCCGAAGTGATGTTCCGTCGTTCTCTCGCGCAGGGCGAAAGCCGATAGCCGGATGAGCCTCTCGGTGGTGGCGGATCCCGAGCTTCGCGAGCGCTTGCGCTGCCTTCGTGTGATCGCGGGGCAGACGAACGTGAGCGCCATCGGCGCCGCGACTTGGGAAGAGGTCGAGCAGGCGTGGGACGGCGCGAGCCTCGGCTTCGTCGTGTACGCGAGCTCGCTGCCGGGCGCGCCGGACGACGCCATCGCGCAGCTCGCGGCGCGTTCCGGCCGCTTGATCGTCGCCGTGGAGGACGGCGTGGACGTGAGCCTTCCGGCCGGTGTCGCGAGCGCGCCGCGGCCGATCCCCGAAGAAACGCTCGTGCTCCTCGCGCGCGGCGTGCGCCCGTCTTCCATCCACGCGCGAGCGAACTTCAACCCGGTCGACTTCATTCAGATGCTCGCCATGTCGGGCGCGACGCAGGTGGTCGTCATCAGCCAGGGTGACGCCGACATGGGCGTCATCGAGGTGCGCGGCGGTGAGGTGTGGACGGCGTTCGACGGCATGGGCGCGGGCGAGGACGCGTTCGCTCGCCTGATCCGCCCGGAGATGCGCGCGCGCATCGGCCCCCACGCCGAGACGGCGAAGGAGCGCACCATTTTCAAGGGGCTGCACGAGCTCATGCTCGACGCGCTCCGCCGCATCGACGAAGGCCAAGTCTCGCTGCCGCCGCCGCTCTCGCCGCGGCAACTCGAAGTCGTGACCTCGACGCCGGAGCAGCTCGCGCGCCGCGTGCTCGAGCTCACCGCCGAGGCGCGACGCCTGCTCATGCAGCGCAGCTACGACGACGCCGTGCGAGCTCTCACCGAGCTCTCCGAGCTCGATCCGAATTCACAGCTCGTACGTGCGAATCTCGAACATCTGCGCCGGTTGGGGTATCCGAAATGAGGCAAACGATCGCATTTTCCAGTCTCAAGGGGGGGGTGGGGAAGACAACCACCGCCCTGAATTCAGCGTATGCGTTCGCCCGGCGGGGCCTGCGCACGCTCTTGGTCGACACCGATCCGCAGGGGGCCATCGGACTCTCGCTCGACGGTGTCGCCGAGCGTCCGGGGCTCGCCGCCGGACTCCACGACGGGGCGCTCCCCGACGTGGTGAAGACGCGGCTCGCCGAGCTCCATCTCTTGCCCGTGGGCGCGGTGGAGGCGATGGACGTCGATCGCTTCGCGCAGGAAGCGCGGGAGCGACACCTCCTGCAACGCGTGCTCGAGCGGGGGCAAAACGATTACGACCTCGTGCTCTTCGACACGCCGGCGGGCCTCGGCGGCATGACGCGCGTCGTGCTCGAGACGGTCGATCACGTCGTCGCGGT
The DNA here is from genome assembly GCA_035499895.1 of Polyangiaceae bacterium. Classification (GTDB taxonomy): domain Bacteria; phylum Myxococcota_A; class Polyangia; order Polyangiales; family Polyangiaceae; genus PMG-095. The sequence goes on along the minus strand of DATJXW010000017.1, from coordinate 2,969 downwards.
GGTGCAGTGCGAGCCGCTCGCGTTGCGCGCCCTGCCGCGGCTGCTCGAGCTCCTCGCGCAGCTGCGCGAAACCGGGAGCGCCTGTTCGCTCCTCGGCGTCGCGAGCAACATGGGCTCTTTCCGCGACCCGGTGATGCTCGCGTGCCTCGAGGAGCTCTGGGCGCTCTACCGCGATCACGTGTTCGAGACCGCGATCCCGCGGGACAGCGTGTTTCTGGAGGCGAGCCGCGCGGGCGTGCCGCTCGGCCTCTTGAGCCGGCGGCCGCCGCCCGCCGCCGCGGTGTTCGATGGTCTGGTCGCCGAGATCGAGGGACGTCTCGGCGTCGAGCAAGGAGGGAGTGACGATGGACCGATCCGTCTCGTGGACTGACCCGAAAAACGTCGCCGCGCTCTTGTCGCGCGCGTCCGGCGCCGTGCAGAAGTCGCGGCCGAGGACGCGTTCGGCGCCGCCGCCCGTCGATCGCTCGCCGCCGCCCGCCGTGGTCGTGCAGAAGCCCGCGCCTCCGAAAGAAGTGCCGCCGCTCCAGCAGGTGTCGGACAACCCCTCCGACCGGATGGACGCGCTCATCGCGTGGACGCTCGATCACTTCCCGTGCACGGGCGCGTTCGTCGCCGACGACAACGGGCTCACGCTCGCCGCGCACGGCATTTCCGAAGCGCACGTCGCCCTCGTCGGACCGATGCTCTGGGCCATGGCCAACGTGCGCACGATCCCGGGCATCGACGCGACGGCCGGCGCCCTCCTGCTCGGCGTCAACATGATGTCCTGGGTCGAAGGGCGCTCCGACCGCGGCGGCTTCTGTCTCGGAACCGTGGGGGAACAACCCCTTTCGACCAAAGCGCTCGAACAACTCAAAGCCGCGCTCGAGGTCACCGTGGGCGGGCTCTAGCTCGCTTCCGCACCTCGCTCGCACCCCACGCTCGTCTTTTTCAACACCACGGGAGAACAATGATCGACACGAAAATCCTCGAAGCGGCGGTCGTCGACCTACGCAACATCTTGCGCGACGGTCTGGTCGCCACCGACATCTGGGAGCGGGCGGCGGGTCTCTCGCTCGCCGGCTTCAACCAGCAGCCGGTCGCGGTCGCGCTCTTCACGCGCATCACGACCGAACTCGAAACGTCGCTCGCCGACTCGAACTTTCCCCCGCTCGCGCGCTTTTACCTGCTCGACATGGAGGGAAACCACACGGTCGCGGTCTTGAACCACGGCCCGCTCTTGCAGGGCATGCTGGTCGACAACAAGCGGGCGAACCTCGGCATTCTGATCTCCGTCGCCATTCCGCGGATGATCGAGACGGTGGCGCGCGCCAGGCCTCGCTGAAGCCCGGCGGCGCCACCCGTGCCGCGCCGGCGGCCGGCTACCCCGATTTCGCCCGTTTCATCGCGCCGAACTCGGGGTTGAGCTCGGCGACCGCCCAGGTCGCGGATTGCGAGGGCGCCTTGGGCGCTTTCGTGCGCAGGGGCGCGGGGTGCGCGAGCGCGTAGCGCAAGAGCTCGTGCGTCCAGGCCTCGAAAGCCGAAAACACCAGATCGACCGCGCGCTTGTAGCGGTCGCTCTCCGCGGGCGTGATCTGGGCGCGGGCGAGCGCGGAGTGATCGGCGTTCACCGCGTGACCCGACTCGCGCTCGAAGTGGAACGCGCCGCAATAGCGTAGCTCGATGCCGCGCTCCTGCTCGATCGCCTGCGCGAGCGGCAGCATCGTGCCGAAGAGCACGTTGCCCGTCTCCTCGATCGCTTCGATGATGACGAGCCGTTCGAGCCCGTTCGTGCCCTTCACGAGCGAGGTGAGCCGCGTGGAGAGGATGCGATTTTCCTTCGTCTCCTCACCCCACAAGAAGCGCATCCATTCGGTCGCCGGCAGCATCGTGTCGTAGCCGAGCTTCGTGAAATCCTCGAGATACCAGGGCCAATGGTGGTCGTCCTCGAGCGTGTGGTCGTTCACCATCTGTTGGTACGAATCCGCGGCGTTTCGCTCGCGCAAGACGAACTTGTTCAAGTCGCCGAACGTCAGGATGAAGTGCGCCATGCACGGGTAGAAGGCGAGCCGTTCGCTCGGCTCGAGCCGTTCATCGCGCATCCAGCCGAAGAGCGGCAGCTGCTCGTATGCCCGCTTCTTCTCGAAAATGTGCCTGAGTACGTCTTTCATCCCGGCTGTCCTTTCCTTCTGGGCGCACGCGCGCCTTCCCGTCCCAAGTGACGAACCATGACCCCTTAGGTTGATTGCTGAGTCCACGCGCGCTGAGCGCGACCTCCGCGGCCGTGCGCACGCGCGCTTCCCTGCCCGACTCGACCCTTCGATTTCCTTCCCCGGTGCCGCTCGAGGTTCTCACCTCGAACGCTCACCTCGCTGATGCTGCATACTAACTAGAGTAGTCGAGACAACACTGTCAAGGGTTAGAACGTGAGTTCACTCCGGCGTCTCGACCTTCGCGGAAACGACTCACTGTCGGGACTAACGGGGCAGGCCGGCCGGAAGTTAAGCACCAGGCACTCGTGAGGGGTCATGATCCTCACCTGAAACCAGGCGCTCCGGGCCTGCTCGGCTCCCGTACGGCACGGACGTTGCCCCCGGCCGACGCGCGTGGCGGCCGCTAGCGTCGAACGGCGCCGGGCGGACGGCGCGCGGGCGGCGGGATGAGCTTCGCGTCGCGCACGCGTTGAACGAGCGTACGAAACACGCGCTCGAGCCCACGCTGGATCTCGGGTGATTCGCTCGAAAGGGTGAGGGCGTGGCCGACGGATTCGAGCGTCGAGACGAACTCGCGCCGCGGCTCGGCGCGCAGGCGCCCGTAGATCGACGGTTTTTCGGGCGTGAGCGACATGCGGTTCAACTTGTTGAGCCACGGGTTCCGCCACCACAGCGTTTTCGCCTTCGACCAGGTGCCGTCGAGCACGACGATGCCCTCGAGCGCGCTCGGATCGAGCGGCGCGCCGCGGCGCGTGGTGACGTGATCGCCCGGGGTCT